>DATMBA010000159.1:0-1178 GCA_035559635.1 Roseiflexaceae bacterium
CCATGGGCGCCGACGAGTTCATCGTCGCTGGCGTGGTGCAGGAGATCGCCGCCGATCTGCGCGTCACCCTCGGCGCGGTCGGCCTGTTCGAGAGCGCCTACGCCATCGGTGTCGCGATCGGCGCGCCGCTGTTCGTCGCCATCGGCTCGCGCGTGCCTCGGCCGCAGATGCTGCTGGTCACTGCCACCGTCTTCGTGCTCGGCAATCTCGTCTCGGCGCTCGGGCCGAGCTACGAGACGATCATGGCCGGGCGCGTGATTTCGGCGATGGCGCACGGGGCGTTCCTCGGCATCGCCGCGGTGTTCGCCGCCGACCTGGTGGCCACACAGATGAAGGGCCGCGCGATCGCCACGGTCTTTGCCGGGCTAACCGCCTCGACCGTGCTCGGCGCGCCGATCGGCGCGGCGATCGGGCGCGCGCTCGGCTGGCGGGCCACGTTCTGGACATTGGTGGTGATGGGCCTGGTCACGCTGGTCGGGCTGCTCGTGCTCCTGCCGCGCCAGCGCCGGGCGGACCAGGAGCAGGAGGCGCATACCGGCCACGAGGCGCGCCACGCCCATGACGCGCACACCGGCCATGGACCTGGGGCACACGCAGCCGCCCAGGCGGAGCGGCACACCGCGCACGCGCTCAGCGCGGCCGACCTGGAGGGCCTGGACGCGCATGCCCGGGCGCACATGGGCGGGACCGGGCAGGCCGCTCCGTTGCGCCAGCAGCTGCAGGTGCTGCGGCGGCCGACGGTGCTCATCAGCCTGCTGATGACGCTGCTCGGTTATGGCGGGGTGTTCACCAGCTACGTCTACCTGGCGCCGCAGCTCACCGAGGTGACCGGGTTCGACCCGCTGTGGATCACGCCGCTGTTCCTGCTGTTCGGCGTCGGCCTGTTCATCGGCAACATGCTCGGCGGGCGGCTGGCGGACCGCAGCGGCATGGGCGCGGTGGTCGGCACGGTGGGGGCGCTGACGCTGGCGCTGTTCCTGATGACGCTCGCCATCCAGTACCCCATCAGCGCCGTGATCGGGCTGCTGCTGTACGGCATGGCGGCCTTCGCGGTAGTGGCGCCGCTGCAGCTGCGGGTGATGACGGCGGCGGGTGACGCGCCGGACATCGCCTCGGCGGCGAACATCTCGGCCTTCACGCTGGGGAGCGCGCTGGGGATCTGGCTGGGCGGCTGGGCG
>DATMBA010000160.1:0-13389 GCA_035559635.1 Roseiflexaceae bacterium
TAGAGCCAGGCGCTGAGAGCGAAGCTCAAGGCCAAAGATACAAGGTACAAGGTAAAAGGTACCAAGAAGGAGGGCGCCTCTGTTGCTTTTTGCCTGCTGCCTTTGGCCTTCTCCGCGAGCCACACGAGCGCCCCCCCCGCCACCGCACATGCCGGCGCCAACGCCGGCAAAGCCCGCATCGCGTGCGGCGCGCCGGTGCTGAGCATCCCCGGGAGCAGCCCGAGCGCCAGCCAGGCCAGCAGCGCCGCCGATGGCCGCTCGCGGCGGGCCAGGAATGCCAGCAGCAGGCCGAGCGCCAGCAGCGCGCCTGCGGCCGGGTCCAGCATCGGCGCGCCGGGGGCGTGATGGCGCGCGTTGCGATCCCCGGCCAGGTGCCACATCAGCAGGTAGCGCTCGCCGTTACGCAGCAGCAGGAGCAGCGGGGCGTGCACGCCGGCGTCCTGGTCGTTGTAGAAGGCCACCGCGCCGGTGCGCCGGTTGTAGCCGCGGAAGTCCCCGGCGACGAAGCGCAGCAGCGGGGCCAGCACCAGCAGCCCGGCCAGCGCCGCCGCCATCAGGCCGGGGGCCACCCGCCGCCAGGCCGCCCGGTCCCGCCCCAGCCGGGCCGCCGTGACTCCCACCAGCAGCAGCGGCGTGAGCCTGCCGGTGTGGTAGGCGTAGGCCGCCAGGCCGGAGAGGGCCCCGGCGAGCGGCCAGCCGACCGAAGACGAAGGACCGAAGACCGAAAACCAGCCAGCCTGGGTAACGCCGCTCGTCCCGGTTCGGTCCTTCGTCTTCGGTCCTTGGTCAAGCTGCCGCAGCGCGAAGCCGATGGCCGCCAGCGTCAGCAGCTGGTCTAGCGTGGCCGGGAAGGCCCAGCGGCTCATGCTCAGGCTCCAGGAGGACCAGGCCAGCAGCGCGGCGCTGAGCACCGCCGCCCGTGGCCCCACCAGCGGGCGCGCCGCCCACCACAGCGCCAGCGGCGTGAATGCCCCGGCCAGCGCGCTCACCAGCCGCGCGCTCGCCACCCCCGGCCCGAGCAATCCCACGGCAGGTGCCATCAGGTAGAACAGCAGCGCCGGCAGGTCCGCGCCCTGCACCACGTACACCGGACGGTAGGCCGGGTCGCGCCAGATCTCCAGCGCGATCAGCCCGTGCCGCGCCTCGTCCCGCCATAGGCCCTGCGGCAGCTCGCCCAGCCCGTACAGCCGCAGCCCCAGCGCGAGCAGCGTGATACCGGCGAGCAGCCAACCCTCCCAGGGGATTGCGGATTGTCGATTGCAGATTGCAGCGTGCGGGTAGCTCCAGCGCCACGCTGCACGCTGCACGCTGCACGCTACAATAAGGAGCAGCGCCAGCGGCACGAACGGCCACCACGGCCAGCCGAACGTCGGTAGCCAGTAGCCGGCCTCCGCCGGGCGCGCCGCGGCCCAGGCCACCAGTGGTGTCAGCGCCAGGCCGGCCGCAAAGGACCGCCGACCAACGACCAACGACCAACGCCGGTGCCATGCCTCCCGTCGTTGGTCGTACCCGGCTCCGCCGGGCGCGCCTTCGGGGTGCGTCGTGCGTCGTGCGTCGTGCGTCACTCGTCGCTTGTCGGCCAGCCGCAGCGCCAGCCACGCCAGCACCGGCAGCGTCACCAGGAAGATCGCCCGTTGGAGGGGTGGGGTCCCCCCGCCCGCCACCGCAGGGCGGGCCACCGCCGCCGAGAGCGCCACCCCCAGGTCGCGCTCGTCGCCCGCGGGGCGGAAGGTGCTGCCATCCAGGTACAGCGCTGTGTCGCCGGTGGGGTTGGTGGGCGCAAGCAGGTGGTAGCGGCGCCAGGCGGTCTCCACGGCAAACATGCCGAGGGAGCGCTCGCCCACGTGCGGCGCGAGCGTGGCGGGGGGCGCGTCCGGTGGGCGGGATGCGTTCAGGCGCAGGGTCACCAGCGCCGGCCGGCCGTCGAAGCCGTACAGGAACAGCGCCGCGCCCGGGCGCGACCAGCGGTAGGCGCCGAGCGGGTTGCGCTCGCGCTCGTGGAAGCCCACCAGCGCCCGCTCGTCCCCCGGCGCCACCGGCACACGCTGCGCCGGGTCCGCCAGGCGCGTGCCGGCCAGCAGCGCCGCCAGCGAGGCGGCCAGCAGCAGGGCGGCCGGGGCGAGCGTCCGCCCGAGGTACGTGGGCAGCGATTCAGTGAGGGCCAAAGGGATCACCATGCACGAGCGCGGGCGGCGCTATGGTACCCGAGGCAGGCGGGTGCGTCAACGTGGCCACGCCCGGCCGGGCCCAGCGGGCACCCCGCGGCAGGCTTGGCAACGGAGAGCCCGCGCGTACCCTGCGGGAACGCCTGCGGCGTGCACGCGCGCCGGGCGTGGGGCGCAGCCGAAGCCCCATGAAATGGGCAATATTCATCAGCGGCGGGCTATCGTCTGGGCACCCCGCGCTCTCCCCAGTTGTGCTACCATACGCCCATGGCACAGACAGTCCTGATCTTCATCACCGCCCTCGTCTTCTCGGCGCTGGGCGTCCCGCTCGCCCGCCGGCTCGCATTGCGCACCGGCGTGGTGGACATGCCGAATGCGCGCAAGGTCCACGCCGCACCGGTGCCACTGCTTGGTGGTGCCGCGATCTACGCCGGCTTCATGCTGGCGCTGGTGGCGCTGGGGGATCGCTTCTACGTGCGCGAGTTGGTGGGCATCCTGCTCGGCGCCACGCTCGTGTCGCTGTTCGGCCTGGCGGACGACCGCTGGGGGCTGCACGCCTACCTCAAGCTCGGCGGGCAGTTGCTGGCCGGCGCGGTGCTGATCCTCGGCGGCACGCAGGTGCGCCTCTTCGCCAGCGAGTGGCTGAACTGGGCGCTGACCCTGTTGTGGGTGGTGGGGATCACGAACGCCCTCAACCTGCTCGACAACATGGACGGGCTGTCGGCCGGGGTGACGACGGTGGCGGCGGCGTTCTTCCTGCTGCTCGCGGCGATGGGTGGGCAGGTGCTGGTGGGCGCGCTGGCGGCGGCGCTCGTCGGTGCTTGCATCGGCTTCCTGCGCTACAACCTCAACCCGGCCACGATCTTCATGGGCGACACCGGCGCGCTCTTCCTGGGCTTCCTGCTGGCCGCGCTGGCGATCAAGCTACGCTTCCCCTCCAACGTGCCGTGGGTCACCTGGCTGGTGCCGGTCTGCGTGCTGGCGCTGCCGATCTTCGACACCTCGCTGGTGTTCGTCTCCCGGCTGCGGCGCGGCATGAACCCGCTCACCACCCCCGGTAAGGACCACATCTCGCACCGGCTGGTGGCGCGCGGCCTCACCCGACGCGAGGCGGTGCTCACCTGTTATCTGCTCGGCTGCGTCTGTGGCATGGTGGCGGTCTATGTCTCGCAGGCCGGCGTGCCGGACGCGTATGTGGCCGCGGGGATCCTTGCTTTGGCGGGGGGCGCGGGGATCGTCTGGTTCGAGCGGCGCGCCCCGCCGAGTTGAAGGTTCGCACGGTGCACGGTGCACGTTCGGCACTGACCGCACCGGATGCAGCGCCAACGTTCCAACGTGCAACGGTTCAACGTGCGACGGGTCACGGCGACAGCCGGTTCATATCCCGCGGGAACAGTGTGGCCTCGCGCACGTTCGGCAGCTCCAGCAGGCGTGCCACCCAGCGCTCCAGGCCGATGGCGAAGCCGCCGTGGGGGGGCATGCCGTACTTGAAGGCCTGCAGGTAGCCCTGGAGTGGCTCGGCGCTCAGCCCGCGCGCCGCGAGCGCCGCCAGGTAGTCCGTGTAGCGGTGCAGCCGCTGGCCGCCAGTCACCAGCTCCAGCCCGCGGAACAGCAGGTCGAAGCTGTTCGAGTGCTCCGGGCGCTGCGGGTCCGGGTGGGTGTAGAACGGCCGCTTCGCCATCGGGTAGCCCCACACGAACAGGAAGTCCGAGCCGTGCTCCCGCCTGGCCCACTCGCCGAGCCAGCGCTCGTGGGAGGGCGCCAGGTCCGGTTCGCCGCGCGCGTCCTCGCCGGTGGCGCGGTAGATCAGCGCCAGCGCCTCACTGAAGTGGATGGCCGGCACCTCGGCCGGGATCTCCGGCAGCGTGAGCTTCAGTAGCGCCAGTTCAGGCGCACAGCGCTCACGGATGGCCGCCAGCATCCCGGCCAGGACTGACCTCAACGTCCTCATCACATCTGTGTGGTCAGTGATAAACCCTAGCTCCACGTCCAGCGAGACGTACTCGTTGAGGTGGCGCGGCGTGTCGTGTGGCTCGGCGCGAAACACCGGCCCGACCTCGAAGACGCGCTCGAAGACGCCCACCATGATCTGTTTGTAGAACTGCGGGCTCTGGGCCAGATAGGCGCGCCGGCCGAAATACTCCACCGCGAAGACATTGGCGCCACCCTCGGTGGCGGACTCCACCAGCTTGGGGGTCTGCACCTCGGTGAAGCCCATGGCGCGCAGCGTCTGGCGGAAGCCAGCCATGGAGGCGGCCGCCAGGCGGAAGATCGCGCGGTGGCGCGGGTGGCGCAGCGCCAGCGGCGCGTAGTCCAGGATCGTCGGCAGCTGCGCCTTGATCGTGGGGCGGAACAGGTCGAACGGCGGCGGCTCGGCGGCCTCCGCCAGCACCGTCACCGCCGGGCGATGGACCTCCACGCCGCCGGGGGCCTGCGGCTCGGCCACCACCTCGCCCTCCACCGCCAGCACGCTCTCGGCCGGCAGCGCGGCCAGGCGCGCCACCAGCGCCGGGTCCTCCACCACCACCTGCGCCAGGCCGTAGCCGTCCCGCAGGATCAGGAAGCTGACGTTGCTGAGCTGGCGCAGGCGGTGTAGCCAGCCGGCCAGGAGCACGCGCTCGCCTACGTGCGCGCCGATCTCTGTGGTGCGGATGCGTTCCATAGGTGACACCTCTTCGGAAGGCGGAAGGCGGAAGGCGGGGCACGATCGGCGCTGTACTGTATTGATCACACCCCGGCTATTCATCGGTCAGCCCTCAGCCTTCAGCCGCAATAACAGGACGTACGCAGTGGCCCTGCCCCCGCACCCCGAGGGGAGGTTTGGAGGGACAGAGCCTCTCCAAAAAGAATCCTCGAGGGTTTTTGGGGGCCTGTGGCCCCCGTACCCCCGCGTGGGGCGCCGACTGCGTAAGTCCTGTGAATAAGACGCCCTCCGCTCGTCACGCGGACGAGGGAGGGCGCTCGTGGTGCCACCGCAGCTTCGCCGCGGCCAAGGCCGCGACCTCGACGCCCGGTAACGGGGGGCGAGCCGGCGGAGCTTACTGCCGAAAAGTGAAAGGCAACAGACAAAAGGTCAAAGCGGGCGTGTCTGGTCCGCGTGCCGTACCTCTTGCCCTGTGTCTGCCACCCTCCGGGTTCTTCTCCGCGCTCGGGAGGGTCTTTCGCGGGGTGCGGGTGCCGCCTTCGCAGCCTACGGCGGCTCTCTGGGACCCGTTGGCGCCCGCTACTCTGCTCCGTCGGCGCTTTCCTGTTATGCCAGGCTCGCATGCGCTGCGCGCACACTGCTGCTGGAAAGGGGTGGGTTGCAGGGAGGGCTATGCCCTCCCTGCCCCTCCCATTATGCCAGGCTCGCATGCGCTGCGCGCACACTGCTGCTGGAAAGGGGTGGGTTGCAGGGGGGCTATGCCCTCCCTGTCCCTCCCATGTTCACGCCAGGAGCATACCAGAGGCGGCGGCCGGCGTCAACCGGTCCTAATGCACAGGCCGTTTTCTGTTGTGTACGGGACGATCAGCCGCCCGCCATCAGGGTAGACGCCAAAGCGCCGGTAGGGGGTGGTGCTGGCTACGAGCGCGAAATGGGCCCGGAGGCCTGGCCCCCTTCACCCCCAACCTGACAGGCTCTTAACAATCTTGACGTAGCCTCGCCCCGATCGCCGGCCCCACCCACGCCTCCCACATGGTATACTGCCGTCAGCCCATGCTTTCCACACACACCGCAGCCGCTGCGCACCAACCGCCCGTGTAGAAACAGGCCGGCTGCAATCCGCAATCTGCAATCTGCAATCTGCAATCTGCAATTCGGACACGGCATGGTTTCGCTCTCATTCATCACACCGGCGGCCCTGGCGCTGCTGCTGCTGCTCCCGGCGCTGTGGGCGCTCACCCTGCTGACGCCGCGCCGCCTGGCGCGCTGGCGCTTCTGGGCCAGCCTGCTCGTCCGCAGCGCCATCCTGGCCGCGCTGGTGCTGGCGCTCGCCGGGGCGCAGTTGGTGCGCCCGGTGCGCGAGTTGACCACCGTGTTCCTGGTGGACGCCTCGGACTCGGTGGCGCCCGCCCAACGCGAGCGCGCCCTGCGCTACGTGGACGAGGCGCTGCGCGCCATGCCCCCCAACGACCGCGCGGCGGTGGTGGTGTTCGGCGAGAACGCACTGGTGGAGCGCGCCCCCTCAGACGTCACCACCCTCGGGCGGATCAACTCCGCGCCCGTCACCACTCGCACCAACATCCAGGACGCGGTGCAGCTCGGGCTGGCGTTGCTGCCCGCCGAAACCCAGAAGCGCCTGGTGCTGATCTCGGACGGCGGCGAGAACGTCGGGCGGGCCGCCGAGGCGGCCCGCCTGGCCGCGGTGCGTGGCGTGCCGCTGGACGTGGTGATACTGCCGAGCGAGCTCGGCCCGGACGTGATCCTCAGCGCGCTCACCGCCCCCAGCAGCGCCCGCGAGGGCCAGGAGGTGGCGCTGGCCGTGAACGTCAGCGCCACCTTCGCCACCACCGGCCGGCTGCAGGTGTTCGTGGACGGCCGGCCGGCCGGCGAGCGCGCGGTGGCGATCCCCGCCGGCCAGAGCAGCTACGAGGTGCGCCTGCCCTCTGGCGAGGCCGGCTTCCGCCGCCTGGAGGTACGCCTGGAGGCGCAGGGGGACGTTGAGCCGCAGAACAACCGCGTGGCCGCCTTCACCGAGGTGCAGGGCCCGCCGCGCGTGCTGCTGATCGCCGCGGACCCGGCGCGCGCCCAGAACCTCGAGCGCGCCCTCTCCGCCGCCGGGGTGCGCGTGGAGACCCGCGCGCCCGCCCAGGCGCCGGCCTCGCTGGAGCAGCTCGGCGGCTATGCCGGCGTGGTGCTGGTGGACACGCCGGCCCGCGCGCTGCCGCGCCCCCTGCTCGAGACCCTGCCGCTGTACGTCAAGGAGTTGGGCCGCGGCCTCGCCATGACCGGTGGGATGGACTCGTTCGGCGCCGGCGGCTACCGCCGCACCCAGATCGAGGAGGCGCTGCCGGTGAGCCTCGACCCGCGCGAGACGATCGAGCAACCGGACCTGGCGCTGGTGATGGTGATCGACCGTAGCGGCAGCATGGACGAGCCGGGCGGCAGCGGGCGCACCAAGCTGGACCTGGCGAAGGAGGCGGTGTACCAGGCCAGCCTGGGCCTCAGCCAGCAGGATACGATCGGCCTGGTGGTGTTCGACGACACGGCGCAGTGGGTGCTCGAGGTGCAGCAGCTCCCGCCGGCGGTGGAGATCGAGCGCGCGCTCGGCACCTTCGGCCCCGGCGGTGGCACCGACATCCGCCCGGGCGTCGAGCGCGCCGCCGAGGCGCTCGCCAACGTGGACGCCAAGGTCAAGCACGTCATCCTGCTCACCGACGGCATCGCCGAGAGCAACTACAGCGACCTGGTGGCTCAGATGCGCGCCGCCGGCATCACGATCTCCACCTTCGCCGTCGGCAACGACGCCAACCCGAACCTGAGGCAGGTGGCCGAGCAGGGCGGTGGCCGCTTCTACCAGATCACCCGCGTCGAGGAGGTGCCGGAGGTCTTCCTGCAGGAGACGGTGATCGCCGCCGGGCGCGACGTGGTGGAGGGGCGCTTCATCCCCCAGGTGGCGCTGCCAGTGGCCCCGGTACGCGGCCTCGGCGCTGTCCCGCCGCTCTTTGGCTACAACGGCACCGAGATCAAGGAGACCGCCCGCGCCATCCTGGTGACGCCGGACGGCAAGCCGATCCTGGCCCAGTGGCAGTACGGCCTCGGCCGCGCGGTGGCCTGGACCAGCGACGTACAGGGGAAATGGGCCGCCGAGTGGGTGGCCTGGGAGCAGTTCCCGCGCTTCGTCAGCGGCCTGGCGGACCTGCTGCTGCCGCCGCGCACCGGCGGCGCCCTGGCGCTGCGCGGCACGGTGGAGGGCGGCCAGGGGGTGCTGGAGGTGACAGCCCAGGACGAGCGTGGCCGCCCGCTCAACGACCTGACGCTCGCCGGGCGGCTGGTGGACCCCGAGAACAACGGTGGGCCGCTTACCTTCACGCAGGTCGGCCCCGGCCGCTACCGCGCCGTGGCGCCGGCCACCGTCCCGGGCGTCTACCTGGCCCAGGTGGCCGCCGCCGATGACCAGGGGCGCCAACTGGGTGTGGCGACCACCGGCCTGGTGGTGAGCTACTCGCTAGAGTACTCGGAGCGGCGCGATAACCCGGCCCTGCTGCGCGACCTGGCGCGCATCACGGGTGGCCGCGTGGACCCGCTCCCCGCCGAGGTGTTCGCCCCGCCGGCGCAGGCGGTGGGGTCGGTGCGCGAGATCGGCCTGCCGCTGCTGTGGCTGGCGCTGGTCCTCTGGCCGCTGGACATCGCGCTGCGCCGCCTGATGCTGCGCCTGGAGGACCTGGCGCCGGGGCTGGCGGCGCTTCGCCGGCGCGCCTTTCCCCATCCGTCCCCCGCTGCGGCCGGGCCATCCCTCGGCCGGCTCAGCGCGGCCAAGCAGCGCGCCCAGGCCCGCGAGCGGCGCAGTGGGCCGGAGGTGCCAGCAGCGGCGTTCACGCCGCGCGCCCAGCCTGAGGCTCCGCGTGCCCAGGCCGAGGCGCCCCCCGCCCGCCCCGAGGAGCGGCCGGCGCCGCCGGAGGAGGGCAAGGCCGCCGCCGAGGAGCAGTTCGCCCGGCTCCTGGCCGCTAAGCAGCGGGCGCGCAAGAAGCGGGAGTAGGCGCCACACATCCTACCGCGCGTAGGCCCGGAACGGGTTCTCCGCCGTCAGCATGTGCACCGTGGCCTCGTCCACCCCCGCCGCGCGCAGCTTCGGCAGGAAGACCTCGCTCAGGTAGGTGTACGGCTTGGGCGTGCCCCCTCCGGGCAGCGCCGGGTCGTACCAGCCGCGATCCTGGCTCAGCAGCAGCCGCCCGCCCAGCCCCGCGTCCAGCATGCGCTGCACCCGCTCCAGGATCAACTCGTCCGGCTGCCCGCCGATCCAGTCGTACTCCACCCACGCGCCGCGCCGTGCCAGCTCCAGATTCAGCCCGAAGTCCTCCTCCGCACTGGCGTGGATCCAGATGAAGCGCTCGGCGCTGTACCCACACCGTTCTATGATGTCAACCTGATCGCGCACCACCCGGCCGCGGATCGTGTGGCTGCCGATCGTCGCACCGGCTTCCCTGGCGGCGCGGGCGGCGGCGCGCAGAATCTTCGCCTCCGCGTCGGTGATGCCGTCGTCGCCGGCGCTGAGCTTGATCCAGGCCGCGCGCACGCCGCTGCCGGCGATCTCGCCCTGCAGCTCGCCGAGCATCCAGTCGCGCAGCCGCCCCTCCGTGGCGTCCAGCGCCCAGCGCGGCACCCACGGCTCGCGGTAGATGCCGGTGGGCGCCACCAGCGGCATGCCAGCCGCCTCGGACACGGCCCGCAGGATGTCCACACGCCGCCCGACGCCCACCGGCGTGCAGTCCACGATCGCGGTGACCCCCGCCGCGCGCGCCCGCACCAGCTCGGGCGCCATCAGGCGCACCACATCCGCCACGTCCGCCTCGGCATGGCCGGGTGTGTCCGGCGGGCGGAACTCGACGAAGATGTGCTCGTGCGGCAGGATCAGGCCAAGCTCCCCAGTCTCCCGCGGGCCGAGGGTGGTGTAGAGGGTCGGCACAGGTTCCTCCTTGCGCTGATTAACGCCGCCGTAAGACAAGGTGCGCGCGGACTATCACGTACGCGCGCACGCCGCAGGCGTTCCCGAAGGTACGCACATGGGGGTGTGAGGGCCTACGGCCCCCACAGAACACCTTTTTCGGAGGGGCGAAGCCCCTCCGAGCCTCCCTAGCCGGTAAAGCTGGAGGCCGCGCAGCGAAAGCATGGCTAACGACACAATGGGTCGGGACAGGTCGCATGCCGGCCCGCCCCGAGGCGCAACGATCGACGGCGCCTCCATTGTACGAGATTCGTCTACGAATCGTATCACACATGCGATGTTCGGCTGTGGCGCGAGGGGACCTGCGGGGCCTATAATCGGCCGGGTGCAGGTCTGTCTGCACGATGGTGCCCTATGCCGCCCGACCGCTTCGCCGCTCCCGCCCGCCTGCGCGCGCGCTGGGGCGCGGCCTCGCTCCGCACCAAGACGCTCGTCATCGTCGCCGCCACCGTGGCGGCGCTGCTGGCGCTGATCTCCATCCCGTTGCGGATCTTCGTGCTGGACAGCTACCTCCAGATCGAGGAGCAGCAGGTGCGCGTGGACGTGGACCGCGCCGCCAACGCCCTCGCCGACGACCTGGCCGACCTCGGGCGCATCGCCGCTGACTACGCCGCCCGCGACGACACCTACGCCTTCGCCGCCGAGCGCACCCCGGCCTACGTGACGCAGAACCTGTCCGACGCCACTTTCGCCGGTAACCGGCTCAGCCTGTTCATCCTGGCCGACGCCGGGGGCCGCACCCGGTACGGCCGGGCCTTCGACCTGGCCACCGGCACCGAGGCGCCGCTGCCGGAGCGCCTGCGCGAGCACGTGCCGGCGGCGCTCGTCCACGATGCGCCCCTGGCGCGCGGCGGCATCATCGTGCTCCCCGACACCCTCCTGCTGGCCGCGGCCCACCCGGTGCTCACCGCCGCGCGCCAGGGGCCGCCACGCGGCCTGCTGGTGGTCGCCCGGCCGCTGGACGCCGCCGCCGTGCGTGAGATGGCCGCCGTCACCCGGCTCAACCTGACGGTCCACCGGCTGGACGGCGCCTACCCCGCGCCGGACGTGGTGGCGGCGCGCGAGGACCTGGCATCCCTGCCAGCCGGCGTGGTGCGCCCGCTCAGCGACCGGACGATCGCCGGCTATCGGCTGCTGACCGATGTGGACGGCAGGCAGGTGGCCGTGCTGCGCGTCGAGGCCGCCCGGCCGGTCTACCGCCAGGGCCAGGCGAGCGTCGTCTACTTCACGCTGGGCCTGCTGCTGGCGAGCTGCATCAGCGGTGGAGTGGCGCTGCTGCTGCTGGAGCGCTCGGTGATCGCCCGCCAGACGCGCCTGAGCGCCGAGGTGCGGCGCATCGGCGCCCACGGCAACCTGGCGGCGCGCGTCGCGGTCTCCGGCGGCGACGAGATCGCCCGCCTGAGCGACGCGATCAACGCCATGCTCGGCTCGCTCGAACTGGCCGAGCGCGAGCGCCAGCACGCCTACGCCCAACTCAAGTTGCTCACCGACCAACTGCGCCGCAGCCGCGACATCCTGCGCACGCTGTTCGACGGCCTGGACGACGGCATGGCGCTGCTGGACGGCGGCGGTACGGTGCTGGCGGCCAACCAGCGCCTCGCCCACATGCTCGGCGCCGAGCCGGAGCACCTGGTGGGCGCGCCGATCTGGGCCGAGGTGCACGCCCCCGCCCCGGCGATCGCCGAGACGGTGCGGGCGACGCTGGCCGACGGGCAGGCGCGCCAGCAGCGCATCGTCCACGACGAGCCGGGGCGCCATCGGGCGCTCGACCTGCAGGTGCTCCCGCTGCTGGATGCGGCGGGAGCCGTGGAGCAGGCGATCGTCCACGTGACCGACGTGACCGAGCGGCTGCGGCTGGAGGCGGCCGCCATTCAGAGCGAGCGCTTCGCGGCCGGCGCGCGCCTGGCGGCCGCCGTGGCCCACGAACTGAACACCCCGCTGCAGTCCATTCAGAGCTGCCTGGACCTGGTGCGCATGGCGCAGCCCGAGCAGCGCGAGACCTTCCTGACGATCGCCCAGGAGGAGATCCGGCGTATCAGCGCTATCCTGCGCAGCCTGCTGGCCGTGCATCGCCCCGCCGACAACGCCCCCGCGCCGCTGCAGGTGAACGCCCTGGTCGAGCGCCTGCTGCTGCTCACCGGCGGCGCCCTGGGCGACCGCGGGGTGTATGTGGAGCGCGCGCTAGGGGCGGACCTGCCGCCCGTGCGCGGCCGCGCCGACCAGCTCACCCAGGTGCTGCTGAACCTGCTGATGAACGCCGCCGACGCCATGCCGGAGGGCGGCACGATCACGGTGCGGACCCGCGCGATTGGCGACCGAGGACCAACGACCAACGACCAGCGACCGGCGACCGACAACCAGGCTGAGGTAGATGGAATGCCCACGTCCTCCGCCAGCAGCGGCACGTTAGCGGCGCCGGCCGCTGCGCCTGCGTCGTTCGTCGTCGTCGAGGTAGCGGACACCGGCGCGGGCGTGCCGGAGGAGATCCGCGACCGCATCTTCGACCCGTTCTTCACCACCAAGCCCGAGGGCTCCGGGCTGGGGCTGGCGATCTGCCAGCAGATCGTGGCCGACCACGGCGGGCGGATCGCGGTGGACGGGGCACCCGGCCAGGGGGCGGTGTTCACGATCGAACTGCCGGCCGAGGCGCCGGAGGAGGCTCTATGAGCGAGCGCATCCTGCTGGTCGAGGATGACGCGACCACCCGCAGGCTGCTGGCGAGTGGGCTGGCGAGCGCTGGCTACCAGGTGACCGACGCACCGGACGGCGAGACGGCGGTGGCGCTGCTGGCAGCCGAGCGATTCGACCTGGTGATCACCGACATCCGCATGCGGCGGGTGGACGGCGTGCAGGTGCTGCAGGCCGCGCGCCAGCAGCCACAGCCGGCGGCGGTGATCCTGCTCACCGGTTACAGCTCGGTGGAGAGCGCCGTGGCCGCGCTGCGCCTGGGCGCCTACGACTACCTGCAGAAGCCGTGCGCCCTGCCCGAACTGCTGGAGCGCGCGGCGGGGGCGTTGCGGCGGCGCGAGGAGGAGCGCCGGGTGGATGCGCTGCGCCGCCTGGCGCGCGAGATCGCGGTGGTGGAGGGCGCCCAGGAGCCGCCCGCCCGCCAGACGCCTGCCGCTGCGGAGGCCCTGGAGCGCATCGGCCGGCTGGCGATCGACCGGCCGCGCCACCAGGCCAGCTTCGACGGCCGGCCGCTGCGCCTCACCCCGATCGAGTACGCCCTGCTCTGCTGCCTGGCCGACGCCCAGGGCCGCGTGGTGAGCTACGAGGCGATCGTGCGCCGCACCCACGGCCTGAGCGTCCCAGACGACGAGGCCCAGACCCTCATCCGCTCCCACATCCACAACCTGCGCCACAAGCTGGACCCATCCTACATCGTCGGCGTGCGCGGCGCCGGCTACATGCTCCAGGCGCCGGAGGCGGATCGCTGACGTCCCGCGGCGCCCGAAGGCGCTGAGGCCGGCCTCCCCACCTCATGGCCTTGGCCCCGCCCGGCAGCCACACCCCTCAGCGCCTCGGCGGTTCTCAGAGCTTGTTTGAAGAGCCTGCCGGCTGAGGGCGCGGGGGCCGCA
>DATMBA010000161.1:0-15047 GCA_035559635.1 Roseiflexaceae bacterium
AACCCCGCGCGCCGCACCGCCAGCCAGGCGAGGATCGCCGCGGCGAGCCAGGCCAGCGTGCTGCGCCAGGCCGGCAGCGTCGGGCCAGGCGGCGCCGTTGCGCTGAAGGCTGCCAGCCCCGCGCCGATCGCGCGCGCGTCCCCGCTAGGCACGAACGTCGCGCTGCGCAGCTCCAGCAGGTAGTCTCCATCCGCCGGCGGCGCCAGGGCCAGGCGGTAGATCGCTCCCTGCGGGCGCACCGGCAGCCGGGCGGCCAGGCGCCCGCCCGCCCACAGCTCCAGTTCGCGCGGGCCGCGCCGGGCCACCTCCTCCCTCACTGCGATGAAGCGCAGCGTGAGCCACAGCGGGCGCGCCCCCACACCTGGCAGGCGGATCTGCGAAGAGTCCTTCGTCCAGCGGAACGTCCCCTGGACATCCTGCTCGCGTGGGTGGAAGCCAGCCACCAGCGGCAGATCGCTGCCCGGCCCGTCCTCGACGCCCACATCGACGCTGTAGGCCAGCGGGGCCTGTGCGGCCAGCAGCAGCAGCGCGGCGAACAGGCCGAGCAGCAGCGCCAGGCCGCGGTCGCGCAGGGCGGCGAGCGCGAGCGCGCCCTCCGCGCGCAGCGCCCGGCCGCCGTTGGTGAGGAGGCTCATACGCAACCGTGATGAAAGGAGGGCGCCCCGCCCACCGTGATTTCAAGGGTGGACGGCGCGAAAGAATATGGCGCCTTATCGCTGCTCCCCCAGAAGCGCCGGCGGCGTGTAGGGCGTCGGCACCAGCACACGGTCCTCGATCGCGCCAACCAAATCGCCATGGCGCGCACTGGTGACCCGCTTGATCTCTGCCCACTCCTCATCCGCCCGGAACCTGCCCCACGCGTCGCGCATCGTGGCCTCATCAGGCCAGGCCAGGAGGTAGACGAACTCGGTCCGGCTCTCGGTCTGCGCCTCCCACATGGCGAGGATCGTGAAGCCGTAACGGCCCATGATCCGCGCCGCGTGGTCGCGGAAGCGGTTGTGGAACGCCGCCTTGTTGTGCTCGAAGATCTCGTAGATGCGGAGTTGGTGGATCATAGGGCAGTCCTGATAACAATACCTTTCAAGTACGGGAGTTACGCGGCCGCCCGCGAAGCGGGGGCGCGGGGCGGAGCCCCGCCGGGGGGTTGGGGGCCTACGGCCCCAACCAGAGTCTTCTCAAATCCTTTTCGGAGGGGTTTCGCCCCTCCACATCCTCCCCCGGTGGGGGTGTGGCGGCCTGCACCTCCTGTAGCCCCCACCGTGGTGCCGCGCAGCGTGCCCACGGGCCAGCGCAAGTATACTCGATCTGCGGGAGCTCTCCCCTGGTGGGTTCTGGGAGGGTGTGAAGAAGGCGTCCCTCACACTCCCCGACGTTAGGGCCACGTCAACATCCATTGTGGCATCCCACGCCCGGCGCATGCACGCCGCATGCGTTCCCGCCGGGTACGCGTGGACTAGTCCATGGCGGCGGAAGTCCCCCCAGGGTTTTCGCAGGGCTTTAGCCCGCTCGAAAGCGGCGCGCGGAGCGCAACAACAGACGCTTCAGCGTACTAGCTGTTGCGAAGGCCACCGGCGCGGTCTGCAGCCCGCAGCGGCGGGCTTTGCAGCAGCGAGTCCGCCGCGGGGTGCCCTCTGGGCCCGGCCGGGCGTGGTGCGGCGCCGGGGACGTTGACAGCGCCCTACCCCGACGTTGACGGCCATCCGCCTGCGGCAAAACATGGTATAGTGTTGGCGTGCTGGCTCGCGTAAGATGCCTGGTGTAGGGCCAGGCAAGGAGTGCTCGTGACCGTCCTGCTGCTGATTCGCCACGGCGCCAATGACTGGGTCCACGGCCGGCTGGCCGGGCGCATCCCAGGGGTGCGCCTGAATGACGAGGGCCGCCGCCAGGCCCAGGCCCTGGCGTCGCGCATCGCCCACCTGCCGCTCGAGGCGGTCTACGCCAGCCCGCTGGAGCGCACGGTCGAGACGGCACAGGCTATCGCCGTCCCACGTGGGCTGCCGCTCCGGCTTGTCGAGGAGCTGCAGGAGGTGGACTACGGCCAGTGGCAGGGCGCCGAGCTGAAGGAGCTGTACAAGCACGAGCTGTGGCCAGGCGTGCAGCACTACCCTAGCGGCACGCGCTTCCCCGGCGGCGAGACCCTCGGCGAGGCCCAGGTGCGCATGGTCGCCGCGCTGGACGCGCTGCGCGCCCGCCACCCCAAGGGCATCGTGGCCGTGGTGTCGCACGCCGACATCATCAAGCTCGCGGTGGCATACTACATCGGCATGCACCTGGACCTGTTCCAGCGGCTCGAGATCGCCACATGCTCGGTCACGGCGATCGCCTTCACCCGCATGGGGCCGCGGCTGCTGGCTTACAACGATACCGGCTCGCTGGATCACCTGCGGCCGAAGCCGGAGGAGCCTGCCGCGCCCGGGCAAGCCCAGCCAGCGGCTGCCGCGCCTGAGGCATCCGGCACGCCCCAGCCGGAGCCGGCCGAGGCCCTGGCCGAGGCGGCCCCCGCGCCTGCGCCCGCGGAGAGCACGCCGGGCAACGGCGTCGAGCAGTCAGCCGTACCGTAGGAGAGGGGCTGGACAGAAAGATGTTCGCAGGCCACTGCGAGCGCATCAGAACGCGTGGAGCGCTGCCCTGGCGGCCTCGCTCCCGCGCACGGGAGCGGGGCCGGGGTGAGGGCCTCCTGGCGCGGCAGGATGCTGAGCGGGCCGTTGACACGCGCATGTGCTCCCACCCCTCGCGCAGCGGGGCCACAGGAGGGCGCCGCGCTCCGGAATACCCGCCGAGCGGGAGAGCCCCCCGAGGGCGCTGCCCACGCACGAGAACGCACCCCGCAGGAGGGCACGGCAGGGCGCCGCTCTCCCGTGAAAATCCCCCGCCACAACCATGATGGTGGGCCACCAGAGATAGAACGCCTATGGCAAGATTCACCTACGATCTGGACCCGGTCACGCGGATCACCGCCAGCGCGGTCGGCCCGCCAGGTCAGCGCGTCTTCTACATCCAGGCGCGCCGTGGGCGCGAGTTGGTCTCGCTGATCGCCGAGAAGGAGCAGGTGCGCGCCCTCGCACAGGCGATCGACAAACTGCTGGACGAACTCGCGGAGAAGAACCCGCTGCTCTCCTCGGCGGAGGATACCCTGCTGGTCAGCGACATGAGCCTCGAGGAGCCGCTGGAGCCCCGCTTCCGCATCGCGCAGATGGGCATCGGCTACGACACCGACCGCGATATGGTCATCCTGGTGATGCAGGGGCTGCGCGAGGAGGGCGCCGAGGCGCCCACCGCGCGCTTCGGCGCCACCCGCCAGCAGATGCGGGCGCTCAGCGAGCATGCTACCACCGTGGTGGCCAGGGGCCGCAAGATCTGCGGCAACTGTGGCCGCCCGATCGACGCCTCCGGCCACTTCTGCCCGCAGATGAACTGACGCCATACGAGCGATGAGCGAGAACTCCACCCAGCTCAGCGTCGGCGACATCCTCACCCTGCTCGCCAGGGGCGAGATGGACGTGCAGGGCATGCTGCCATGGAGCAGCAACTACACCCTGCTCGTCACCGTCCGCTCGGACGGCGTGCAGGGCCTGGCGGTCTACAAGCCGCGCCGCGGCGAGCGCCCGCTGTGGGACTTCCCGCGCGGCACGCTCTGCCAGCGCGAGGTGGCCGCCTACCTCCTCAGCGAGGCGCTCGGCTGGCTGCTCGTACCCCCCACCGTCCTGCGCGACGGCCCACATGGCGTCGGCTCGGTGCAGCTGTTCATCGACTGCGACCAGGAGGAGCACCTCTTCACCATGCAGAAGGAGGGTGGCTTCGACGACCAGATCGAGCGCCTGGCCGCCTTCGACATCCTGGCCAACAACGCCGACCGCAAGAGCGGCCACTGCCTCAAGGGGTCAGACGGGCGGCTGTGGGCGATCGACCACGGCATCTGCTTCCACGCCGAGCCGAAGCTGCGCACCGTGCTGTGGGACTACGCCGGCAACCCGCTGCGCCCCGATATCCTGGAGGACCTGTGCGCGCTGCGTGAGCAGGTGCGCGCCGGCGGGCCGTTCATCCGCGCCCTCCAGAGCCTGCTCGCCGCCGATGAAGTGAAGGCGTTCCGCCGCCGCCTCGACCGCCTGATCGAGTCCGGCACGTACCCCGACCCCGGCGCCGGCCGCAATATTCCCTGGCCGCCAGTATAAGATGAGGAACGCAACCATGCCCGCACGTCTGGGCACCCAGGAGCGGCCCGCCCGCATCGCGATCATCGGCGCGGGCCCCGCCGGCTTCTACACCGCTGAGGCGCTGCTGCGCCAGAAAGACCTGGTCTGCACGATCGATATCTTCAATCGCTTCCCCACCCCCTTCGGCCTGGTGCGCGACGGCGTCGCCCCCGACCACCAGTCGATCAAGGCCGTCACGCGGGTCTACGATAAGATCCTCGACAACCCGCGGGTGCGCTACTTCGGCAACGTCACCTTCGGCGTCGACCTGCAGCACGCCGACATCCGGCCGCTCTACGACCAGATCGTCTACGCGGTCGGCGCACAGTCCGATCGCCGCATGGGCATCCCCGGCGAGGACCTGGAGGGCAGCGTCCCGGCCACCGCCTTCGTCGGCTGGTACAACGGCCACCCGGACTACCGCGACCAGCCGTTCGATCTGTCGCATGAGCGGGCGGTGGTGGTAGGCAACGGCAACGTGGCGATGGACGTCACGCGCATCCTGGTGACGGACCCGGAGGAGTTGGCGAAGACGGACATCGCCGACCACGCGCTGGCGGCGCTGCGCGCGAGCAGGGTGCGTGAGGTGGTGATGCTCGGGCGGCGCGGGCCGGCGCAGGCAGCCTTCACTAACGCAGAGCTGAAGGAGTTCGGCGAGTTGCGCGGCGTGGACGTGATCGTGGACCCGGCCGACTTGCAGTTGGACCCGCAAAGCGAGGAGTCGCTGGCGGAGAACAGGATCGCCGCCCGCAACGTTGAGTTGCTGCGCGCCTTCGCCGCCCGCGGCCCCTCCGGCGCCCCCCGCCGCATCGTGATGCGCTTCCTGCGCTCGCCAGTGGCCCTGATCGGCGCGGGTGGCCGCGTGGTGGCGGTGCGGATCGAGCACAACACGCTGGTGCCGGACAGCATGGGCGGCCTGCGCGCCAGGGGCACCGGCGTCTTCGAGGAGATCCCGGCCGGGCTGGTGCTACGCTCGGTGGGCTACCGCGGCGTGCCACTCCCCGGCGTGCCGTTCGACGACGCGGCCTGCGTCATTCCGAACGTCGCCGGGCGGGTGATCGAGCCGGCCGGCGGCGAGGAGGTGCCCGGCGAATACGTAGTGGGGTGGATCAAGCGCGGTCCCTCGGGCGTGATCGGCACCAACAAGGCGGACGCGGTCTCCACGGTGGCGGCGATGGTGGAGGACCTGGCCACCCTGCCGGGTATCGCGGACGAGCAGCGCGACCCGCAGCTGGTGGTGGAGCTGCTGCGTCGGCGCAAGCTGGATTTCGTGCTGGTGGAGGGTTGGCGTGCGCTCGACGCTCACGAGGTCCAGTGCGGCGCCGCCCAGGGCCGCCCGCGCGTCAAGGTCACCAGCGTGCAGGAGATGCTGCGGGTCATCCACGGCGCGTAGACCCGGCGGTGGAGTGCGGGAGCCTGCGGCCCCCACACCCCTACCGGAGGATGTGAAGGGCGAAGCCCTCCCTATCCTCCCGTCTTTGAAAGGGATTGGCTCTAGTGGTCTCTCCGCAACCTGCGTTTGCGGGGGCGTGGGGGGCGCAGCCCCAAACAAGCTTCTCAACGGTTCGTTTGGAGGGGCTGCGCCCCGCCAAACCTCCCGCGTTGCGGATACGCCCTAGGGCACCTCGACCGGCGCAGCGGTGATGATCCAGTCGCGGTAGAGCGCATCCAGCTCGCAGCCGCATGTGGCCTCGGCCGCGCCCACCAACTCCGCGCCGGTGACGCGGTTGTAGCGGTGGGTCTGGTAGTAGCCGCGCAGGAAGCGGTCGAAGGCCAGTTCGCCCACCTCCTCGCGCAGGGCCTGGAAGAACAGCGCGCCCTTGGCGTACACCAGCGCCACGTAGTTGCCACGGAACGCGCCCGCCGGCCGCGCCACCGGCCCGTCCCCCCTGGCGGCCCGCAGGGCCAGGTAGCGCTGGCGGAAGCCGTCCAACTCGCGCTCGGCCGCTGCCGCGCCGTGGACCTCCTCCTGGTAGATCACCTGCGCATAGCTGGTCAGGCCCTCGTCCAGCCATGCCTCGGCCTGCACGTCGTTGCCCACCAGACTGTACCACCATTGGTGGCCCACCTCGTGGGCCACAGTGATCTCCAGCCCGCTGCCGCGCTCGTACAGCCGCCGGTCGATCATCACCAGGCCGGGGTACTCGACGCCCAGGAAGGTACGGGCCTCGATCTCCACCACATCTAGCTCGGCGAGCGGGTAGCTACCGAAGCGCTTGTTGAAAGCCCGCAGCGCGTCGACGGCCGCCCGCAGTGCCATCTGGCCGCCCTGGGCGTGCTCGGGGCGAAAGTAGGAGTTGATGCGCGTGCCGTCCACCTCGGCGCTGGCGGCCTGCAGCCGCACCAGCGTGATGGCGAACTCGCGCTGCGGCCCGCTGACGACCCGCGCCACCTGCCGCCCGCCATCTAGCCGCCCGTCCACCACTACCCCGCTGGTCACCAGCGTCCAGCCCGCAGGGGCGGTGAGTGTGGCCTCGTAGAGCGCTGTCTCGCTGTTGACGAAGTCGCCACGGGCGTCCGGCAGCGCCGTGGCCCACTTTCCGCCGCGCACGATCCCAAGCAGCGGGTAGGCGGTGGCGAGCGCGAACACGCCGCCCTCCAGCGTGAAGGCGCCATAGTGACTCCGACTGGCATTCGCCGGCGCGCTGGTGGTGAAATCCAGCGACACCGTGGCGCCCGCGCCCGGCTCCAGGGAGCGCGGCAGGTCCACTCGCAGCAGGAAGCGCCGCCCCTCGTAGGCGAAGCGCGCCCGCGCGCCGTCCACCGCCGCCGCGGCCACCTCCAGCCGGCCGCCGAAAGCGCGCAGGTTCGGGTAGAGCTGGAAGTACAGCCGGTCGTGTGGCGCCGTGTCGCGGTTGGTGTACTCCAGGCGCAGCCGGCCGCTCAGCGTGCGGCGAGCCGGGTTCAACACGGCCTCGAGCGTGTAGCGGTTCCACTCGCCGGCGCGCGCCAGGTCCCCCCGGAACTGCGGCAGGAGCGCGGCGGCCTGTGCCTGCGTGTCCAGCGGGGCCTCGGCACGCGCCGCACCGGGCAGCATGGCGGCCAGCAGCGCGGCCAGGACGAGGCGGAGGATGTGTGGCATCAGCAGCTCCTTGCCCGCTGTGTCCGGGCGCCGGTAGCCAGGGTATTATAGCGCCTGCTCAGGCGCTAAGACAAGGTTCGCACATGGGGTGTGGGGGCCTACGGCCCCCACACCATCTCGTTTTCGGAGGGGCGCAGCCCCGCCGAGCCTCCCCAGACGGTACAGCTGGCGGCCGCGCAGGCGCCCTTCGCGACCGATAGCCCGCCCGTTCACGGGCCGGGCGTGGGCGGCGCGCAGGAACGTTCGTCACACCCTAAGACAAGGTTCGCGCGTGGGGTGTGGGGGCCTACGGCCCCCACACCATCTCGTTTTCGGAGGGGCTTCGCCCCTCCGCGCCTCCGCAGACGGGAAAGCTGGAGGCCGCGCAGCGAAACCATGGCTAAAGGACGGACCACGAAGGCGCGAAGGGCGGAAGGTGGTATACTGAACAGCAGTAATCTATAGGACGCGGCGCCGGGCGTAATGCGTGATACGTGTGAGCAATGCACGTGCCACGCATTACGCATATATATCATATGGTTCCTGCTGACGAGCTACGCCGGATACCGTTCTTCGCCACGCTGGACGCGCGCGCGCTGGCCGACGTGGCGCGGCTGATGGAGCTGCGCGAGTACCGCCCCGGCGAGCATATCATCTTCGAGGGCGATCTGCCGACGGGCATGTTCTTCGTGCTGCGCGGGCGGGTGCGGCTCTCGCGCACCGCGCCGGACGGTCGCGAACAGGTGCTGGCCATGGTCGCGGCCGGCGAGAACTTCAACGCCGTGCCGCTGTTCGACGAGCGCCCCAACCCCACCACCGCCCGCGCCATGAGCCCGGTGCGCTGCCTGCTGCTCCCGCGTGAGGCGCTGCTGGCGCTGGTGCGGCGCCACCCGGACCTGGCGCTGGCGGCGCTGCGTGAGATGGCCGGCCAGCTGCGCGACTTGGTGGTGCTGGTGGAGGACCTAGCCTTCCGCTCGGTGCGCGAGCGCCTGGCGCGCCAGTTGCTGCACGAGGCGGCCGAGGGCATGGCCGAGTTGACCCAGCAGGAGCTGGCCGAGCGCACCGGCACCGTGCGCGAGATCGCCGGCCGCGCCCTACGCCAACTCGCCCAGGAGGGCCTGGTGCGCCTGGCCCGCGGCCGCGTGGTGGTGCTGGACCGCGAGGGCCTGGCGCGCGTCGTGGACGGCGAGGTAGTGGAACAAAAGTAGCAGACGCGTTAAGGCTGGCGTGGTATCCTGACGCCAACGGCGGAACACGCCGCTGACACAACATCCCAGAAGGAGACCACGATGGCCTACATCATCGCAGAGCCCTGTATCGGCGTCAAGGACGCCTCGTGCGTCGCGGTCTGCCCCGTGGACTGCATCTACGAGGGCGAGGATATGTACTATATCAACCCGGACGAGTGCATCGACTGCGGCGCGTGCGAGCCGGAGTGCCCCGTCGAGGCGATCTTCGCCGACGACGCGGTGCCCGAGCAGTGGCAGAGCTTCATCGAGAAGAACCGCGCCTTCTTCGGGGCCTAGCAGCTGGAGATCGTGCGGCACGCGAGGGTCAGGGAGGGCACGGCCCTCCCTGGCAAACTTCCTCCTTTCCACAGGCTTGGCCTGCAAATGGTTGGCGCGCCGCGCCATGTGCTATAATCCCGCGCAAGCGAAAGCTCCGTAAGGATGAAGCGCATGGCCCTCCCCCGGTTCGACGTTCGCACCTTTCTGCTGATCTTCGGCGCCGCCTGCGCTGGCGCCGCCTGGGCGGTCTATAACCGCGGCCTCACATCCCCGCCCTACGACGAGTCCCAGATCCGCCCGCTGATCTGGATCATCTTCGCCACCCCGTTCGCCATGTTCTGGGGCTGGTTTGTCGCGCGCCCCGCCGAGCGCTGGCTGGCGGCCTTCGTCTGCTTCTGCATCTACTTCTTCTCGGCCTTCGTCGCCGCCCGCTACGAGACCTGCACGGTGGTGCACGGCGCCTTCAACCTGATCAGCTGCTTCGCGGATACCGAGCGGGCCCAGGAGCTGGCCGGGCAGATCGGCCATCGTATCTACTTCGAGTCGGTCACGGTGATCCACCTGGCCGCCGCCCTCGCCACCGCGTTGCACCGCGCCCTCGATCGCAGTACAATTCCCACCCAGGCCCCGCCCGTTGAGCACGCCCTCAGTACGGGGGATGGGGGGTAGGCTGGTGGAGACGATAGGTAATAGGTGATAGGGTCAGGCGACACCAACCCCTATCACCTATTCACCTCTCACCTATCACCTGGCATGGAGGCCACATGCCACACGGCCACGCCAGCGTCCGCCGGCGGCTCGAGGCCGAGGAGCACGCCCGGCTCTCCCCGCTGGCCGCCTTCAGCGACGCCGCCACCCGCGAGCGGCCCGAGGAGGAGTCGCCGGTGCGCACCAGCTTCCAGCGCGACCGTGACCGCATCCTACACTCCAAGCCGTTCCGCCGCCTCAAGCATAAAACTCAGGTGTTCATCGCCCCGCTCGGGGACCACTACCGTACGCGGCTGACCCACACACTGGAGGTGACGCAGATCGCCCGCACGGCCGCGCGCGCGCTGCGCCTCAACGAGGATCTGGTGGAGGCGATCGGCCTCGGGCATGACCTGGGGCACACCCCGTTCGGCCACGCCGGCGAGACGGCGCTCTCGCACGCCATCGGCCGCGCCTTCCGCCATAACGAGCAGAGCCTGCGGGTGGTGGACGTGCTGGCGCGCAACGGCCAGGGGCTGAACCTCACCGCCCAGGTGCGCGAGGGCATCTACATGCACTCCAAGGCGCGCAGGGACATCACCACCCGCGCCTGGGGCAACGCCAGCACCCTGGAGGGCCAGATCATCAAGCTCGCCGACGCGATCGCCTATATCAACCACGACATCGACGATGCCATCCGCGCCGGGATCATCAGCGCCGAGGACCTGCCGCGCGATGTGATCGCGGTGCTCGGCGCCACCCACGCCGCGCGCATCAACACCATGGTGTGCGACCTGATCGACCATAACTGGTGGGCCACCGGCGAGGGCACGCCGCCTGACCCGCCGCTGCTCTCCCTGAGTCCACAGGCGCTCGAGGCCACCAACGCGCTGCGCGAGTTCATGTACCAGCGGGTCTACCTGACCTCGGCCGCCAAGGAGGACGACGGCAAGGTGCGCCTGATGATCGGCCTGCTCTACCGGCACTTCCTGGCCCATCCCGAGGCGCTGCCGGAGGACATCCGCCGCATCAACGCGGAGCGCGGCGAGCCGGCCGAGCGCGCGGTGGTGGACTACATCGCCGGGATGACCGACCGCTACGCCATCAAAGTGTTCAATGATCTGTATGTTCCCCGAACCTGGGGGGCCTGATAGGGTTCCTCAGGTACTGTGGGAGGGCGGCGCTCTCCCTGCACCTCACCCGCTTCGGGAAAACGGGGAGCGCGCGGGGCGGCCCCTCGCACAGAACCCTCCCTCTCCAGCGATATTCCTGCAGCGCCTAGCGGACTGATATGCAAGGTGTAACGGACCAGATCAAAGAGAAGATCGACATCGTCGACTTCATCTCGGCCTACGTCCAGCTGCGCAAGGCCGGGCGGAACTACGTTGGCTTCTGCCCGTTCCACCCCAACGCGCGCACCCCGGCCTTCACAGTCTTCCCGGACACCCAGAGCTTCCACTGCTTCGGCTGCAAGGCCAGCGGTACGGTGTTCGACTTCCTGATGCGGCGCGAGGGGCTGGAGTTCCGCGAGGCGCTGGAGCAACTGGCCCGCCGCGCCGGCATCGAGCTGCGCGAGCGCACGCCGGAGGAGCAGCAGCTCGACCAATTGCGCACCCGCCTGCTGGAGGTCAACGCCGCCGCGGCGGCCTTCTTCCGCCACATGCTCGTCAAGTCCCCGCGCGGCGAGGAGGCCCGCGCCTATGTGGCCCGCCGCGCGATCGATGAGCCGACCAGCGAGGCCTTCCTGCTCGGCTACGCGCCCGAGGAGTGGACGCTGCTGCTCGGCTACCTCACCGGGCGCAAGGGCTTCGCGCCCGAGGAGGTGCAGGCCGCCGGCCTGGCGATCCACCACGAGACGCGCGGCTTCTACGACCGCTTCCGCGACCGGCTGATGTTCCCCATCCGCAACGCGCGCGGCGAGGTGGTGGGCTTCGGCGGCCGCGCCCTCGGCGACGCTCAGCCCAAATATATGAACACGCCGCAGACGCCGCTGTTCGACAAGAGCACCGTGCTCTACGGCCTGGATCTGGCGCGCGACGCCATCCGTAACGCCGACGCCACGGTGATCGTTGAGGGGTATGTGGACGTGATCATCGCCCACCAGCACGGCTTCCGCAACGTGGTGGCGCCCCTCGGCACGGCGCTCACCGCGGAGCACGTAGGCCTGGTCAAGAAGCTGGCCCACACCGTCTACCTGGCGCTGGACGCCGACGCAGCCGGGGTGCGTGCCACGCTCAAGGGGCTGCAGAGCCTGCAGGAGCACCCCGAGGGCGAACTGGTGGCGGTGGCCTCGCCCCAAGGGATCGTCGGCTTCCAGCGCCGCCTGGAGGTGGAGATCAAGATCCTGGCGCTGCCGGACGGCCGCGACCCGGACGAGGTGATCCGCCACAGCCCCGCGGAGTGGCGCGCGCTGCTGGCAGCCGCCCGCCCGGCGATGGACTTCTATATGCAGGCCCTCACCGCCGACCTGGATCTGACCACTGGCCGGGGCAAGGCGGCGGCGGTGGAGCGCATAGCGCCGCTGCTGGCGCAGGTGGCCAGCCCGGTGGAGCAAGCGCACCACATCCAGCAACTCGCGCGTTTAATAGATGTGGACGAGAAGCATGTCCTGGCCGCGCTCGCCGGGCAGCGGCCGGACACCAAGGGGCGGGGGGCACCGGTTCGCGGGGGCGCGCATGTGCCGCCGCTGGCGCAGCCCTCGGCCTCTAGCGCTGAGAGCCCGGAACGCAAAACGCAAAACGCAGCACGCACAACTCCAGGCGTCTCTGCCCAGGAGGACGCGCTGCTCGGGCTGCTGCTGCGCTACCCGGCGGCGCGCGCCGCGGTGGAGGAGAAGCTGCGGCGCGACGTAACGCCCTTCCCGCACGTCCATGAGGTGATCGCCGGCGAGGTGGCCGAGCTGTTCACCCGCGTGGAGCACCGCGCGATCTGGGAGGCGTGGCGCCACGCACCCACCGGTGCAGACCCGGAGCCGTGGGCAGAGCTGCTGGACGAGGCGCTTGCGCCGCACGCCCGGCGGGCGCTGCAACGAAGCATCCCGCAATCGCAATCATATCGCTTTGTGAACGACGCCCTGGAATGTGCTACAATCCTTCAGCAGGGTCTCGCCAAGCGCTGGAAGGACCGCATCAGCCGTCAGGCGGCCGAGGCCGACGACGAGGCGGAGCGCGGCGTGGCCCTGGAGCGGCTCGTGCAGCTCAAGCAGTACATCGACGCTATCAGCACGCCGAGACGCAGCTCGACGTACACGGACCTCCACTCGCTGCACCCGCTGTGATACCTGCGGCATGGCTTCGCGGCGCGGCCCCCGCTGCGCCAGTGGCGTGGTTAGGTGTGGAGGGGCATCAGCCCCTCCGAACCGATCGTTGAACGATCGGTTCGAGGGCCTGCCGCCCCCGTGCCTCCACTGGGGGCAACGACTACGTCTGTCCGGTTATCTATAGCCTGGTGCCCTGGGTCTGAGGGAGCACTCCATGGAAAATCCGAACGAACCCCTGGTTGACGATGAGATGCCCCTCGACGATCTGGGCGCGGACGTCGCCGCCTCGCCCGAGGACGCCGAGGAGGAGTCCCCCACGATCAAGAGCCTCGCCGACCTGATCGCGCTCGGCAAGCAGCGTGGCTTCGTCACCGAGGGCGAGATCGCACAGCTCGTCCCTAACCCGGAGGCCGACCTCGATACGCAGGTGGAGATCCAGCAGGCCCTGGCGGCCGCCGGGATCTCGACGCGCGACGAGATCATCACCGGCGGCACCGAGGTCGAGGCCATGTTCGATGAGGAGGCCGACCTCGAGGACGGCCTGAACGTCGAGGGCATCAGCGTCAACGACACGGTGCGCATGTATCTGCGCGAGATCGGTCGCGTGCCGCTGCTCACCGGCCGCCAGGAGACCGACCTGGCGCAGCGGATCGAGGTGGGCGAGTACCTGACGGCCTACCGCCTCGCCCAAGGCCCGGACTGGCAGCGGGATCAGGTGCCGGAGGTGGGCCTCACGATCTTCCTGCGCTTCCAGAAGAGCTGGCCGGTGGTGGAGGACGCCATCCGCCTGCTTTATAGTGTGGCCGAACTGCCTGCGCCCGACCCGATCACGCCCGGCATGGTGCGCGACATCCTCGCCATCCAGGAGCGCTGCAGCTTCGAGCAACGCCAGCTCTACGAGCGGCGCCGTGCGGACGTCGCCCGGCAACATAAGCTCACCGCCGAGCAGTTCGACCAGACGGTGGCCCACGCGATGATCATCCACGGGCTGCTGCCGGCGGCGATCCGGGAGCGCCTGCTGGCCAGCACCACCTGGCCCTCCCAGGAGGAGGTCCTCGCCGCGCTCACGGCCTCGCGCGACCAGCTCTGGCGCGAGTGGAACCAGGCGATCGAGTCCGGCAGGGCCGCCCGCGAGTACCTCACCGAGGCCAACCTGCGCCTGGTGGTCTCGGTGGCTAAGAAGTACATCGGCCGCGGACTCCAGCTGCTGGACCTCATCCAGGAGGGCAATGTTGGCCTGATCCGTGCGGTGGAGAAGTTCGACTACCGCAAGGGCTACAAGTTCTCTACCTACGCCACCTGGTGGATCCGCCAGGCGATCACCCGCGCCATCGCGGACCAGGCACGCACCATCCGCATCCCGGTGCATATGGTGGAGACGATCAACCGCCTGATGCGCGAGAGCCGCCGCATGCTGCAGGAGCTTGGCCGCGAGCCGACCGACGACGAGCTCTCGCGCTCGCTCGGCATCCCGGTGGAGAAGGTGCGCTCGATCCGTAAGACCTCGCTGGAGCCGGTGTCGCTCGAGACGCCGGTGGGCCAGGAGGAGGACAGCCAGCTCGGGGACTTCATCGAGGACTCGAAGGTGCTGGCGCCCAGCGATGCGGCCAGCCACCAGATGCTGCGCGAGCAGGTGGAACAGGTGCTCAACCAGCTCACCGAGCGCGAGCGGCGCGTGCTGCAGCTGCGCTTCGGCCTCGAGGACGGCCACAGCCGCACGCTCGAGGAGGTGGGCAAGGAGTTCGGCGTCACCCGCGAGCGCATCCGCCAGATCGAGGTCAAGGCGCTGCGCAAGCTCCGCCACCCGCGGCTCGGCAAGAAGCTGCGCGACTACCTTGAGTAGGGTGATAGGCGCTCGGCGCTCGGCGATCGGCGATAGACGTTCTCGCCCATCGCCGATCGCCCATCGCCTGTGAGCGGAGCGAACCGTGTTCGACTTCGAGGATCTGGATTACTACGAGTTGCTCGGGGTGTCGCGCGCGGCCTCCACCGAGGAGATCAAGCGCGCCTACCGCCGGGAGATCTCGAAGTATCACCCGGATCGCTTCGCGCGCTCCTCGCCCGAGCAGCAGGAGTACGCTCAGCGCCGCAGCCAGCGCATCACCGAGGCCTACGCGGTGTTGAGCGACTTCTCGGCTCGCAGCGCCTATAACCTCGGCAGATCCCCGCAGCCGCGCCGCCCCTCCCGCACCACGCCAACCGGTGCCAGCCAGCCCCGCGATCACCAGGCGGAACTGTACGAGCAGGCCCGCGCACACCTCGAGGCCGGCAGGGCGGTGCAGGCCGCCGGGGTGCTGCGCCAACTCCAGCAGATCAATCCATTCTACCGGGACAGCGCC
>DATMBA010000162.1:0-35500 GCA_035559635.1 Roseiflexaceae bacterium
GGCTGGGCGGGCGGCTGGGCGGGCGGCTGGGCGGGCGGCTGGGCGGGCAGCGCGCCGGTATTGGCCGGCAGCATCTCGTTGCTAGTCACCAGCACGTCCGGCCCCAGGCCAAGCGAGCGCCCGCCGAGCATCTGCACCGTCTCGAGCGCGATGCGCATCTCGCGCGCCCCCTGGTAGCGGTTGAGCGGTTTGAGCTGCAGGCTGCGCAGGAGCGCCTGCTCGGCGAGTTGCGAGATCTGCGGGTTGAGCACCCGCGGGCCGTTGAGCGGCATGCCGGCTCGCTGCTGCTCGGCGGTGGGCGGCGCCCAGCCGGTGGTCACGTGGTAGAGCAGCGCGCCCACCGCGTACAGGTCGCTCACCGCCGTCGGCTCGGCGTCTGGCTGGGCCAGCTCCGGCGCGCGGTAGGGCGAGGGGGCCTGACCGATCGGCCGGGCCAGCGTGAAGGGGGTGATCGACCACGTGCCGTTCTCGGCCACCAAGATGTCCGATGGCGCGGGATCCCCCAGGAACAGCGGCGGCTTCTGGCTGTGCAGGTGCTCGGTGAGCGCGAGCAGCCGCCCGATCTGCTGCAGCGCCTCGGCCTCCGGCAGCGGGCCACCGCGGTTGCGCAGCGCGCGCTCCAGGTCCTGCCCGCCGGGGTCGTCGCACACCAGGTAGTAGGCCTGGCCCTCGGCGAAGTGGTCGGTGAGGGTCAGCAGGCCGTCGAAGCTCAAGGTGGCGATCTGCTTCGCCAGCAACTCCAGGTCCTCGCGCGCCTCGGCGCCATCGGCCGCCAGTTCGGCCACCAGCACCAGCCGGCCCGTCTGATCGTCGCGGCAGCGGTACGTCCTGCTCCCCGGGCGCTCGTCCACCGCGTAGATCGCGCGGTAGCGCTGGCGGAAGATCAGCTCAGATGATGACATCGACTTCCTAACTTTCAGGACTTACTGGTGCATCCGGCAAGTGCGTATCAACGCACTTGCCGGATGGGGTGGGTTTGAAGGGGGCACAGCCCCCCTGGCCCTCCCGCTTACGCGGTCGGCGTCTCGCGCGGGGGGTAGGACAATCCATGCCCCCGAAACGATCTCTCGAGGGATCGCGTGGAGGGGCGAAGCCCCCTCCAACCCCCCCATACGGTACGGCACGGGGCCGGCTCGCATCATTGTACCGCAAGTGCGGGGGCGCGCGCCAGTGTTGCGCACTGAGGGCTGAGGGCTGAGGGTGGGGGGTTCCTATGACTATCGCCAATGATCTATGGCTGCGCTGAAAGCGCCCTAGTGGTCTGTCACCATAACGGCGAGGGATGGGGTTTCAGGGGAAGGCCACAGGCCCTCCCCTGGCCCCTCCCCGCTCCATCACCATCAAGGCGACAAGCCACTAGATTGGCATGTCCCTGATCTCCCCGGCGACAAACTCGTTGAGCGCCTCCCCGCGCAGCCCTCGCTCCGTGCCAGTCCTGACCGCAGTAGTGGCGCACCTGTGCACGGCGTCGAAGAAGGCGATGTAGCGATCCTGCACCTCCGGCCCCTCGAGACCGGGCGTGAGGCGGGTCTGCTCGCCGTGGATCAGGTTCAGGTTGGTGGTGGCGAAGCCAAAGCTGGCCCGCCCGGTCAGCGGCAGTCCTTCCTCGCTGGCGAAGCGTCTGAACCGCTCCATGAAGGCTTCGGACGCCTTGGCATTGCCGGGGAACTTGATGTCGAGAAAGACGGCGTTCGGATCGTCGGTCCGCGCCACCTGCATAGCGGAGGTGGACGTGGCGCTCCAGATCATGCCGGACGGGAGCGCATTGTAGAAGCGCCTGGTGCTGGCCATGAGCGCACCGCGGTATGCGTCCGTATCCTGCGCGGCGCTGGAAGCGATATGGGAGAGTCCCTGGCGGCTTGGTCCCTTCAGCTGGTCCTCCGGCAGCGCCATACGCGTGTTGAAGTCGGCATAGCGACGGTGATTGTTGATGCTCACGGAGAAGCCGCCGTAGTAGTTGTCCATGCCGAACATGTCGAACTTCTGAGCGCTGCGGAACAGGACCACGTTGAGCTCGCCGGACTCGATGCGACTCTTATTATGTTCAAGAAAGGCCTGCACGTCCCGGGAGTTCAGATGGTCGATGGTGCAGTCGATCGCCACTGTGAATTGTTTCGCCACCAGGTTTTTGCGGTAGAGCTCATCGACGTGGTGTTGGAGGTTCTCGAGCTGGTAGTGATTGCGGCCCAGCGAGATGTTGTGATGGAAGTCGCAGACGTAGACATCCAGCGGCGTCCGGCCCTTGATGCTGGCGGGGGCGAGGGGCCGCGTGCCGTCGCCGCCCGGACGACGCACGGAGTCCCCGTCGAATTGCGAGACGCTGTAGGTGCCGGCCGCAGTCACCGCGCCTGCGGACTCGTAGTAGTGATCCTTCACCACACAGACATTGAGCGCGTTGCTCTTCTTCTGAGCCTCGACGCTCGAGAGGATGCTGGCCAGGCAGTGCAGGGCCGAGGGCTTGAGTTGCACACCAGGCTTGTCCAGGCCGGGGGGAATCACCGGCCTGCCGCCGGGGCCGGCGGGACTCGTGAGCGCGGCTCGGATGCCGTCGCCGAAGGCATCTGCGCCATGCGGTTCCACCAGCGAGACGATCGTCGCGATCTGCTGCTGGATGACCTCCACCTGGTTCATGAAGGCCACCATGTCGGCCTGATCGTGAACGGCGGCCGCCATGGCGTTGAGCATGCGGTAGTAGGAAGTCTGCAGCACCTCGTCGAGTCCGTAGTTCTTCATGGCCTTGTCGAGACCGCCGCTCGCGCTGCCCACGGCCGCCAGGCCGCGCAGCATGGCGGCCGTGGCCTTGGGCAGCGTCTTGAGATATGGTGGCGCGCCGTCGGTGGCGGCCAGCGCCTCGAACTGCCGGAAGGACGAGTGGCTGATGAGATCGCCGACGCTGGCGAGGACCGTTGGCGTCGGCCTGTCTGAGGTGGCCAACTCCGTGATCTGGATGCCGTACTTGCCGAGGATGACGGACGGATCGGCCACTTCCAGCCAGGCTCTCCGCGCCTGGATGGGATCGAGCCGGTATCCCGTGTGGATCATGCTGTGCTCGATGGCGTTGAAGAAGTCCACGTGCGCGAGGGTGGTGTTGGGGTTCGCCAGGCGGAGGAGCGTGCGCTGCAGCGGCGAGTCGCCCTCCACGGGATCCCGCAGCAGGAAGCGCGGCGTCAGGAGCACATCAACCCCTTTGTGACGCGTCATGGCCCCGATCTGAAGGTTCTGCATCATCTCGCCGAAGTTCGCCTGGTTCACGCCGGGGTGGGTCTTCAGAAACGCCTCCGCCTGATCGAGGAAGGTCCGCTCCAGGGACGCGGCCATGGTCGTGATCTGGTTGGGCGCCAGGTTGGCCTGCCGGAACAGGTCGGTGATGTCGAGGACGAGCTTGTTCTTCGGGAACTGGCCCTGCTCCGCCTTGCTGAAGATCTCCTGCAGCGCCCGGTTATAGTCCGCCAGGCTGCCGATGCGGGTGGTGACGCCCTCCATCGCATACTCGCGGGCCAGCACCTCACGAAATGTGGCGTTGTCGACGATGTGCGCGCTGCCCATAGGGATGCCGATGTCCTGGCAGTAGGCGTTCAGCACCGTCTCCAGGAGGGGGTTAGTGGCGGCGCTGCGGTGGTAGAAGCCCGGCACGTTCAGCAATGGCGAGACCTGGGCGCCGAGCTCCTCGGCCTGGGCGGCGCCGAGCGGCGCCGCCTTCGCGAAGCTCTGCAGCAGCGCGAGCGCCAGCTTCTTCTGCATGGCGGCGTCCACACCGGCCAGGTCCCGGTAGGCCTTCATCAGGCTGGCCTGCTCGAGGTGCCACTCACGGGTGTTCTCGCTGATCGGCCGGGCAGGGACGCCGCCCACGGTGCGGAGCAGGCGGCTGGAGTCCACGTACTGGGCGTTGTCGAGCCCGCGGAGGAGCGCGTCGTCGCGCGCCATCCGGCGGAGAACCTGGGGATCGCTGGCCAGCCTGGCGATGTTGCTCCGCACCGACGCATAGCTGCCGTCGCCCTGCACGGCGTTGAAGAGCTGTGCGAGCCGGACCTGGGCGCGGCCGGCCTCAGTGGTGGGCTGGAACGGCGCGAGCTTACCGCTGAACGAGGTGGCGTTCGAGAGCTGCCTGAGGAGCTGCGCGTCCCCGTTGGCGTCGGCGAGCTCGAAGATCTTCTGCAGCTCCGCCTGCACGTTCATGCCCGCCAGGATCTTGATCCCGCCGGCCTGTGCAAGCTCCAGGCCGGCCTGGAACTTGGCGACCCGGTCGGCGAGCTTGGCGGCCTCGCGGCGCACATCGGGGTTCTGCAGCCGGGCCAGATCCATGTGCGCCCGCGCCGGCGCGTCGATCTCGACGTTCTCTCGCGGGGGACGCGGCGTGGGTGTGCTGGCGCGCTTCGTCTTGCCGGGCGGCCGGGTGCCGGTGCGGGGAGCGCCGGTGGCGCCGCCGTTCGCCGGCCTGCCGGGGGCAGATTGGCGTGGCGTGGCATCCGCTCTGCTGCTGCGGCCTGAGTCGGCGGGGAGGGTTGGCGTAGCCGGGCCTCGGTCGCCCGGCGGTGCCCGGTCGTCTTGCCGGGGGTGCGTGCGCGGCGACGATCGCGGTGCAGCGGTGTCGCCGGGGCTCTGTGCGCTGTGGCGCGAGTCGCCTTTGCGCTTGCCGCGCGCGCTCAGCCGTTTCGTTCTCGCGTGCATGGAGCGGTCCTAGGGGCAGAGCGCGGGAAGGACGAAGCTCTCCCCGCACGCCCGCCCCTGTCCTCCTTCATTGCGGCAGGTACTTGTCTATCAACGCCATGGCGGCTCGTAAGCGCCTGTCAATCGATCCTAACACGATGTCATTTCCCTGAGCGGCCTCTCTCCGTTTGCCGATCTCCTCAGTTATTGAGGATATCGCCTGAGACCGATTTAGCCCTGCTATGGCCTGTTGAAACCTGCGTTCACTAATTGCCGCATCGTACAACTCCCTACCTCGGTCTCTGGGGCCGGTCTCTGCTTCGAGATCGCTCCTTAACCTCGTGACACCTGCCCGGATCTTCGCCAGTTGATCCGTGATACCCACGCGCCTGAACTCCAGTTTTAATAAATTCTCGGCCTGCTCGGGTGACAAATGCCCTTCTCGTTTCACTACCGCCAGAAATGCGCTCACCTGATTCGTAATACGGAGCCGTTCGTCATCTTCAACGTATTCACGTACAAACCTCCTTGCCTCCTCCAACAACTTCCCCAGTGCATCCTGTTTATCTGGCGGGATCGCTTGCATTTCTGTGGCGATGTCGTCAAGGAGGTTCAAGGCTTCCTGCGTCGTGTGATCCAGGAGTGGGTTCAGCGCTTCATTGAGGTCCTCGATCCTTGCAAATTCGAGCCGCTTGTAGCAGACATAGGGTTGATCCGCACCCGCTACGAAGCGCCTGGCTTTGAACCGGTTCATATCATCCAACTTGAGTTGAAGTTCCCGGCACAAGATCCCTGTGTATCCTCGAATCCCGTGGGTGTAAAATGCCTGTTGTATGGGTGTGGGACTGCTCGACGGTCCACCCAGCGTAACCACCAGTTCCATGAGGAAGAGCGCCCGATCGATCGGATCTTTCAGGGCAGCCGTCAGTCTAGCGGTCAAATCACGGAGCCACCTCTGGCCAGATTCGCCCTCCCTGATCGCCAGCTCTTGCAGCAACCCTACCATCGTTTCGGCATACAGGATCGGGAACTGTGTGTTAGCATCCGATCCGAGCATAGTGCGAACACCCTTATCGACAAAGGCGGTCTTCTCCACCACCTGCTGCGCTGGTGTGCTCGGATCGAGGTTGCGGAGCGTCCCCGAATCGCTGAACTCGCCGGCCAGTCCGACATCAGAGAGATCCTTCATGCTCGAATCATCGTATTGCATGCCGAAGAGATGGGTGATCGCCAGATTGCGCACCATCCTGTTGAGCATCGCGCGCTTGTGGGCGTCCATGTCTTCGGGTCTCAAGCCCATCTTATCGCGCATCGCCTTGACCGTAGCGTCCGGTTCCGTTCCAGCCTGCGGCACGCGCCTGATCCTCACCAGAGCGGTTTCCGTTTCAGCACGCAGCACGTTCTCCAGGCGCACACCCAGGGAATAGTCGGCACGGAAGGAGATCGCGCCGTTGCGCTTGCCCGAGCTGCTGGCGTGGTCCCGATCGGCGGCGAGCACCATGCCGAGCGTCTGCGGGGTGATCCGGTCGTTGCCAAACGCGCTGGTGGCAAACGATCGCAGCCCGATCGACCCCATCTCGGCGTTGAGCTTGAAGAACTCGCTTCCGGTGAACTCTCCCATGCTGGCGTTGCCGGCGTTCGCCAGGTCGAAGCCGTATGCAGGCACGCCGGCGCCCTTCATCTGAAAGGCTACCGGCTGGCCGTGGTCGTCGAGCCCCTGGATCTCGGTGACGCGCTGACTGTTATAGCTGCGGCGAAACACGCCCGCCGGCTCGTCGGTCATCTGATACCCCATCTCCTCAGGGTACTTGCCAATGATCACGTCCCGCTCGACCGGCCCGCCGAGCGCAGGGTGGTCCGCCAGCGAGAGGTGGAGCGTCACCGGTTCACTCATCACGGGGACCTGCATGGTGGCGATCATGAGCTTTGCGGGATCGAACGGCGTGAACTCGATCTTGGCATCGGAGGGCAGGCGGTCCGCGAAGTGATCCCGTGCCGCTCCGTGGGAGGCGAACTTTGTGCTGTCGTAGGCGATGGTGACGCCGTTGCTGGTCTCGAACAAGAAGATGGGCTGCCCGGTGTCCTGGAATCGCAGGCGATCTCTGATGAACCCTGGAGTCGCTCGATCCACCAGGGCTGGGATCGGTTTCGTATAACGCATACGGCACATGTAGTGCTTCGCCACCTCCTGCTCGATGGCGCGCAGCAGCGGCGCCGCAGCCCGCGCTTCAGCCGCTTCCCGCAGGCGTTCGAATTCAGCTCCCTCCCATTTTTTCGCCTTGTCAAGCGTTGCCCTGTCGATCTCCTCCTCGTCCCCCGTGATGTCCTTGATAGCCTGCCTGTTACCATCCTCGATCGCACGCTTGAGATCCGCTACGGGATCCCTGACGAGCCTGTCGTATAGTTCTTTGACCTGCGGAGCTTTGAGCATGACATCCTTGGCGATGTCCTTCGTCCATTTCTGTTCATCATGCGTCCGGTAGTGCTCCCCGACTTTATAGACCTGGTAGTCGATGAAGGTTTGCAGGTTTTTGAGCGTGGCAGGCGGCGCTCCCTGCTGCAACAGCCGAAGGTCGGCGACAACCGCCTCATACACTCGCCCCTTGCCGCCGGTCACATGCGCCAGCAGATCGAGGCCCTCGCGAAAACAGGTGCTCATCACGAGCGCGCCATCTTCGAACCGCACGAACGAGCGGATGGACTCCGCCGCTTCCAGCGTTGCGAACGTGGGATCGGGAACAAACGACACGCCCTTCAGATCCTTGAAGATCGTCTCAAGGTCCACGTGCCGCACCGGCGCCGTGACGGCCGTGGGTGGGCGCTGCGGCGCGCTCACCTGTGTTGAGCGCGCCATGCTCACCCCGGTGGTTCGCTGAGGCAGACGAGTGGCAGGAACAGCGCCCAGGCTCCCGGCGCGCGAGCGGGTGAGGGGCGAGTTGTCTGGAACACGTGTGGCAGCGCCCGGCGAGCGCGAGGGGGTGATGGGCGGGCTATCCGGAGCGGGTCTCCCCCCTGCGGACGCGCTCCGGTCGCGCTTCGTCTTGCCTATGGGTCGCGTGGTGCCGCCGTCTCGGCCGGAATCCGCTTCGGCGCTGCGTCTGCGGCTGGAAGGCGAGCGGCTATTCGATCGTCTTCGGTCCATGATGGTTGCTCCTGCTGCGTGGGGTGCATGATGGCTATCGCCGTACCCCGTCGATTAAGGGAGGATGTGGAGGGCGAAGCCGTCCACATCCCCCCCGGGAAGGGGTTCGCGGGGGCCTGTGGCCCCCGCACCCCCACGCCGCGGGTAGCGCCCGCGTACTTGAACTGTATTGCCCCTAGCTCACCTTCGACGTGTACCCGAGCACCAGGCTGATGTTCTCGAGCGCGGCTTTGTCCCCGTTCAGCGCCAGGCGCCACTCCGAACCGCGGCTGCCGATGCTCAGCCCGCTGGTGGTCACGAGCTTACCGTCTTTGAGCGTGAGCGTCTCGTCGTCGTTCAGGACGAAGCTGACCTGGCTCGGCGCGTTCAGTTCATAGCGGGCGAACAGGTTCGTGATCCTGCTGCTGCTCATGCCGGGGAACAGGTCGCGGGTGAAGGTGAGGATCAACTCCTGATCCCCGTTGCTCACGAACTCCTGCCACTCGTCCGGGAAGTCGCGGGCCACATCGAACAGGCGCGCGCTCGCGGTGGGCTTGAGCAGGCCCTTGACGGCGCTGGCGAAGGCGGCGCCGCCCTGCTCGGCGGTGTACTTGAGCGTGATCGTCACGTCCAGCAGGTCGCCTACGTTGAAGGCGCCCTTCCTGCCATTCAGCTCCAGCCGCCAGGTTGAGACGGCGCCGGTGCCCTCGAACGGCAGATAACGCTCATCGTCGTAGCGCAGCTCGAACAGACCATTGTTCTGCTCGCCCTCCGCCACCTCAGAGAGGACGATCTGCTGGCTGGTCTTCCAGTCGCTGCGCAGGGTCAGCGGCGGCTGGTCCTTGGGGTCCAGCAGATATTTCACGGCCCTGGCGTCCGGCTCCAGCACCGTCTTGTGGCCAAGCTGCGTCAGGGTGGCATTGACCGGCAGCCCCTGGCCATCGGCGCCGACGAAGGCGAGCGCCACCGTGCGGATCTGCCGGCAGTAGTGGCCGGGGAAGTCGCTGTCGAACAGCGCCTCACCCAGCGCGAACTCGCACACGCCGCTGCTCTTGAGCTGCAGCAGCGCCACCGGGTCGAGCTCGAGCAGCGAGACGCGCCTGGTGATCTCGAAGCCGCGGCTGTCGCCATCGATGTACGCCTTCTCCATGCGGTCGAGATCCAGTCCCAGGCTCGCGCCGGCCAGCAGCCCGTTGCGCTGTGTCTCCCAGTAGAGCGGCTGGATGTAGCTGGCCTCGCGCTCCTGCACACCGCGCTCGTACTGAAAGGCCTTCTCGGCGCCCTTCGCCATCTCGTAGGCCAGGCCGTAGCTCTGATAGTAGAGGCCCGCGAGCCTGCCGGCCATCCACTGGTAGAGCTGCGCGCTCGTGAACTTCCGCTGCATGAAGGTCATGATCGCGGCGTTGTGCTCGACCTGCTTGTCGTGGATCTCGAGCTCGCGCTGAGCGATCTGCTCCTGCAGCCGGGCGCCGGCCAGTTGGTGCTCGATCTGTACCACATCGCTCTGTGCCGTGCTCAGCTGCAGCCGCCAGTCCTCGAGCGAGCGCAGATGGGATGCGTAGATGCCGAGCACCTCGCCGGCCATGCTGAACCCCTCGCTGAGCGACTGCGAGGCCTCGGACGCGCCGGAGAGGGCGTCCCCGGCGTGGAGACCACCAGTCTTGGCGCCGAAGGAGAAGAGGCCCACCGTCACGTCCGGGATGAGGTAGGCGATGCCAGCCGCGATCTTCAGGCCCACCGAGGCGAAGCTGGCGTTCGCGCCGTTGAGCATCATCGCGATCTGCGCCTGTTCGATCGGCGAGAGGCCCTGCGCGATCAGGCCGCGGTAGTGGCTGACCCGATCGCGCGCGCCCTGCAGACTGCTCTCCAGCTCCTTGATCGTCTCGCCGGCGGCCTTGAGTTGATCGACTTTGATCGTGCGCGTCATGCCCAGGATCACCGCCTCCTGCCGGTTTTGCAGCAGGCTGAGATCCTCGGCATCCTTCTTCTCCAGCGCCGCGAGCAGGTCGGCGCCGAAGCCGTTCAGCTTCTGCACCAACTCCTGGCTCTTGCGCAGCATAAAGCTGAAGCGGTAGTGGGGCACCGGCGCGGTCATGCCGGCCAGCGCGCCGGCGACCCCGGCCCCGCCCGCCGCCGCCTGCACCAGCGCCATCGGGTCGATCGGCGGCTGGAACAGCGGCAGGGGCTGGCTGATGCCCAGGATGTTCAGCGACTGGCGGATCTTGTAGAGCCGATCCTCAACCCGCGTCCAGTAGTCCCTGAAGAGGCTGTTTTCCGGGACGAAGAAATAGCGGCTGGCGACGCTGTCGTGGAGCGTGCCCTTGGGGTAGATGACCATGTCGTACGTATCGGGTGTATTGTCCAGCTCTGCGTAGGTCAGCGCACGGCCCAGCGGCTGCGTGCCCAGGTCCAGCGGCTGCTCGCCCAGCAGATCGTAGGCCAGGATGTAGAGCATGCGCGCTTCGTCGATGCTCTCGCGGGTGTACTGGCGGAAGAGCATGTCGCCCCAGTCCAGCAGGTTGTCGATATAGCTCATGACCACCGCCTTGCGGTAGGCAATGGTGCGCAGGGCGGCGATCGCGTGCGGGTCGAACGGGTCGTTCAGATAGCTCCTGAGCTGCGCGTCCTGGTTGCCGAGGAGCTCATAGCGCTGCCACAGCTTGCCCATGATCGCAACCCGCTCCTGCAGGTCCGCGATCGCCCTGATGATCCGGCGCGCCCTCGCCTGCTCGGTGGGATCGGCCGGCGCGCTGGACGGCGCGCTGCGCAGCGCCGCGAGCGCGCCGTCCAGCGCGCGCAGCGGTGTGCTCAGCGCCCCGAGATCCTGCTCCAGCTCCTTTTCCTCTTCCACCGTCAGCACGCGGTGCTGCTGGAAGACACCGACCCAGGGCCGTAGTCGTGGGAATACCTCCGTACCGAAGGTAGCCTTCAGCCCGGCGACCGGCGCCTGCAGCGCCTCCAGCTCGCGCAGGACCGTCTCGCAGGAGTCGATCAGGGCCTGGACATCGACGGTGAGGAACGGCAGGAACTTCCAGTAGCCCGCCCGCTCCGTCGGGTCGTAGATGTACTCGTACCACTCCTTGGCCTCGGCGAACTTCTGCCCGGCGTTGAGGGTCTGGGCGATCAGGAACGGTGCGTGGAAGAAGATCTCCCAATAGTAGATGCCGTTGGCGCTGTCGAAATCGAGGTGCGAGCTGATCGGCGGGTGCTCGGCCCTGTCCTTCCGGACGCAAATGCTGGTTGGGGTGGCCTCGCGCTCGCTGAACGCCGGCAGTTCGTCGGTCTCCTGAGTGTCCACGCTGAGGAGCGCCGGCACGCCGCCAGCGAACAGCCGCTGGTTGAGCATATAGGCGGTGCTGGTGGTCAGGCGGACGATCCGATACCTGGCCTCGGTGATCGCGTAGGGCCTGGCCTTGCCGGCATAGCGCGCGAACTGCCCACCCTTGAACAGGTACAGGGTTGTGTCGTGGGTCAGCGCTGTGTCGAAGCCGGTGCGCAACTCCTGCGGCAGGTTGCCCCAGTTCCCCTGCATGAACTGCGGCGCCGGCAGGGCATCCGGCTCGACGCCGGGCCGCAGCGTGAAGGTGCGGTCCCCGGCGAACAGGTAGAAGGAGCCGCTGCGCTCGTAGGCCGCGTCGAGCCGCGCGATGCCGAGGAGCGGGAGGGTGTTGCCGCCGATCGGAAGCTGTGCGGCGGCCTCCGCCGCCAGGGCGATGTGCCTGGGGTACCCGTCGTCGATGAAGTCGCCGATCGCATCGCCCGGGCCGAGCGTGTAGCGGACGAACTGCCCGCCGCCGACCAGGAAGAGCGCGCGATCCCGCATGTAGGCGACGTCCACACCCGACTCGGTGATGGCGTTGCGGATGATGCCCCAGCGCGAGCGCGTGGGCAGCGGCCGCTGGAGATCCTGGCTCATCACATAGGAGCGGCTGGAATCGCGGTTGTCGAAGAAAGAGACGAGGCTGTCGTGCGCCTGGAAGATCCCGCCGATCCGATCCCAGTCCGGCAACGCCTCGGTGTTTCCGCGCAGCGGCTTGGGGTAGCCCGCATCGATGTAGTCGTACCGGTCGCCGGTGTAGCGGACGTACTGGTCGCCGGAGACGAGGTAGGTGTGGTCGCCACGGACGAACGCGCCGTCGACCTCGCCCGTCTCGGCGATCCGGTTGTCGATCAGCAGCCAGTCCTTCAGGATACCGCCGGTGCGCGACCAGGGGATGCTGCCGCCTGCGATCAGCGTCGCCCAGTCACCCGACCGCATGTAATCGTCGCCGGCGAACAGGTAGAACTGGCCATCGCTCCCGACCAGGGCGTGATCGATCGCCATCGGCGTGCCCTGATTCGTGATCGAGATGGCATGATGGGTCCACCTCCCCCGCTGCTCCTCCTGCTCCGCCTCCTGCTCCTCGCGCTGCTCCGCGCGCTTGTCGCCCCTCCGTCCTGCTCTCCGGCCGCCCTGCTGCTCGTCCTGCTCCTCCGCTGCCCGCGCATCCGCATCGTAGATGGACAGGGTGACGACCGCTGCGTTCGTGCGTTGGAAGAGGTAGATGCGGGCGCCGTTCACCGCCACCGCGATCGGGGGCGCTTCACTCAGGCGCCGGAGGAACTCCCCACCGTCGGGACCGGCTCCGCTCCCGAGCGGCAGCCGCCGGAACTGCTCCTCGCCCCGGTACTGGAAGTACAGCAGGCCGCCGGTGGAGAAGGCGTTGGCGATCCGGCGCGGGTTGATGGCAGAGACCAGTTCGACGCTGGAGAATCCCGGCAGGGATGCGATGCCGGGGTAGGCCTGCGGATAGCCGGCCTCGAAGCGGGTGTAGCTGTTCCCGTCGTAGCGCAGGTACCGGTCGCCGGAGACAAGGTAAGTATGGGCGCCGCTCGTGAAGGCCAGCGTCACCGGCGCAGGCCGCATCCTGCCCCACGTTTGGCTCACGGAGCCTGGGGCGCTGAGCGCCCCGTTCGCCCGCGTGGTGAACTGCCGCGTCGCGTTGTGGAAGAAATAGCTCGTGTGGTCCAGCCCGGTGAAGGCGGCGCTGACCGGCGCCGTGGGCAGACCGTCCGCGTTGTTCGCAAGGATCTTCGGGCTGTCGGCATCCGCCAGCTCGAGGTCGGTGGAGTAGGTCAGGTACTCGGTGTCGCGGAAGAGGTAGCTCTTGCCGTCGAGCGTGATGCCCGCATCCACCTTCCCATCCTCAGCGATCCGGTTGCGCCGCTTCCCCCAGCGCTGGCGGATGTCCTGCTCGCGGCGAGGATCGCCCTCGGCCACCGGGACGAACGGGGTGTCGGCGCTGCCGATCGTGTACGTCCGGTAGCGATGGGTCTCGGTATTGAACAGGCAGGTCGTGCCATCGGGCATCGCGAGTGCGGCGTCGATGCGGCGCCAGTCCTGCGGCAGCCCGAAGGTGTTGCCGGCCAGCCAGTGGGGCCAGACATCGGACTCCAGCGCCGGCTCGGCCGGCCGGCAGAGGAAGCTGCCCCCCTTATGGTCGAAGCTGAACCACGGGCCGTCGGTTGAGTTCTCCAGGGCGTTGAAGCGCACCACGCCGGCCTCGTCGAAGGTCGGCTCGTCGAAGATCCGGTCGAAGACGTCGGCGCCGCTGCCGCTGAAGTTCGGCTTCGCGGTCTCCTTGCAGTACAGCTCGGGTGTCAGGCTGAAGGCCCGGTTGCCATCTGCGCCGCTCATCCGGTAGGAGCAGTTGACGATGATGTTCTCATGGTCGTCCGCGTCCCCCCGGATGATGAGCTTGTTCGAGCTCTCCACGAAGAGCTTCACATCGGTGATCCGGCTGCCGTGCTTGATCGAATCGGTCAGCGTCTCGCCCGACCCCCACTTCAGTGTTTGCGCCGGCACCCACTCCTTGTTAAGGTTGTAGAACGAGTAGAAGATCTTGATCGCATAGCTGGCCGGCGCATTGGAGGAGATGGTCTCCGTGCCGTTGCCAGGTGTCCTGGTGAGCGTCGTGGACGTCGCGGCGGTCGCGACGGTCTCGACCTTCGTCCAGAAGACGAAGACCCGGTCGAACGCGAAGACCGGGTAGACCAGATCGGCGTCGATCTGCACATTGACGCTCAGCCAGGGGGACCAGAGGGCGGAGGCCTTCTCGCCGCTCAGGAACTCGGCCGTGCGGTAGTAGTAGCGGCGCGGGTCGGTCTTGGTGCGGCCGAAGAGCACCAGCCGGCGCTCGATGCCGCTGGCCTCCGGCGGTTGGTAGACATAGCCCCCGGCGATCGTCAGGCGCGAGACCTCGGTATACTCGTCGAGGTACTTCTTATAGGCGCGCTGCACCGTCGCCGCCGTGATCTCCCCCTGCAGCAGGTCGTCCTCCAACGTCTTGAAGGCCGGCGTCTTGGTGTCGCGCAGCTCGGGCCGGATGTAGTTCTCGGGATAGAGGAAGACCTTGCGATTGGCCTCCCACACCCGGTAGTTCTTCATCCATTTCCACCAACCCTTGAGGGCCTGCCGGACCTCCTCGTCCCGGTCGTCCTTCGCCTCAAGTGGCTCAAGGTTGACGAGATAGCGGTGGATGTAGAGTTGGGTGGCGGCGATCGCCTCCTGAATGCGCGAGGCGACGCCGGCGCTGCCCATCTCCACATCGATCAGGTAGCGCTCGTAGAGGTCGCGGGCGTTCTCGCTCCAGGCCGCGCGGGCCATGCCATAGGCGATCAGCGCATCGCGCTTCAGCAGGTTGAGCGCGTTGTGGAGTTGCCGCTCCAGCGCCGGCCATTCCTTCTCGCCCTGCACGGCGGCCAGGTAGCGGCGGAGCGCCTCGTTGGCGTGCCGGTCGGCATCCGGTCCGGCGGCGCCGGCGAAGCGCTGCTGCCAGATATTCGTGTAGACATCCGAGGGTGCCGCGCCCAGCTTGCCGGCCAGGGCGAAGATGTCGAACAGCTTGAGGACCAGCTCGAGCTGGAACTGCTCCTCCAGCAGCGGCCTGCCGCCCAGGAAGCCGTTGTGGCGTTTGAGCCACTTGACCTCCTCCGGGTCCCAGCCGAAGATGGCCGCCAGGAGCTCATAGGGTGCGTGGATCGCCCCTGTCTCCATGGCCAGGAAGTCGGCCAGGCGCCCCGCCGCGCCGGCGTGCTGCTCCTGCAGTTGCTTGAAGCGGGCGATGGTGGTGATGTCGCTCAGCAGGTAGTCCGCCCACGGCCCCCAGCGGTGGGCGAACCGCTGTGGGTAGATCGCATCCATGCGCGCATAATCGGCGGCCGAGTAGCGCACGTAGGCGTCCCCTTTGAGCAGATATGTCTTGCCCTCGAAGACAAAGCCGCCGTCGATGCCCGCCTCGAAGTCGATCGGCAGGTCGCCCCAGTTGTCTTTGATCGCCCGCGGGTAGCCCTCATCGACGAACTGCTGCTCCGTCGTCTGGTAGCGGACGTACTGATCCTTTTTGAACACGTAGAGGCCGCCGCCGGGCGCGAGGAAGGCGGCGTCGATAGTCGTGTCCGCCGGATCGTCAACAAAGCCATTGCGCACCTTGCCCCATGTCGCGCGGATGGGGGTGGGCGCGGGGGTGCGCGCCCTCGATGGTCTCCTGCCCTTGAAGAGATACTCCTTGCCCCGGAACAGGTACACGCCGCCGTCCTCCGTGCAGAGCGCGGCGTCGATGCCGTGGCGGAAGGCGGGCGGCAGGCTACCCAGGCCGATCTCGCTGGCGAAGGAGTTGGCGATCGTTCTGGGGTAGCCGTCATCGACGGCGTCATACGCGTCGCCGGAGTAGCGGACGTACTGATCGCCGGCGAACAGGAAGGTCTGGCGCTGGCCCTGCGCATCCAGCCCCACAAAGGCGGCATCGACCGTGTTGGTGTCGGCCAGCCGGTTGATCACCCGGCCGATGGCGCCGAGGCCGTAGGTCGCCGTCAGGCTCTGCGACACGACGTGGCACTGCGTGCCGAGGAACAGGTAGAGGGTGCGCTCGTTGGCGACGATGGAGTCGATCAGCGGGGTGATGCGCTGCGCCAACCGCTCCGCCAGCAACTCCTCGAAGCTGTCGGGCAGGTTCTGGAAGGCGGGCTCCTGGCGCAGGTTACCGAGGATCGTGCGGGGGTAGCCCGGATCGACGGTGCGGTAATCGCTGCTGGAATAGCGCACGTACTGGTCGCCGGAGAAGAGGTAGGTGATCTGACCCCGGTAGACGAAGGCGGCGTCGATCGTGTTGCCCATCGGGTTGTTGGCGAAGTTGTTATGCACCCGCCCCCAGCGCTCCTTGATCGCGGCGAGGGGCGAGCATGCGCCGCCAGCGTAGCGCGTGTAGCACCCTTCCCCGAAGAAGTAGGTCGCGCCGTCCGCGCCAGTGAAGGCCGTCCTGACACCGGGGAAGGTCAGCCGGTCCAGCGGGATGGTGCGCCAGGCCCTGCCCAACGCCCGCGGGTAAGACCAGACCCCCGTCGTCTCGTGGAATTGCAGGTACTGTTCGGGGCCGATCAGGAAGAGGTTCTCCCCTTCGACGAGCACCGCGCGCACCTCGGTGAAGCCCTCGGCGCGATACTGCGTCGGGATCTGCCAGAAGCTCTGATCCGCGGTTTGGGGATAGCCGGCGTCCGGCTGAGTGTAGTCCGCTGTGGAGTAGCAGACGTAGCGGAAATTGCCCTCGCTGTCGGCCTGCTCGAGGAGATAGGTCTTCTCCCCACGCACATAGGCCAGCGCCACATTGCTCAGCCCGCCCCAGTGGGCGGCGATCGGCTGGGGCAGCCCGTCGATCTCGGCATCCAGATAAGTAGCGCCGGAGTACGTAACGAACTGGTCGCCGCTGAAGACATAGGTCTTCTGATCGCGGCCCACGAAGGCGGCGTCGATCTGGTTGTTCAGCGCGATGTTGTTTCTGGGCAGCCCCCACTCCTCCGCCAGTGGGTACTGTTTGTTGAGCAGCACGTTGAAGCAGTCGGCGCCCTTGAAGAGGTAGGTGTTCTGATCCGTGCCCTTGAGCACGGCGTTGAGCCCCCGCCGGAACGCTTCCGGGACCGCGCGCAGGAACACCGGGTCCACCGGCGCTGGCGTCCCAGGTCTGCCCTCTAGCGCGCCGTAGTGCCGCCAACCGCCGGCTGTCTCCACCAGCAGCGCGCCCTCGTCCACCACGGCGCAGCCGGCGCCGGGGACGTTCAGGTCATACACCTTGTAGAGCGAGTCGGCGACCACATACCAGGTGGCGTCCTTGAACAGGTAGATGTTGCGCTGGTCGGCGAAGGCGGCGTCGAGACCGTTTGCGAAGCTGGCCGGGAGGTTCGTGAAGCGCGGCTCCGCCGCGAGCGACGTGGCGATGTATCGGGGGTAGCCGCTCTCCACCGTTGTGTACTGATTTCCGGCGTAGCGGAAGTACTGGTTGCCGGAGAAGAGGTAGGTGTAGCTGCGGGTCTGCACGGCTCCGTCGACCAGTTCCTGCGATTCCACCACCAGCGCGGCGTCCACCTTACCGGTCTTGGCGATGTTGTTGACCACGTTGCCCCAGAAGGTGTGGATCGTGTTGGGGTAGCGGTCGTCGATCTTGCTGTAGTTGCTCGTGGAGTAGCGGACATACTGGTTGCCGGCGAAGATATAGGTCTTGCCGTCTCTGCCGACAAAGGCGGCGTCGACGTGATCGAATGGGATGCTGTCCCAGCGGGCGCGCAGATCCTGCGGCTCCGACCACCAGCGCTCTTTGTTATCGTAGGCGATGAACCGGCCGCCGGAGAACAGGTAGGTCCGGTCGTCCTTGCCGTTGAACACGGCGTCGATCCGGCTGAAGGGGGCGCCCGCTTGCACCAGCGCCACGGGCAGGTTCCACCAGTTATCGTTCGGCGTCCGCGGGTAGCCCTCGTCCTGGGTGCGGTAGTCTCGCCCGGAGTAGCGGACATAGTGAACCGTATCGGAGTCACCTTTGCCGAACAGGTAGGTCTTACCGTCGAGCACGAACGCGGCGTCGACGCTCCGCAGGCCGCCCCAGTCCCCGGCGATGGTGCGCGGGTAGCCCTCGTCCACCTGGGTATAGTCCGCCCCGGAGTAGCGCACATACTGGTCGTCGCAGAAGAGGTAAGTCTTGCCGTCCAGTCCCACGAAGGCGGCGTCCACCTTGCGCCGGTCGCGGATCCGGTTGGCCACCAGCCCCCAGCTCGTCTCGACGCGCACCGGCTGAAGCGGCTTGCCCGGCTCGATGGCGACGGTCTGGCCGTCCTTGAAGAGATGGATACGCTTGTCGGCCCCCACGAAGGCCGCCTCCAGGCCGCTCTCGAACTCGGCCGGGAGGTTGGGGAAGTGCGCCTCGATCCGCCTGGGGTAGCCCTCGCACACCGCCACGCCATCGTTTTCGAGGCTGTCCTGGTACACGATCACCTGGTCGCCGGAGAACAGGTAGTACTTCCCGCCGTCGGCGTAGGCCGCGTCCAGCCGCGCCGCCGCAAGGAAGTTGTTCCGCACCCGGCCCCATCTGGACCGGATCTCCAGCTCCGCCGCCGGCGCGTCGGAGCAGACGTAATGCTGGTCCTTGAACAGATAGGTCTTCCCGTCGGCGCCCTGAAATGAGGCGTCGATGGCGGTCTGGAAGCGTGCGGACAGCTGGGCGTTCGCGCCCTCGCGCTGCCAGTTGCCGGCGATGGTGCGCGGGTAGCCCTCGTCCACGACGCTGAAGTCGGCGCCCGAGTAGCGGATGTACTGGTCGCCGGAGAAGAGGTAGGTCTTGCCCTCCTTGTCCTGGAACGCCGTGTCGATCGCGGCCGGATCGGCGAAGTTGTTCTTGAACTGGCCCCAAGCGCGCGTCTTCTCCACCCAGCGCCTGCTCTGGCTGGCCCGGTGGAAGAAGCGGCTGCGCCGGTTCTGGTCGCGCCCGATGATCACGGAGGCGCCGTCGCTATCCGTGAACGCGGCGTCGATCTGCGTCAGCGCGGCGAAGTGGTCGGACAGCGCGCTGATCGGCTGGCCGTGGGGCGTCAGGAGGGCGTAATCGCGCGCGGCGTAGGTCCAGTAGCGCGTATCCTTGAAGAGGTAGATCGTCCCCTCAGGGCTGGCCCACAGCGCGTCGAACCGATCGACGCCCGGCGGCAGCACCAGGTTCTCCGGGTACTTCTCCACCAGATCCTGGTCCCGGAAGGCGATGGCGGTCTCCTGCGCGCTCAGCCCGAGCCTGGCCGCCAGCAGCGCGAACTGCTCCATCCGCCGGTAGAGGCGATTGAAGGTAGGATCAGCCGGCTCCTGGGTCACCCTGTCGCGGGCGTCCACCGTTGCCAGCACCGGCGGCAGAAACGTGTCCACCAGGTTGTCGAGGCCGCGCAGGACGTGCTGGCAGATGACCCTGGCGACCTCGCCGTCCACCCCAAGGGCCTCCTGCAGCACCGCGAGCACGACGGCGATCTGATCGTCCGCGCAGGCGCTCAGCGCGCCGACGATCTCGTCGATCGCGGCGGCGGTCTCCTTCGCCACGTCGTGCAGCATGAAGAAGATATCGCTGGTGTAGTCCTCGAAGGCCTCGACGGCGAACGTGAGGGCGTTGTCGACCTGGAGGAAGAAGGAGATCCGATCCTCCGGCAGAAACAGGTCGCGTGATAGGTGCCCGGCCCGCGTCAACTCCTCGAGCAGCTCTGCCGTCTCGGCGGCGTCGAAATCAAGATCGGCCAGCGCGCCCACTGGCAGCCGGTAGGGCTGCTGCTGGATCAGCAGGGAGGCGACCCGGTCGAAGACCAGGGCGCTGTCGGCCGCGCTGAAATCGGGGCCGGCCTGAAACAGCGGCCGGTTCTCCGGATCGAGGAAGAAGGCGCTCGTTGCCTGGGTGGGACTACCGTCGTGCAGATACTCCTGATCCAGGCGCGCCAAGACCTGCCCGGCCACCACCGCATCGGCGACGTCGCGGAAGCTCTCCCGCGTCAGGGTGTAGAAGCTGGCCTGAAACGCGCCGACGAACTGTCGGAGCGCCGCGCGAATCGGGGCCTGCAGCGGAGCGAACTCCATGGCCAGGTTGAGATCGGCCGCATCCTGTTTCAGGAGCGCGCGCTTGTCGGCGATCGCGTTGTGCGCGTCGAGGTACTGGTTGAAGCGCAGGTTCCGCACCAGCGCCTCGACCTCCGCCGGCGCCAGCGGCAGCTCGGCGAAGATCGCGAGATCGAGCGGGAGCGGCGCCGCGGCGAACCGCTGGATCTGGCTCAGGAGCCGGTTGTACACGGCGCCGGCCACGGCGCGGAGGTCGGCGTTGACCGCGAAGTCGGCGACGTGCTCCGTCTGGGCGAAGAAGTCGGCGCGCAGCACCATGCCTTCCGCATCGATATAGCCGTTGTAGATGAGATTGTCGTACAGCTCATTGCACTCTGCGGCGGTCAGTTCCTCCAGCGCGTTCAGATCGGAGGGATAGAGCGCGATGTCCAGCACCGCGTCCTGGGCGGCATTCAGCGCCTCCTCGCGGTCTTCATCGGAGAACAGATCGTGGACGATCATGAACAGCGGCTCGCGCTGCTCCTGAAAGTCGCCGGCCAGCACAAAGTCGGCGGCCTGTGCGGGCAGCCGCTCCTCGACGATCGTCCCGTCTGCGGCGAGGTATCCTCTGAGGATCAGGTTGCGGAAGAGCTTATCCAGCAGCCGCTCCTCGATCCCCAGATGCATGAAGTCGGCGGCGCGGATCACCGCAAGCCCGGCGAGGGCCCGATGCGCCGCGGCCGTAGCAAGGGCGGGGACGAAGCGCACCAGCCGCCGGTCCTTGCGAGAGGCCAACCCGGCGGCGGGGGATGTCACCGTCTCGAAGATCACCCGCGCGGATCGCTCGTCGAAGCGGTCAGAGACGAACAGCCGTGCGTCCAGCATCGCCGGCTTGCACTGCTGGTAGAGATTGTCCAGGGCGGCGATCTTCTGGGCGCGCCGGCGCGCCTGCTCCGCTGGGGTCTTGTCACGCCCGCTCAGGATCTGGGCCAACTCGTGGCTGCCGAAGCCGCTGGCCTGCATCCACTGTACGATGGCGAGCAGGAGTTCCACCAGCCAGAGGATAGCAGCGGACTCACCGGCGGCGAGCACCCGGTAGCAGTCCAGCGGCTGCGAGTCGCCGGCCGCCAGCAGGTCGAAGTGGTTGTATGTCCGTATGGATGGGTCTCGCTCCAGGATCTCCAGCAGGCAGAACAGCTCCGCGTGGGAGATGTCGAGCACCTCGGCCAGCGCGCTGACGCGGTATAGGAACGCGGCGAGGTCGGGCTGCTGCGCGCCCGAGCCGTCGCGGGGCCGCTCGTCCGCCGGGAACCTGTTCCCATACTGGGTGACGATCGCGGTGAGGTCTCGTTCGGAGAGCCGGAGCGCTCTGGTGAGCCAGCGTCGGCTCTCTTTGCTCTGCGGCGCCAGCAGGTCCCCGGGTGTCATTCCATCGCCGCGCTCCAGCACGATCGGTGGATGAAAGAGGCGGTACAGCACGTCCAGCGGCAGCGTATACTGCGCGCGGAGATGGTGCACAACGGCCAGCGTCCGGAGCGCCGCCTCGTCCAGCCGCGCGTCGCAGTAGCTACGCAGCGCCTGGTCCAACTCGCCGAAGGTCATGCCGATCTTGCGGGCCAGCATCACGAAGCGGCTCACCCGCTCGAACCACGCCGCGGGGATGGGGTTCGGCTGCTGAGCGGTGGCCGGCGCGGCGGCGGCGGTCGTCGGCACGACACGCCAGACCAGCCTGGCCGATTCCGCATCCTGCTCCGCGTCCAGCGTGACATAGCCGTCCAGGCCGTGATTGATGAAGAAGGCGGCGGCCTGCGCCTGCGCCGAATCATCCAGGCCCTGAAACAGAAGCTCACGCAGCGCCGCGCCGCTCAGGCCGGTGACCTTCAGGAAGCGCTCGATCTGCGACAGCTCGCCCAGCGGCGTGTGCTCATCCAGCCCATAGCAGGCCTTGACCGCCGCCTCATCGCCCAGCTCCGTCTTCAGAAAGCCATACTCCTCCGGCGACAGCCCCAGGCGCTCCCTGGCCACGCGCGCAGGATCGGGTTGGGGGGTGAACAGCCGGTACAGCTCCGCGGCGGAGACCGTCAGCGCCTGGAGGTACTGTTTGTACTGCTCGTTCTCGAGGTGGAATGGCAGGCTCAGGGGATAGCGTGCCGTCTTGAGCGCGGCGTAGGCGTCGCCGCCGATGGCCCCCGCCAATACGGTGTTGACGATGTCCAGATAGGGCACTTCGGTGAACGTGCTCTCGGCATTGAGGGGGATACTGCGAATATCGGGCCGTCGCTGGTGCAGATTCGGAAGCGCAGGGTCGTGGCTCGGCGCAAAACTATCGTCGAGCAACTGGAGCAGGTCCGCCAGGTACGCCGCCGGCGAATAGACCGAGCGGGCCTCATCGCCGTCCCGAAACGCCAGCTTCCCGAACAACTCTTCATAGCTCGGCAAGCGGCTGCTGCTCGTGGTCATCGGTTTCTTCGCTTCCTAAACAAGGTTCGCGCTTCCTTGACCATTCGCGCGAACGCGCGTGAGGGGTGAGAGCTTGAAAGCCTCCCGGCTGGGGGGCGGGGGATGTGTGAGGGATGAAACCCCTCACGCTCCCCGTTTCAACCAGGCTCTGGGGGCCGCAGCCCCCTCGAGGTTCTATTTCAGAGGGGTGCCGTCCCTCCGTGCCTCCCCAATCGGGAATCGCGCAACACGCCACCAGCACGCGCGCTGGCGCGAGCGCCGAACGATCGGAGCGCGGCCAGATTGCGTGGGGCGCCGCCCCACACACAACCTGGCGAAAGGAGGATGCAGAGGAACCCGATTCCCCCGCGCCCACAGACGGTGGTCAGACTTTTGCGATAACTCTGGAGAAAGAGGGAGGGATGCGCGGCTATTATAGCACGGCTACCGGCCGCTGCCTAGCCCGAAATCCTGCGCGATCAGGCGCGCCGTGATCTTGGCGGACATCATCACCGCGGGGGTGCCGCCGCCCGGCTGCGCGCTCGCGCCCACCAGGTAGAGCCGCTCCACATCCTCGCTGCGGTTGTGCGGCCGGAAGTAGGCGGACTGCAGGAGGATCGGCTCGAGGCCGAAGCCGTTCCCCTGCCAGCTCTGCAGCTCGCGCTCGAAGTAGTGCGGCGTGATGAAGCTCACGTGCGCCAGGCGCCCCAGCAGCCCCGGGATATGGCCGCGCTCGTCCAGCAGGCGCAGCGCCCGCCACGCCAGCACCTCACCCAGCCGCGCCCAGTCCAGGCCGGCGCTCAGGTTCGGCACCGGGATGAGCGTGTAGGCGGCGTGGTAGCCGGGCGGCGCCAGGCTCGGGTCGGTCACCGTCGGGACGTGCAGGTACTGCGAGAAGTCCTCGGCCAGCACCCGGCGCTCGAAGATGTCGCGCAGCAGTTCCTCGTAGCGCGGCCCGAGGACGATGGTGTGGTGGCGCAGCTGCGCGTCGCGCTCGTCCCGGCGGAAGCCGAAGTAGACCACCAGCAGAGACATAGACTGGCGCGCCAGGCGCACCCGCAGGTCGCTGTGCACCCGCCGGTGGCGGCGCTCCAGCAGGCGCATGTAGGTGGTAGCGTAGTCCGCGTTGGAGGCCACCAGGTCGGCGGGGTGGAGGCTGCCGTCGGCCAGTTCCACGCCGCGGGCGATGCGCCTTGCCCGCAGGCCGCGCGGCTCGCGCCCGCGCTCATCCGTCACCACGATACGGCGCACCTCGCTGTTACAGCGCAGCGTGCCGCCCAACTCCTCCAGCTTGCGCGCCAGGCCGCGCACCAGCGCGCCGGTGCCGCCGAGCGCGTAGTGGACGCCCCAGGTCTTCTCCACGAAGTGGATCATGGCGTAGATCGCCGGCACCGCGAGGGGGTTGCCGCCGATCAGCAGCGGCTCGAAGCTGAACACCTGGCGCAGCTTCGGGCTGTGGAAGAAGCGGCTGGTGAAGGCGAACAGCGGCCGCAGCGCGCCCAGCCGCACCAGGTCCGGCAGCACCCGCAGCATGCTCGCCGGGCTGCCGAAGTAGGTGTGGCCTAGCTCCAGGAAGCCGCGCTCGAAGATCGCTCGCGCGGCCGCCTGAAAGCGCTCGTACCCCTGCACATCCTCCGGCGCGATGGCCCGGATCTGGGCGCGCGTGCGCTCCTCGTCCCCGTCGTAGTCGAAGAATGTCCCGTCGTCGAAGCAGATACGGTAGAAGGGCTGGATCGGGACAAGGGTGACATACCGTGATGTGGCCGGGCCGCCGCTGACGCCGCTGATGACGCGCGCCGTGGGATCCAGCACATGGGGCGGGAAGTCCGGCGCATCGAGGCACGGCGCACCAGGCGCGAGGGCGAACAACTCCTCGATGAAGTGCGGCACGGTGATAACCGTCGGCCCCATATCGAACGTGAAGCCGTCCGCCCGCCGCACATAGGCCCGGCCGCCGGGGGCGTCCAGCCGCTCGAAGACCGTGGTGGCGAAGCCCATGCTCTGGAGGCGGATGGCGAGCGCGAGGCCACCGATCCCGGCGCCGACGACGATTGCGCGCATACGCATCACTTTGCGTAGGGGGCACGGCCCCATGCCCCCGCATCAGGAAGGGTGGGTTTCAGGGAGGGCACAGCCCTCCCTTGATACTCCCTTATCCTAGCGCCTGCTCCAGGTCCGCGATCAGGTCGGCGGCGTCCTCGATGCCCACCGAGAGGCGGATGAGCGCGGCGGGCACCTCGAGCGGCGAGCCAGCCACGCTGGCGTGGGTCATGGCGGCCGGCAGCTCGATCAGGCTCTCCACCCCGCCGAGGCTCTCGGCGAGCGTGAACAGCTTGGTGCGCGTCACGATGCGGTGAGCTGCCTCCAGGCCACCGCGCGGCGTGAACGAGACCATGCCGCCGAAGCCGTGCATGAACTGCCTGGCCAGCGCGTGCTGCGGGTGGGAGGGCAGGCCGGGGTAGATCACCTGCTCCACCGCCGGATGCTGCTCGAGGAAACGCGCCACCGCCAGGGCGTTCTCACCATGGGCGCGCATGCGTACCGCGAGGGTCTTGAGGCCGCGCTGGACCAGGAAGCAATCGAACGGGCCGGGCACGGCGCCGGCGGCGTTCTGCAGGAAGCGCAGCCGCTCGAACAGCGCCGTGTCGTTCAGCACCAGCGCGCCGCCCACCACGTCCGAGTGGCCGCCCATATACTTGGTAGTGCTGTAGAGCACGATATCCGCGCCAAGCTCGAGCGGCCGCTGCAGGTAGGGCGAGGCGAAAGTGTTATCCACCAGCGTCAGCACCCCGCGCTCGCGTGCCGCCCGTGCGATGCCGGGGATGTCGGCGATCTTCAGCAGCGGGTTGGTGGGGCTCTCCAGCCACACCAGCTTCGTCTCGGGGCGGATGGCCTCGGCCACGTTCTCCGGGTCGCGGGTGTCCACGAAGTCGAAGCTCAGACCGTGGCGGGCGAAGACCTTGGTGAAGAGCCGGTACGTGCCGCCGTAGGCATCGTCGCCGGCCACCACGTGGTCGCCGGCGGAGAGCGCCAGCATGACGGTGGTCTCGGCGGCCAGGCCGGAGGCGAAGGCCAGCGCGTGCTTCCCGCCGTCCAGCGCGGCGAGAGCGGTCTCGAGCGCGGTGCGAGTGGGGTTGTGGGTGCGGGCGTACTCGTAGCCCTTGTGCACGCCCACCGCCTCCTGCGCGAAGGTGGAGGTCTGGTAGATCGGCACGATCACCGCGCCGGTGGCCGGCTCGGGGTCCTGGCCGGCGTGGATGGCACGGGTGGCGAAGCCATAGGTATCGTTCTGAAGGCTCATGTGTATCTCCTGATAGGAGACGCGAGACGCGTGATGCGTGATGCGTGTGATCTCCAAACCGTAGCGCGGATATGCGCCGTAGCACGCGCGGGAAAGCCGCGCCGATTATACCATGCCGCTGAATCTGCTATCATGGTGCCGAGCTACTCGCACTGCCGGAAGGAGCACCTATGGCCACCCACACCCGCGCCGGCGCGCCGGCCCTGGATGAGCTGTACGCGGCGCGCGCGCGGACGCTGCAACCCGCCGCTGTCTGGCCCGAGGCGCCGGAGGGGGCGATCAGCCTGTCGTACGGCTTCGCCGCGCCCGAGCTGTTCCCCACCAGGGAGCTGCACGAGGCCGCGGGCGAGGTGCTGTTCGAGGACGCCGACGCGGCGCTGAACTATGGCCCGACCGACCCGCACTTGGTGGCGCTGATCGTGGAGCGTATGCGTGCGCGTGGTATTGCGGCCGAGCCGCACAGCATCCTGGTGACGCACGGCTCCAGCCAGGCGCTCGGCCTGCTGCCGCAGGTGCTGGTGGACCCCGGGGACACGGTGCTGATCGAGGGGCCGAGTTTCATGGGCGCGGTGCGCTACTTCGCCGCCGCTGGCGCCCGGCTCGTGACGGTGCCGACCGACGAGGCGGGGCTGGATGTGGAGGCGCTGGAGGACATCCTGCGCGAGTTGCGGGCGCGCGGGGTGCGGCCGAAGTTCCTCTACACCATCCCCACCTACCACAACCCTACCGGCACCCTGCTGCCGCTGGAGCGGAGAAAGCGGCTGGTAGCGCTGGCGGCCGAGCACGGGCTGCTGGTGGTGGAGGACGACGCCTACGGCGAGTTGGGGTTCGAGGGCGAGCCGGCCACGCGCCTGGCGGCGCTGGACGAGGAGGGCTGGGTGCTGCACGTGAGCACCTTCTCCAAGATCCTCGCGCCCGGCGTGCGGGTGGGTTTCGCCTGCGGGCGGCCGGAGATCATCCAGCGCCTGGCGCAGTTCAAGATCGAGGGCGGCAACGGGCCGTTCATCACGCGGGTGGTGGAGCGCTTCTGCGCCGGCGGGCGGCTGGACGCGCACATCCAGGAGCTGCGAGCGCTCTACCGCCGCAAGCGGGATGTGATGCTGGAGGCGATGGCGCGCGAGCTGCCGCCCGGCTGGAGCGCGGCGAAACCGCAGGGCGGCTTCTTCATCTGGTGTCGCCTGCCGCAGGGCATGAGCGCCCAGGCGCTGCACGCGGCCGCCGCGCGCGAGCAGGTGGTCTTCGAGCCGGGCACGCGCTTCTTCGCCAACGGCCAGGGGGACGACGCCATCCGCCTGGCGTTCAGCTTTCAGTCCGAGGAGCGCCTGGCCGAGGGCATCCGGCGCATCGGCGCAGCGATGCGGGCGCTGGGATAACGACGAGGGCACGAAGGCGCGAAGACGCGAAGGAGGATTTCTTTTCGGGGCCTGCTGTCCCTGGAGCCCCCGCCAGGGACGCCGCCCGCGCCCCCGCAACCCCTGCGAGGAGGATTGGAGGGGCTATACCCCTCCAACCCTCCTCATCACAGAGAGCGCGCCCACCACATCCGCCAGCGCCCGTGGGCCGCCGACGTTGCCGGGGAAGACGATGTAGGCCAGGCCCGGCAGCCGGCTCTCCGGCCCCAGCCGCCAGACGGGCACGCCGGGGATGATCTGCCCTAGCACCTCGGCTCGCCGCACGCCGAGCGCCGCGGTCGCCACGTCGCTCGAGGTGATGCCGCCCTTGGCGAGCAGGTAGCGCGGGCGCCGGCCGATGGCCGCCACCGCCGCCACCAGCCCCTCGGAGACGCTCCGCCCGATCGCCAGGCTCTCCTCCGGCGCCGGGCTACTGAGCAGCGCGCGGCTGGTGTAGAGTGCCACGTCGGCGCCGGTGTCCAGCACCTCCCGCGCCCGCGCCGCGGCCGCCGCCACACTCTCCGCCCGGCGGGCCGGATCGCACAGCGCGGCAACGTCTAGCTCGACGCCGGCGACGCCCGGCTGGGCCAGCAGCACCTCCAACTGCGCCGTGGTGGAGGGCACGTACGAGCCGGCGACCACCAGCCCGCCGCCGGGGGGGAGCGCCAGCTCGGCGGCGGTGAGCGGCGGCCGGCGGCGCAGCCCGAGGCGCGCGGCAACGAACGAGGCGGCGGTGCGCAGCATCAGCGGCCGGCCCTCGTCCTCCAGCGCCAGCACCCCCAACGCTATCACCGCCAGGTCGCGCTCGCTGGCGGCGTTGGCTATGCAGACCCCGCCGGGGGGGACGGCGCGCAACCGCGCCGCGACGCGTTCCGGCCCGCCGCGGCGGATGTCGTCGATCGAGATCGAGGCGACACCGCCCGCCGGCACGCGGCCGCCGGTTTTCTCCTCCACCCAGGCGCGCAGGTTGGAGGCGCGGTAGCCGAAGGCCGCGTCGCGGGCGTAGGCGGTCTCGCCAGCCGGGACGAGCCGCTCGCCCTCGGCCACGTAGTGCACGTCGTCGATCGTGTAGCGGCCGCCGTCGAGGAACGCCGGGACCAGCAGCGTTGGGCGTTCGCCGCCGAGCGCCGCAGCGAGCGCGTCGGTCTCGACCGGGAAGTGCCCGCGCAGGGTCGAGTCGCTGCGGCTGATGACCGTGACCTCCCGGCCGGCCGCCTGCACGGCCACGCGCAGGTTCGCGCCGATCGCCGCGCTCACCGCCTGCGCCGCGGCGGACGGCATGCTGCGCGAGTTGGTCAGGATGTAGCAGGCCGGCCCGCCACGCCGCAGCTCCCCGGCGATCGTCCCCTCGTCCCACACCGTCAGCACCGGCACCCCGTAGACCGTCTGCGTCCCGGTCGGATCGTCGTCCAGCACCACCACAGCACGTGCACCCTGCTCCACCCGGCGTTGGATGGCAGGCAGCGGATCCTCCGGCCAGTCGGGCGGGAGGCTCGCCAGGGTCTCGGACAGCAGGCGGATCATCGGCGTATCCCCTCGGGCGGCCGCACTCCCGGCGCGGTGCCATTGCACTGGAGGCGGCCACATATAGCACGCTGCGCTGAAGGCTAAAGTTGGGGTGGGGTTTTCGGGGAGGGCTTCGCCCTCCCCGAGCCTCTCTCCTTTAGAAATCAACGCAGCGCGCTATATATTCACGGCAGCTCAAGGTGTGGCTCGATGATCGCGGCCACGCTGAGCGCCCACTGGACGATATCGCTCCCACCGAGCTGCAGCCACCAACTTGCGTTGAGGCACGCGTACGCATAGGTGAACGCCAGCACGCGCCGCGGGTCGAGGGCCAGCATATCCGCCAGGATCGCCGCGTTGGCCAGCAGACGAGCCTCGTTGTGGACGAGTTCGGGCATCACCGGATTGCAGAGCGTGTTGGCGCAATCATAGGTGCGCTCGCCCACGAGTCCTTTCGGGTCGAAGGCGAGCCAGCCGCGCGGTGAGTGCCGGATATTGTAGTGGTGGAGGTCACCGTGCAGCACGCGTATGTCGCGCTGGTCGGCGAGCAGCCGTTCAGCAAGCGCGGCCCCCCGCACATAGATGGAGCCGATACCCGCCTGGCGGTCCGCTGCTGCCCTGGTGAACAGCTCCCCGAACCAGCGGTCGAGCGGGACCAAGCCGTCGTGCGGCACATCCTGCGGGACACTGTGCAGCTGCTCGATCACATGCGCGATGATTCGCGTGGCGCGCTCATCCTCACCCCGTGCGACCAGCGTGACGAGCTCGTCACCTGCGGCATACTCCACCAGTTGTGCGCCTTCGTTGGCACGCAGCAGGCGCACCGCCCCACGACCGTCAAAGTAGCGCAGCGCCAACGCGCCGCGCTGCTCCTCCCTCTCGGATGCGGACAGCAGTTTGAGGACGACGGTCTCGGCGCCGTGCGTGACGGTGTAGATGTGACTCGTCATCGTCTGTGTGAGCAGGTGCGGGTTCGAAAGCTCCCACGCAGCCAGGTAATGGTTCAGCCTGTTGGTGTCGTGCATAGGTGCGATCAGTATACCACCGCCGGGCTGGACGTCGCGGTGGTCGCCTATGTCGCCGCCCGCCTATGCGTTGCCGCCGCCGGAAACATGCTGTATACTATCCGCCATCCCACTCCACCGCACCACCGCGCTCTCCAACGTCCCCGCGCCGCGCACCCACGGCGAAAGGAGCGACGCAATGTCCGAGCACGTCGCCATGCCGCCCTCCCCACAGGTCGAGCGAACCATCGAGGAGCGGGTCGGCCCCACCGACTGGCTCACCTCGAGCGCCGAGCGCGAGCTGCAGAAGGACCCCGCCGCCGGGCGCACCGGCGCGCTGCTCGGGCCGATCAAGGTCGTCCACGCCTTCTGGCTGGCCGGCATGAGCTGCGACGGCTGCACGGTGGCCGTCACCGGCGCCACCGCGCCGAGCGTCGAGGACCTGCTGCTTGGCCGCCTGCCCGGCGTGCCGCGCCTGGTGCTGCACCACCCGGTCGTCTCGATCGAGGCCGGACACGCGTTCACCAAGAACTACCACCTGGCGGCCGAGGGCAAGCTCAACGCACCGTACGTCGTTATCTACGAAGGGTCGATCGCCGACGAGTCGATCGCGGCGCGGACCGGCGGCTACTGGAGCGCGATGGGCACCGAGACGCTGCCGAACCCCATCCCCACCGCCACCTGGCTCGAGCGCCTGGCGCCGGGCGCGGCGGCGGTGATCGCTATCGGCACCTGCGCCACCTGGGGTGGCATCCCGGCCGCCTATGGCAACCCCACCGGCTCGATGAGCGTGATGGACTTCCTCGGCAAGGACTACCGCAGCGCGCTCGGCCTGCCGGTGGTGAACGTGCCAGGGTGCTCGCCGATCGGCGACAACTTTACCGAGACGGTGGCCGCGGTGCTGCTGTTCCTCAACGGCCTCGGCCCGCTGCCGGAGTTCGATGAGCTTGGCCGGCCGGCCTGGCTGTTCAACCAGACGGTGCACCATCGCTGCGTGCGCGCCGGTTACTACGAGGAGGGCCTCTTCGCCGACGCGTACGGGGACAAGGAGTGCCTGGTGGAGGTCGGCTGCTGGGGGCCGGTGGTGCAGTGCAACATCACCTCGCGCGGGGCGATCAACCACGTGGGCGGCTGCATGAACACCGGCGGGATCTGTATCGGCTGCACGATGCCGGGCTTCCCGGACCGCTTCGCGCCGTTCTACAAGCGCCCGCCCGGCACGATCGTCTCCTCTAACGCCTCCCGGCTGGTCGGCTCGTTCGTCCGCCCGCTGCGCAAAATCACGCTGCGCTTCCAGAACCGGGAGACGCGTTGGGACCGGGAGCAGCACGTGCCGAGCGGCTGGGGGCACGTCGCATCTCCCGGGCCGGTGGAGAAAGCCGTCCACTACTTCTACGAGAAGTGGCAGTTCCTCAACGCCGAGCGGCCCGGCCGCACGAAGCCCGAGGAGATGTACGCCGGCGGCTACGAGGTGCCGGGCGTCCGTGCCGGCGCGAGCCTGCCGCCCGACCAGGGGCGCGCGCCGAGCAAGGACGAAACACCAGGGACAAAGGACGAACGATCAGCGACGGACCTGGGAGCCTGAGGAGGTTATCCCCTGGTCGTTCGTCGTTCGTCGCCGACGGAGGTTCGCGTGACCGATCAACAACTCCTTACCTACTGGTACATCGGCCTGGGGGTCGCGGCGCTGGTGGTGCTGGTGGCGGCCGGGCTGCTGCTGGCGGTGCTGGCGGCGGCCAGGGGTATCGAGCGCGATGCGCGCGCGGCGCTGGGGCTGGTGCAGCAGATCCGCGCGAACACCCAGGCGATCTGGGAGCTCCAGACTACCAACGACGTCGCGCGGCAGTTGGTCGCGGGCGCCGAGTCGATCCTCGGCCACGCGGGCGCCATCGCGCAGGCGCTGCACGAGGCGGACGTGCGGCGCAGGAGGACGGCGGCATGACGGCGGAGACGGTGTACCTGATCTGGTGGGTCTCGATCGCGCTGCTGCTGGTGGTCAGCGCGGTGGTGGCGCTGCTGCTGGCGCAGGTGCTGCGCACGGCGCGCGCCATCCTGGGTGTGGCCGAGGAGATCTGGACCGCCGGCAAGCTGGTGGCGAACAACACCATCCACATCCCACTGCTGATCGAGACCAACCGGCTGGTGGGCCGCATCCTGGACACGTCGCGGAAGATCGCCGCGGGCGCCGAGGCGATCGAGCAGCACGCCGCTGGCTGCCCCGGCTGCCCGGCCTGCGTGCTGGGGCGGTGATCCCTTTCCCACGGCCCTATGGGGAGGCGTGGAAGGGCAAAGCCCCTCCGCAAAAGAATTCGTGGCAACCTGTGGCCGCCCATACCCCCGCGCACTCGCACGCGAGCACGAAGGAGGAGCGATGCTGATCCTTCTGACGGTGGTCTCGGCGCTGGTGGTGCTGGTCTTTTTCGGGGTGCTGGCGTTCTACCTGGTGCAGATCGCGCGCACGCTCGAGGCGATCGGCGGCGCGCCGGACAGCTTCCTGGCCAAGCTGCGCCTGGGGCTGCGCGCGATCGAGCAGGAGACCGCCTTCCTGCCCAGGGAGGTCACGAAGCTCAACGAGGGGTTGGCGGCGGTGGCCGGTGGCCTGCGCCAGGTGGATGCGCGGCTGGTGAACACGATCGAGGCTGTCTCCCGGCAGCAGGAGGGCGCACGATGACGGTGCCGACGGCGGTGTATGTGATCTGGATCGTCGTGCTGGCGGTGGTGGTGCTGGTGATCCTGCCGCTGACGGTGGCGCTCCTCCAGCGCACGCTCAACGCCGCGCGCAACATCGAGCGCTACCTGGCCGAGATGCGCGACGCTGGCGCGGGCATCGCCGGCAACACGCAGCACATCGCGGCGCTGGACGACACCATCGCGGTGGCCGGGCAGCTACTAGAGACGGCCGGCTCGATCGACGCGCACGCCGCGATGATCGAGACGACGCTGGCCGCGCGCGCGGTGGGCGACGGGCGAGGCTCATGATGGGCACGGTGCTGATGTACATCACCTTGGCGGCCCTGCTGGTCGTGGTGCTGGCGCTGGTGTACTACCTCGTCGGCATCATCGCCGCGCTGCGCGCTGCTGGCCGCAACCTGCAGCAACTGGCCGGCGGGCTGGAGGCGATCGCCGGCCACACCCGGCCGCTCCCCGAGAAGCTGCGCACGATCCACGGCGCCCTCGGCCAGCTGCGCGACGGCCTGCTGGCGGTCGACGGGCACCTGGCGGCGGTGGCGCGGCTCCTTGGACGCTAGAGGAGAGGTTGGGAGGGCGAAGCCCTCCTAAGAACCCACCCTGGAGGAGATCGGCGTATGTGCTTCAAGAATCTGCCGATCGAATTCGACGAGAGCGGCAGGGCGCGCCTCAGGCCGGGCGTGCGCGACCCCTACGCCTATGAGACCCGATCGCTGGACGAGCAGGCCGACAAGATCCAGGAGTTGCTGGCCCGCAACGGCCACATCCGGTCGGTCGACTTCGACCCGGTGACGCGGGTAGCCGGGGCGCTGGCCTTCCACAGCGTGGTGGACCTGAAGGAACGCCGCGTCCTGGAGACGAACTCGATGGCGACGCTCTTCCGCGGCTACGAGGTGATCCTCAAGGGCCGCGACCCGCGCGACGCGGCGTTCATCAGCAGCCGCGCCTGCGGCGTGTGCGGCGGCGTCCACTCCACCACCTCGGCGCTGGCGCTGGAGATGGCCTTCCCAGTGGTCCCGCCGCCGCTCGGCATCGCTGTGCGCAACCTGCTGCTGGCGCTGGAGTTCTGGTACGACAACCCGCTGCACCTGTTCCTGCTGGCCGGGCCCGACTACTCGCAGGCAATCGTCGAGACCACCAACCCCGCGGTCTGGGAGCGCGCCCAACGCACCCCCGCGCCCCACGCCAACATCCACGGCTATGGGACGATCGGCGCGATCATGACCGACCTGAACCCGCTGACCGGCGCGCTCTACCTGGCGGGCCTGCAGATGACGCGCACCGCCCGCGAGGCGTACGTCGTGATCGGCGGTAAGTACCCGCACCCGGAGACCGTCATCCCCGGCGGCATGAGTACGACGGTCAGCATCACCACCTTCAACGAGATCTTCTCCCGCCTGCGCCAGCTGTTCGACTACTGCAAGAAGACGGTGGCGATCTGGGACGACATCTGCGACTTCTTCTACGACGTCGACCCGGCCTACAGGCAGGTGGGGGCGCGGCCGGCCAACCTGATCGACTCCGGCATCTGGGACGACCCGTTCGCCTACGACGGGACCTATGCACGCTGCAACGAGTGGGGCGAGCGGCGCTGGGCCACGCCGGGGGTGATCGTGGAGGGCCAGGTGGTCACCACCAAGCTGCAAGCGCTCAACATCGGCGTCGAGGAGTTCATCGAGCACTCGTACTACGAGGGCTGGAGCGGCCAGCGCTTCAGCACCGACCCGGCCGGCAACCCGATCAGCCCTTACCACATGTGGAATAAGGAGACGAAGCCGCAGCCGGGTGGCCAGAACTGGCGCGAGCGCTACTCCTGGGCCACGGCGCCGCGCTGGGACCGGCGCGCGATGGAGGCGGAGTGCTCGGTGCGGCTGTGGAATGTGGCGGCCGGCGGGGTCATGCCGCACCGCCGCTTCCTCGAGCCCACCGGCACGAGCCTGCGGATCCATGTGCCCGAGAGCACCCTGCCGGCGATGGACCTGGAGTGGAAGGTGCCGCCGGTGTGGAACGCCTTCGAGCGCAACCGTGGCCGCGCCTACCACCTGGCGCTGACGACGGTGGTGGCGCTGGAGAACTGGATGATCGCGCTGGACCTGCTGAAGCAGGGCCGCGACACTGTGCACACGCCGTTCGAGACGACGCGCAGGGGCACGCAGATCGGCGTGGGCTTCTGGGGCGCCGGCCGCGGCTACCTGACGCACCACGCCACGATCGACAACGGCGCGCTGAGCAACTACCAGATCCTGACGCCCTCCACCTGGAACGCCAGCCCGAAGGACCCGTGGGGCAACCCCGGCCCCTATGAGGAGGCGGTGCTCAATACGCCGATCCTGGAGGAGTTCTCCAGCCCGGAGAGCTACAAGGGCATCGACATCCTGCGCACCATCCGGAGCTTCGACCCCTGCATGCCCTGCACGACGCATATCCACGTCGACGGCACGGGCCAGGTGATCACTCGCGAGGTGAACACCTGCGGCTGCGGACTCGACGATTGACAGGAGTGACGCGGGGGCGGCCCCGTGCCCCCGCTCGGGTGTTGAAGATGCCCGTGCTGATCGCATGTGTCGGGTACCGCTTCCTGCGTGACCTCTCCGTCGGTCCGGAGTTGGCGCCGGCGCTCGGCCGGCTCGACTGGCCGGCGGACGTGGAGGTGTGCGATCTGCACTTCGGGCCGATCCACATGGTTCACTGGCTGGAGGAGCGGCCGGGCTACTACGGGCGCATTGTGTTTGTGGCGGCGGTGGAGCGCGGCCGCGAGCGTGGGCGCGTCTACTGCTACCGCTGGGACGGCGCGCTGCCCGGCGCTGAGGAGATCCAGCGGCGTGTTGAGGAGGCGGTGACGGGGGTGATCAGCCTGGACAACCTGTTGATCGTCGGGCGGCACTTCGGCGCGCTCCCGCCGGATGTGGTGGTCGTCGAGGTCGAGCCGGAGGATACCGGCTGGGGCCCCGGCCTCTCCGTGCGCGTCGAGGAGGCGCTCCCCGCGGTGATCGAGGCCGTGCGGCGGGCCGCGCTGGGCGGAGGCGCCTATGGGTGATGATCCGCTGGAGGCGCTCTCCTGGCGCGACGAGCTGCTGCAGATCCTCTACTGGTTCCGCGGCGAGGGCCTCGGCGACGCGGTGGCGCCGGCCGACCTGCTGCCGTTCCTCAACGCCGAGGAGTCGCTGGTCGCGCGGCACCTCGAGCGCCTGGTGGACGACGGCTACGCGACGCGCACCGCGGGCGCACCGCCACGCTACCAGCTGACCGAGCTGGGGGTGAAGGAGGGCGGGCGGCGCTTCGCCGACGAGTTCGCCGGGCTGACCGGCCAGGCGCACGGCGAGTGCAACGACCCGAGCTGCGCGTGCAGGACACTCGGGCCGGCGGCGTGCGAGAGCCGGGCTCCGTAGTGGTGCGTCAACGCTGTTTTGAATAACGGGTGGGGGCGTGGGAGGGCGGCGCCCTCCCCGCAACATCCCTTCCCTCTACTCGTCAAACTAGGTTTGACCGACTAGTAGTCTGTCAATCCTTGATTGACGGATGGGGTGGGGTTTCAGGGGA
>DATMBA010000163.1:0-13216 GCA_035559635.1 Roseiflexaceae bacterium
CCGCCGCGCCCGCCGCCGGGGGCCTCCCCCCATGCCCAGGGATCCCAGCGCTGGCGGCGACACCTAAGCCAATACGTTTCCACATACGCGGGCGCTGCCCGCGGCGTGGGGGTGCGGGGGCCACAGGCCCCCGCGAATCCCTTCCCCCTTCACACGCAGGGACGCTGAATCATGTTCCCACAGCTTAACCTCTACATCTCGCGCCAGGCCAGCTCGCTCGGCCGCTACGTGCTGGAGCAGGCCATCCAGTCGCTCGTAGGCTGGCTGCCAGGCGTCGTGGGCATCGCCGCGCGCGCCGTCGCCTACCGTGCGATCCTGCGCATGGAGGGCGCCGCGGCGATCGAGGACGGTGTGCGCATCCGCTTCGCCAGCAACGTCACGCTCGGCCGCGGCGCCTACCTGGATCACGGCGTGTACCTGCACGCCTGTCCGGCCGGTATCAGCATCGGCGCCGAGAGCTTCGTGATGAAGAACGCCATCCTCCATGTGTACAACTTCCGCGACCTGCCGCACGCCGGCATCAGCATCGGGGCGCGCTCGCTCGTCGGCGAGGCGTGCATCCTGCGCGGACAGGGGGGCGTCACGATCGGCGATGACGTGTACCTCGCGCCGTTGGTGCAGGTGCTGGCCGTCAACCACGTGTTCCACGACACCACCCGGCCGATCAGCCATCAGGGCATCACCTGCCAGGGGATCACGATCGAGGACGGTGCGTGGATCGGCGCTGGCGCGATCATCCTGGACGGGGTGCGCGTCGGGCGCAATGCGGTGGTGGGTGCCGGAGCGGTGGTGACGCGCGACGTGCCGCCCTACACGCTGGTGGCCGGCAACCCCGCGCGCGTGGTGCGGGACCTGCGGGCCGAGCCGCTGACGATGCCGCGAGCAAAGCAGCTCACCGTGTATTAAGGTAGAAGGCAGCAAGCAGAGGTAGAAGGCAGCGCGCTGCCTTCTACCTGCTGCCTTCCTGAACCACCCCTCACGCCCCGCGTACCCCTGCGTCATCCAAATTTCATATCCTCGTGCGACGATCGCAGCAGCTTGAGCGGGCGGCCACACTCCGGCCGCGCCCGCCCGCCACCGCCACAGCACGGAGGATCCAGCGCAATGACCACGCTCTCGGTTGTCATCCCAGCCTACAACGAAGAGGACGGCATCGCTCCGATCGTCGAGCGGGTGCTCGCCATCGAGCCTGCGCTCCACGCGATGCAGATCGACCTCGAGTGCATCGTGGTGGACGATGGCTCGCGCGACCGGACGGCGGAGATCGTTGAGCGCTACGCCCCCCGCGTGCGCCTCATCCGCCAGCCGAACAAGGGGTACGGCGGCGCGCTCAAGACCGGCTTCAACGCCGCCAGCGGCGAACTGCTCGGCTTCCTGGACGCCGACAGCACCTACCCGCCCGAGCACTTCCCTGAGATGTGCCGGGTGGCACTGGAGGGCGCCGACCTGGTGATCGGCAGCCGCATGCTGGGTGCCAGCAGCGAGATGCCGCTGGTCCGGCGTGTTGGAAACTTTATCTTCGCCAACCTGCTCTCGCTCGTGGCCGGGGTCAAGATCAGCGACAGCGCCAGTGGCCAGCGGGTCATCCGCCGCGAGGTGCTGCCGGCGCTCTACCCGTTGCCCGACACGCTGGACTTCACGCCGGCGATGAGCACCCGCGCGCTGCACGAGAACCTCAGGATGGTGGAGGTCGCCATCCCCTATAAGGAGCGCTCTGGCCGCAGCAAGCTGAGTGTGGTGCGCGACGGCATGCGCTTCTTCAAGAGCATCGTCTGGACGGCGCTCACCTACAACCCGGTGCGCATCTTTGGCGGCCTGGGCGCGGGGCTGCTGCTCGCGGCGCTGTTGCTCGCCGGGCTGACGCTGGGGCTGCATCTGGCCGGCGTGGAGGCGAACTGGCCCTTCCCGCGGCTGTTCGGCGCGCTGGTGTTGGCGGTGGCCGGCGTGACGCTCTACACCACCGGCACATCCTTCAGCTACATCGTGGCGCTGTTTCACAAGCGCTCTATCCGCCAGGGCCTGTTCGGGCCGCGCGGCAACGGCCGCAGGATCGAGAAGCACTACTGGTGGCTCGGCCTGGTGCTGCTGCTGACCGGCGTGGCGGTCTACGCGGCGGCCGTGATGTTCGACCTGACCAACCCCGCGCTCTCGGCCTCCTGGTTCGCCCCGGTGGTGAGCGCGCTGCTGGTACTCACCGGGGTGCAGTTGGTGAGCGCGTGGGGGCTGGCGCGCGTGCTGGCGGAGCTGAGCGTGCGCGATGGCCTGGCGGCGCGGGACCTGCGCGCGGCGCCGCTTGCCGGCCCGTCTGAGCCCGCCGAGGCAGTGCAGCCGGCGGCGATCTAGGGCCAATACGTTTCAAATAAGCGGGCGCTGCCCGCGGCGCGGGGTGTGGGGGGCTCTGGCCCCCGCGAACCCCTTTGCAACTATTCTCCCTGGCGCGGCGTCCCATACCCACAGGGCGCTGAGGGGCGGGAGGCCGCCGCCGGGTTCGCGCCCGGGCAAGGGGGACGCGATGTACAACAGCAGTGGCAACGGCTACGGGACGGGGCGCGGCGGGCTGCGCATCCCACCGATCTACATATACGTGGCGGTGGGGATCGCGGCGGTGCTGCTGCTCTCGCTGGTGGGCGGGCTGCTCAGCGCCGGCATGCAGGCGTACTTCGCGCTGGCGGTAGGCGTGCTGCTGGTGCTCGGCAACGTGCGCGACCTGCTGCCGGGCAGCATGGCCAACCAGGGCACCGCGCTGATGAACGCGCTGCTGGGCGCGGCGCTCATCCTCTTCTTCGTGGGGAGCGCCTTCGGCTGGATCTGGTACGTCCCGGCGCTGGCGCTGCTGGTGGCAGCGCTGCCGCTCGGGCTGCGCCGGGCGGCGGTCTACACCGCCTACCTGGACGCCGGCCGCACCATGGTGGATGGCGTGCGCCGTGTGGTGGGCAGCCGCACGCGTGTCCCGTAACCGCGAAGGCACGAGGGCACGAAGGACATAAGAGTCTTCGTGCCTTCGTGTCTTCGTGTCTTGGTGGCTTCGTAGCTCCGCCTACTCCACCGGGATCTGCAGCAGGCGCTGGACGGTGGCGACGAGCTCCTGCACGTCGAAGGGTTTCTCGAGAAAGGCGCAGCCGGCCGCGTCGAGGAACTCGCGCGTGCTGTGGCTGATTGTATCGCCGCTGATGAAGAGCAGCCGCCGCGTCATTTGCGGCCGGCGGCGGGCCAACTCCTCGTACACCTGCGCGCCGCCCAAGCCCGGCATCTTGATATCGCTGATGACCACGTCGTAGCAGTCGCGCTCCAGTAGGGCCAACGCCTCAGCGGCGCTGAGGCACACACGGGTGTGGTAGCCCCGCCCCCCGAGCAGGCGCTCGATCAGCGCCCCCACCGGCGGCTCGTCGTCGATCACCAGGATGCGGGCGGCGTGGCCCGGCTGGACCGCTGGCTGCGCGGAGGGCGCCAGAAGCTGCCCCTCGCCGCTGCGCACCGGCAGCTCTACCGTGAACCGCGCGCCCTCACCGGGCCGGCTCGCGGCGCGGATCTCGCCGCCGTACTGGGTGACGATGCCATAGCAGATCGACAGCCCTAGCCCGGTGCCCTCGCCGACCGGCTTGGTGGTGAAGAACGGCTCGAAGACCAGCGGCAGGTGCTCCGGCGCGATGCCCGGTCCGCTGTCAGCCACCTCTACCGCCAGCCTCCCTGCCCCCCCGTCCGCCGGGAGCACCCGCGTGCTGATGGTAATCGTGCGCTCGCCGCTCCAGCCAGAGAGCGCCTGGCGCGCGTTGTTGATCAGGTTCAGCAACACCTGCTGGATGGCCGTCATGTCCGCCAGGGTTGTTGGCAGGCCGGGGGTGAGGCGCTCCTCGACCCGCACACCATCGCTGCGCAGCAGGTAGCCGTACAGACCGAGCACATGGCGCACCGCCTGGTTCAGGTCCACCTCCTCCAGGTGGGCCTCGCGCTGGCGGGCGAAGGTGAGCAGGTTCTGCACGATGCGGCGGGCGCGGTTAGCGCCCTCGACGATCGGTGCGATGTCCGCCTGCATATCGGCCGGGGCCGTCTGCTGCAGGATGGTGGCGAAGCCCAGCACAGCGGTGAGCGGGTTATTCAGTTCGTGCGCCACACCGGCCACCAACTCGCCCACCGCGGAGAGGCGCTCGGACTGCACCAGGCGCTGCTGAGCCACGCGCAGGTCGGCGAGCGCCTGCTCCAGCCGGGCGGCGCGCTCCTGCGCCTGGCCGAACAACTCGGCGTTGCGCACCGCCAGGGCCGCGTAGGCCGCGAAGGCCTGCGCGCGGGCGGCGTCGGCCATGGTGTAGCGGTTGGGCGCGAAGCTGTCGATCGTCAGTATGCCCACTGTCTCCCCGTGGGCGCGCAGCGGCACGCCCATCCAGCCGCGAATGGGGCCCACCGGCGCTTTGAGGGGCACCTCCACCTGGGCGTCGCGCAGGATGATCGCGTCGGAGGCCTCGGTCACCTCGCGAACGAGCGGGTCCTCGGGGGTGAAGCGCAGCCGCAGCAGCGCCGCCCGATCCTCGAAGCCGCGACCGGCGGCCACGTAGTAGCCGCGTTCGTCGCGCAGCATGATCGCGGCGCTGTCATAGGACACGACGCTGCGCAGGTGCTCCAGGATGAGGTCCAGCAACTGGTCGCGATCGAGGGTGGAGATCAGCGCCTGGGCGATCTGGTGGGTGCTGCTGGCGAACTGCTGCTCGGGGCGCACCAGTGTCTCGGCGGGGTTCTCGATCCGGTAGACCAGCAGCCGCTCGCCACCCGGCCCGCCGAGGCGCACGACCTGCCAGCGACGCAGCAGCGCGCTGCCGGACGCCACCAACGTGCCCTGGCCGTCGGGCTGGATGCCGGCGGCGGAGAGCCACACCTCGGCCAGGTTATCCTCCGCGAAGCGCGGGATGACCTCGGCACATGGCCGGCCCACCAGGTCCGCCGAGATGCGGACGGCGAGCCGCATGCAGGCGCGGGCGTTGATGGTGAGGATGCGGAAGTCGGGCAGCGCAACGATCAGGACGGCCGCCGGCAGGTTGTCGAGAACGTCGTAGAGCAGGTCTTGGGGCTGAGTGGGCAGCGGTGACGCGCCATTGGATGACATGGTCGGACCTGTTCTCCAGAAGTTCCCCAGTGGGGGAGGGCCAGGGCGGGCGCGCCCTTCCTCACCCCCACCGGTCGCAGGAGGGTCAGGGAGGGCGCCCCTCCCTGAAACGCTCTCACCACACCGAAAGATGTGGTGGGAGCGTTTCAGGGATACATACGATACAGCATCCGCGGGAACGGGATCGTCTCGCGGATGTGGTGCGTGCCGGCGATCCAGGCAGTGCAGCGCTCGATCCCCATGCCGAAGCCGCTATGCGGCACGCTACCGTAGCGCCGCAGGTCCAGGTACCACTGGTAGTCCTCCACATTGAGGCCGTGCTCGCGGATGCGCCGCTCGAGCAGCGCGGCGTCGTGGATGCGCTGCGAGCCGCCGATGATCTCGCCGTACCCCTCGGGGGCCAGCAGATCCGCGCAGAGCGCCACCTCCGGGCGGGCCGGGTCCGGCTCCATATAGAAGGCCTTGACGGCGGTGGGGAACTTCTCCACGAACACCGGCCGGTCGAACTGGCTGGCGATCAGCGTCTCGTGGGGCGCGCCGAAGTCGTCGCCCCAGGCGAGGGGCGTGGCGCCCTCCACCTGGCCCTGGCGCTCGGCGATCAGCCGCAGCGCGTCGTCGTAAGTGATGCGTGGGAAGGGCGGCTGGCAGCGCTCGAGGGGCGCCGTGTCGCGCTCGAGCACCTTGAGATCCTCGGCGCGGCGCTCGAGCACCCGCTGGACGATGGCGCTGACGAAGCGTTCCTGGAGCGCCAGATTATCCTCGTGGGTGGCGAAGGCCACCTCCGGCTCGATCATCCAGAACTCGGTGAGGTGGCGGCGGGTCTTGCTCTTCTCGGCGCGGAAGGTCGGGCCGAAGCAGTAGACCTTGCCGAAGCTCATCATGCCGCTCTCGACGTAGAGCTGGCCGGTCTGCGCCAGGTAGGCGGTCCCCAGGTCAAAATACTCGGTGGCGAACAGGTTGGTGGTGCCCTCGGCGGCCACCGGCGTGAGGATGGGGGTGTCGAAGCGCACGAAGCCCTGGGCGTTGAGCCACTCCTGCGCCGCAGCCACCACCTCGGCGCGGATGCGCAGCAGGGCGTGCTGGCGGGAGGAGCGCACCCACAGGTGGCGGTGCTCCATCAGGAAGTCCGCGCCGTGCTCTTTGGGCTGGATGGGGTACTCCTGCTCGGGCACCTGCACCACCTGCAGGTCGGCCACATCCAACTCGAAGCCGCCGGGGGCGCGCTCGTCCGCCCGCACCGCGCCCGTGACGCGGCATGAGCTCTCCAGCGTCAGGCGCTGCGCGGCGGCGAAAACGTCCTCGGAGACGTTGCGCTTAAAGACCACGCACTGGATCACCCCGCTGCCGTCGCGCAGGCGGAGGAAGATCAGCTTGCCCTTCTCAGTCTTGTGCGCCACCCAGCCAGCCAGCGTGACGGTCTCACCGGCGTGGCGGGCGATCTCGGCGACGGTGGCGGTGGGGAGGAGGGACATCGGACGCTCGCTGTTCTGTCTGCAACAGTATGCCAACTGGCAGTATAGCACATGTGGCGGGGGACAGCGGGGCAGCGGGGCAGCGGATAAGCGGATAAGCGGATAGCAGGGCCCTGTGCCCGCCTACGCTGCCATCCATGCGGAGCTGTGCGGGCGCGGCGCTGGTATGGCGGGCGGCCACACGGGACTGCCGAGCGCCCGCAGCGCCCTGCAAGGGCTGCGCTGCACTCGCATGGAGGTAGAGTGCTGTAGGCGTTCCCGCAGAGTACGCCCAGGCTATCAATTACAACGGCCACGCAGGCGGTGCAGCCCGCGCAGGCGGGCTTGGCAGCATCTAGCCCGCCGCTTCAGCGGCCGGGCGTGGTGCGGAGCCGGGTGTGGCGAACATTCTTGCGCCACCGACCACGCCCTCACGCCCAAGCCCGCCTGCGCGGGCTTGGGTTCAGGCCGCACAGCCGGCCTGTGTACCGGCTAGCCCGCCGGGCCCAGCGGGCACTCCACGGGCCGGGCGTGGGGCGCGCCCGCACGACGTTTCGCCACACCCTGCGGAGCCGGAGGCGTTGACGGCGCCCTGCGCGCGTGGTATGCTCTCGCGCACTTGTGCCAGCAGAAGGAGGAGTGCGATGGCCGCCGAACTGATGTCTGCCCAGCTCCGCGAGTACATCGACAGCCTGGTGCCGCCGCGCCCGGCGGAGCTGCAGGCTATGGAGGAGAAGGCCAGCCGGCTCGGCTTCCCGATCATCGGCCCGGCCTCCGGGCACCTGTGCTACCAGGTGGCGCGTATGATCGGCGCCCGCCGGGTCTTCGAGCTTGGGAGCGGCTACGGCTACTCCACCGCCTGGTTCGCTCGCGCGGTGCGCGAGAACGGCGGCGGGACGGTGTACCACACCGTCTGGGACGAGGAGCTCTCGCGGCAGGCGCGCGGCCACCTGGCCGCCCTCGGCTACGCCGACATCGTCGAGTACCGGGTGAGCGAGGCGGTCCAGGCGCTGCGGGAGACCGATGGCCCGTTCGACCTGATCTTCAACGACATCGACAAGCACGCCTACCCCGCGTCGCTCGCCGTGATCGACGAGAAGCTGCGGCCCGGCGGCGTGCTGATCATCGACAACATGATCTGGTCGGGCCGTATCTTCGACCAGCAGGATCAGGACCCGGCCACCCAGGGGGTGCGCGAGTTCACCCGGATGATCACGACCGACCCCCGCTGGGTGGCGTCGCTTATCCCGATCCGCGACGGGTTGATCCTGGCCTATAAGCAATAGCAGGTGGACCAGGGAGGGCTTCATCCTCCCTGAGACCCTCCCCCCACGAACCTATGGATGAACAGCAGCTACCGGAAGGAGCGCCGCCACTGCCGGCGGACCTGGCGCTGCGCGCGATCCAGCGCGAGTTGAGGACGCAGGTGGTGGGCCACACAATGCTGCGCTACGAGCGCGTTGGCTCGACGAACGACCTGGCGAAGGAGCGCGCGCAGGCCGGCCACGATGAGGGGCTGGTGATCCTGGCGGAGGAGCAGAGGGCCGGGCGCGGCCGAATGGGGCGGGCCTGGGTATCGCCCGCCGGCACCAGTCTGCTGCTCTCGGTGCTGCTGCGCCCCTCCTGGTTATCGCCGGGCGATGTGTTCGCCATCACCATGGTGGCGGGCGTAGCGCTGTGCGAGGCGGTGGAGCAGGTGGCGCAGCTGCGCGCGGCGCTCAAGTGGCCGAACGACCTGCTGCTTCCGGCGGGCGCCCCCTCCGCGCTGCACAAGGCGGCCGGGATACTGTGCGACGTACGGCTGGAGGGCGAGCGCCTGGCGTGGGTGGTGGTGGGGATCGGCCTGAACGTGAACTGGACCCCGGCGGGGACGGTGGACGGGCGGGACCTGGCCGCGTCCGCCACCAGCGTGGCCGCAGCCGTGGGCGGGCCGGTGGACCGGGGGGCGCTGCTGCGGGCATTGCTGCGGCGGCTGGACGCCCGCTACCTGGCGCTGCGGGGCGGGGGGCGCGATGAGCTGTTTGCCGCCTGGCGGGGCCGGCTGGCCACGATCGGGCAGCAGGTGGCGGTGCGGCTGCCCGGCGGCGAGTTGCACGGGCTGGCCGAGGACGTGGAGCCCTCCGGCGCCCTCCGGGTGCGCGACGCGCATGGCACGCTGCATCTGGTAACAGCGGGGGACGTAAACTTTTAACCACGAAGGCACGAAGACACGAAGATACAGCAGTACCGCGCTGTCCCAAGAGTGCTCTTCCCACCGTCGTGCCATTGTGCCTGCGTGTCTTCGTGGTTCGTTAGACAAGGTTCGCTGCGCGGCTTCTCACCTTACCGTTTGGGGAGGCGCGGAGGGGCAGAGCCCCTCCGAAAAAGAGATAGTGTGGGGGCCAAAGGCCCCCACACCCCATGCGCGTTCGCGCGAACTGTCAAGTGAGCGCGAACCTTGTCTTAGGAGGCGAGCGCGCACATGCCAGAGCTATCGACGTGGCGTCAGGGCGTCGTGGGCCGCCTGCTCGCGCCGCCGGCGGATGTGCAGCAGCGCAACATCCGCAGCGTTGTGATCGACGGCATCGGCGTGGGGATCGTGTCCGGCGTGACGAGCTTCCTGGCGGTGTTTCTGGTGCGCCTGGGGGCCTCGCCGCTGCTGGTGGGGCTGCTGACCTCCATGCCGGCGCTCACGGGGATGCTGCTGGCGATCCCGCTGGGGCGCTACCTGGAGCGCCAGCGCAACATGGTGCCGTGGTATTCGCGGGCGCGTGCGCTGGTGCAGGCCTCCTTCGCGCTGATGGGGGTGGTACCGTTCTTCCTCTCCGGAGAGGACGCGGCGCTGGCGATCATCGCGATCTGGGCGCTGGTGACGGTGCCGCAGACGGTGGTGAACATCACCTTCACGGTGGTGATGGGCGCGGTGGCGGGGCCGCGGCAGCGTCAGTACGTGATGAGCCGCCGCTGGTCGATCCTGGGCGCCACCACGGCGATCACGGTGGCGCTGGTGGGCGCGGTGCTGGACCGCATCGCCTTCCCGCTCAACTACCAGGTGGTCTTCATGGCCTCGTTCCTGGGCGGCATGCTGAGCTTCGCCTTCTCCAGCCGCATCAGCATCCCGGACAACCAGCCGCCGCCGGCGGAGGAGCGCCGCCCGGAGCACCCGCTGCGGGCGGCGTGGGAGGCGCTGCGCGCCAGCCCGGACTTCAGCCGCTTCGTGCTGAGCGCCTTCGTGTTCAACTTCGGCATGAACCTGGCGCTGCCGCTGTTCCCGCTCTACTGGGTGCGCGAGGTCCACGCCTCGGACTTCTGGATCGGGCTGATCAACACGGTGAACAACGGCATCGTGCTGGCCGGCTATTTCATGTGGACGGCGGTGACGCACCGCAAGGGGAACGTGCTCGTGCTGCGGTTGTGCGCCTTCGGGTTGGTGCTCTACCCACTGCTCACGGGACTGACGAGCAGCGTGGAGCCGCTGCTCGTCTACGCGGCGCTGGCTGGCATCTTCAGCGCCGGGCTGAACCTGGTGTTGTTCGACATCTCGCTGGCCACCGTGCCGCCGGACCGCGTGCCCTCCTACATCGCGCTCTACCAACTCTCAAACTACGTGACCGCGCTGGCCGCGCCGCTACTCGGCACCACCCTGGCCGGCGCCTTTGGCTACGCGCCGGCGCTGTTCGTGGCAGCCGGGCTGCGCCTGCTGGGGGCTGTGCTGTTCGTGGCGCTGCGCGTGGGCGAGGGCGAGCGTCCGGCCCGCCCGGCAGACTGAGTCCCCTCTCTTTACCATAAAGATACGGAGACACGAAGGTGGGAAGAATGCTCTTGCACCAGCGCCGTTCTGCTCTCAGTATGCCAGATCCGGTACGGAGCTGCTAAGCGCCTCTCCGAATACCTCAGGGAGGGGTCAGGGGAGGCCGAAGCCCTCTCCTGAAGCCCCACGCTCTCCGGGGTATCCGGATAGGCACTAAGCCATGGGTTCGCTGCGCGGCCTCCAGCTTTCCCGTTTGGGGAGGCGCGGAGGGCTGCGCCCCTCCGCAACAGAATTGCGGTGGGGGCCTCGGCCCCCACACCCCCATGCGCGTACCCTTCGGGAACGCCTGCGGCGTGCGCGCGGACGGTCATGGACGCGCGAACCTTGTCTAAGAGCTTGTTTGAAACGCCTCCCGGCTAGAGCGCGGGGGCCTATGGCCTCCGCATCCCTCGCCCGCCGCTGCGTGGCGGGCGGGGGGATGTGCGAGGGGTGCCTCACGCTCCCCTTTTCCAACAGGCACTAAGATGCAGAGACCTTCCTTCCTGCGCGTCTTCGTGCCTGCATGGTGCCATGCCTACTCCGCGGCGACGACGCGGTTGCGCAGCGTGCCGATGCCGTCCACCTCGGCCTCCATCACGTCGCCGGGGCGCATGTACTCCGGCGGCGTGCGCCCCAGCCCCACGCCGGCGGGCGTGCCGGTGGCGAACACCATACCCGGCTCGAGGGTGGTACCGAGCGAGAAGAACTCGATGATCGCCGGGATGTCGAAGATCAGGTCGCCGGTGTGCGAGTCCTGGCGCGTCTCGCCGTTCAGCCGCAGCCGGATGCCGAGCCGTGCCGGGTCGGGGATCTCGTCGGCGGTGACGATACACGGCCCCATCGGGCAGGCGCGGTCCAGGCTCTTGCCCTTGAAGAACTGCTGGTGGCGGGACTGCAGGTCGCGCGCGGAGATATCGTTGACGATCGTGTAGCCGAAGATGTAGCCCAGCGCGTCCGCGCGCGCGATGTTCTTGCCGGCCCGGCCGACCACGAACGCCAGCTCCACCTCGTAGTCCAGCTGGGATGTCACCCGCGGGTCGAGCGGGATGTCGTCCTCCGGCCCACAGACGGTGTGGGCGGCCTTGGTGAAGAACACCGGGAACTCGGGCAGTTTCGGCTCGCGGCCGCGCGCCCGATCCGACTCGATCGCGTGGGCGACGTAGTTCATGCCCAGGCAGATGACGTTCTGGCGCGGGCGCGGGATGGGCGCCAGGATGCGGTCTACCTTCGCCAGGGGCAGCGTGCGCTCGGCGCGCTCCACCGCCGCGCGCGCCCGCTGCAGCCCCTCCTCGCCGCGGTCGATCAGCGCCAGCATATCCGGCGCCACCGCGTCCAGCACCACCACCTGGTCGCCAACGATGGCGCCCAAGTGCACGGCTCCCTGTTCCCGATACGTGATGAGGCGCATCGTGCTTCTCCTCTAGCTCTGCTCACGGTCCCCGGCGCGCCGCCTCAGCGCTTGTTTGAAACGCCTCCCGGCTGGGGGCGGGGGAGATGCGGGGTGAAACCCCTCACGCTCCCCTTTTCAAACAGGCGCTCAGGATGCCAGCAGCATACCAACACCTGAATCTGACTCATGCCGCAGCGTAGCGCCGCTTCGCCACGATGGTACCACAGTTTTGGCTTTGACATCCCCGGCGGGGTATGCTAGAATCAGCCCACCGGCGACGTAGCCAAGTGGTAAGGCAGGGGTCTGCAAAACCCCCATTCACCGGTTCGAATCCGGTCGTCGCCTCCAGTCCGACGGCACGCGGCCCCCGGTTCGACGGACCGGGGGCTTCGGCGCTCTCCACCCCGTTCCCACCTGCCGTCCGGCTGCCGATGCCCGCCCGTCTTCGAAGCTGAGCGCTTGTCTGAAATGCCTCCTGGCTGAGGGCGCGGATGGACCGGAGGGTACCCCAACCGCCGCATCTCATCACCTGCTGCGCGGCAGCAGGGAGGTGCGGGCGGAACTCCTCAGGCATCCCTTTTCAGGCGGGCCCTGGGATCCTACAAAAGGAGCAGCCCGATTCGTCCGCCGGTCGTACAACGATCCATCGCCTCAGCACGTATAGATCAGTAAGAACGGTGTGCGGCATGCGCCGCCCCTGGCCCAATCGGAGCAACGGCTCGTGATACGTTGTGAACTTCTCGTCACCGAAACGTTCATCTTGTAGGAAGAGTCATCTTGTATCATAGGGTCTGGAGGTCGGGGGTGGCGCTGAGGCGCCACCGCAGCGGAGCGGCACGGTTCGTGCATTTCCACCACCAGGGGAGCAACCCGCTGGTGGGCCAGCTCCCAGAAAGGAAACTCCGATGGCCGACATCGCCTCGATCGTCGATATCAACGCGCTCGACGTGGCGCAGCTCGAGCGCCTGCGAGACGCGTGCAACCGCCGCCTGCTGGACCTGCGCCGCACCCAGGGCCTGACCTTGCCCGAGCTGTTGCGCCTCTTCGAGGAGACCAAGGCGGCGCTCAGGGATCAGCACAAGGAGTGGCGCTCGCTGGAGCGCTGGCAGTGGATGGACGGCGAGATTCGCTTCTGGCTTAACCCGGCCGACCAGGAGAACTACCGTTCGGGCTGGTTCTCGATCGACGACCTGATCGCCTGGCTGCACGAGAGCGGCCCGATCGTGATCGCGCCGGAGGTGGACGAGGAGGATCCCGAGGACGAGGAGCTGTGGACCAGCGCCGACGGCGTGAAGATCACCTGGCTCCCCGACGAGCGCCCCCGCGCCGAGTCGCACTTGGTGACTCAATAGCGCTCTACGCTGAACGCTGAACAGCCGGGGCATGAGAACGCTCGCGGCGAACCAGCGCGCCCGTCCACGCTTATGGCAGATTCTTGAGGCTCCTGTGCGCTGCGCGCGCACTGCCAACCAGCGGCGGGTCAGAGAGGGCTGTGCTCTCGCTGGCCCGCC
>DATMBA010000164.1:0-4219 GCA_035559635.1 Roseiflexaceae bacterium
CCACCGCCGCAGCTGTGCCCATGCTGGTAGCCACGGGCATCGCCGTCGCCTGCACGTAGGCCGGCTGTGCGGGAGGCCGAACGTACAGGAGCAGCACCGCCACCAATCCCGCGAGGAGCATGATGCCGCCCACCGCGAGCACCTCAATTCGATGCAGGGAAGAGCCCATTCCATTCCCCCACGCGCCCTGGTAGGCGCGGCACACTCGACGAATGAGGGGCGCGTGTACGCCGCCCCTCAGAGCGCCACGAGCTGATTAGCGTGTGGTGGTATTCGGTTGGCTGTCGGCGGTCACATCGAGGAGCCACGCACCCCCGCCCCCCTGGAGCAGCAACTCGTTCTCGTGCCATGTCCCGGCGAGGTCGGCGGCGGCCGCCACGCGCGGCGCCGTCGTCTGGCCCATGAGCAGCCCGTCCTGGTAGCGCCCGATCACCACGGTCTCGTTCTGTACCGTCACGACGCGCAGCGCGCCATCGGGGAGCCAGGCGATCGCGCGGGCGTCGAGCGGTGCGATTCGCTCGGGGATGAGGGCGTCGAGGGGCGCCTGCCAGAGCGTCGGGGAGGTGTCGGTATCCGGGGCGACCCACAGCAGGCCCGCGTCATTCCACGTGAGCGGCACCAGGTCGCCGGCGTACAGGTCCACCGGCACGTCCGCCACCACGGCGGCCGCAATCGTCGGGGCGAGCCGCACGAGCGTGAGGGTCAGGCGGTCGCCCTGGCGGCTGTGCAGCACGACGGCGCTGCCATCCTCACGCCACGAGACGCGCGTGATGTGTCCCGGCACGGCGACGACTGGCGTGCGCGCCGCGCCCGGTCGCGCGAGGTAGACTTGCTCGCCGCCGGTCGGCACCTGCTCAGCGAGCAGCAGGGCGTCGCCCGATGGGGCGAAGCGCACCAGCGTCAGCGAAGCCGTTACCGTGAGTGGCGTCGTCTCGGCGCTCCACCCACGTACCTCTACCGTACCCAGCGAGCGGTCGTTGTAGTTCGCGCGCTGGTTCAGCAGGAATACCGCCTCGACGAGCTGGCCGTCAACGCGGACCTGATCGGCCAGGCCGGCGTAGGCGTCAAGGGTCGCCAACCGCTCCATGCCCGCATCGCCCACCGCGACGGTCTGTCTACCCACGGAGAGCGGAGTAGGTATCGGATTGGTGCTCTCGCTCTCCTCCTCGGCAAGGGGCACGGGTATCGGCGCGCTCTGGACACGCCATGCGCCATCCGCCCACCATACCTGCGCGATCTCGGTGCCGGGGGCGGCCGGGGGTAGCCGGCGCTCGCGCGGCTCGGGCAGCCCCTCCGGCAGATGCACGGCCAGCGACTCGCCCGCCGCAAGGTAGACGTCGGCCCACGAGGCGCGGCCGTCCGACGACCAGGCGACGATCTGGTGGTCGCCAGCGTAGAGCTGCCGCGGCCACGCGCGGCCGTCGACCTCCACGCGCGTGGCTGCGGGCGCCGTGATGGTCAGCGTCACCGCGCCCTTCCAGATCGGTGGGATAAGGCCGAGTGCGAGCGCGCCGAGCGTCAGCAGCAGGACGGCGCCGAGCGCGACTTTCCAGTGCCAGCGGTAGACGATGCGGGCAAGGAGCGCATCGAAGTTGAGACGGTAACCACCGAATGTCATACGACTTCCTTGTGTGTCGTTGCGATCTTCCGCGCCGAGGCGTGAACAAGGAGCAGCCACCAGTGCCAGCACACCAGAAGCGCCAGACCGGGGATCGCCAGCGTCAGCGCCAGCAGCCGCTTCGTCGCCGCCACTACCCCACGCACATCATCCCGCGTCTCCGCCAGCTCGTCGCCCGCGCTCTCCAGCGCGGCCTGAGCAAACTCGATGCCCGCCGTCATGCCCTGGATCACGCTCTTGATGTCGTGCGCAGCATGGATCATCGCGTCCTGCCGATACTGCATCAGAGGGCTGTGATGTCTGTAGGATGAGCGCTCGCTACACATAGCGCGAACAGGCCCACCATCAACAGTGTCACGCCCCAGGCCGCTCGCGCGGAGATGATCAGCGCTGCGATCACGACCGGGAGTACCAACTCCACCGGCGCCGACGCCGCGGCAGGATCGATGGCGCCTACCGCCATGAGGGCGGCGGCAACGGCGCTCACCGCGCCCCGATCTGCTCGCGCCGCCCCTCCTCGTGCCGGGCGCGCCCGGTGACGATCTGGTGGATGGTCTCCGGCCACATCGGAATCATGAGCGGTGTGCGGTCGCCGTCGGCAAGCAGCAGCGCCGTCGATCCGACGCCCTTGACGAGCCGGCAGGTCGCCAGGTAGGCGGCCTCCTGCTCGTTCAGGCTGAGCAGCCGCGCCGCCCGCTCAACTGCGCTCGAGTCGCGGTTCAGGCCGAGGATGAGCTTCGTCTTCGCGTTGTCCAACAGCACGCGCGTGTGCTCGCTCTCGTCGAGGTCGTCGAGACTCTGCGTGATCACCGTCGCCTTGAACTGGAGACTGCGCCCGATGCGGAAGATCGTCTGCATCGTCCGCGCCCCAGCCTCGGAGTGCAGCAGCGCGTGGGCCTCGTCGAGCACCAGGTGGCTCCGCCGGCCCGTAGGCCGGTTGATCGCCACCGTCACAAAGAAGTCCATGACGATGATCGGGATGATGCGTGCGAGCACCTCGTCGTTCGCGCGCAGCAATGCCGAGAGGTCGAGCGCCAGCAGCGGGTTGTCGGTTGGGATGTTCGACGGGTGGTTGAACAGGTCGCCGACCGTCCCACGTGTGAACAGCGTCAACGCCCGCGCGAGATCCGGGTCGAGCGCCATGAGCTGGTCTTGCACATCGGAGAAGGTTGGCATCTCACGGCTGAAGGAGCGCGGCTCGTTCGTGATACCGCGCCCCGCGTAGGCGCGGGCGATCGCCTCCTCGATGTTGGCCAGCCCTGCCGCGTCCACATGCGTCCCCATTGCCTTAAGCTCGCTGCTGATCAGCGCCTTCACCACGCTGATGCGCTGGCCAAGCAGGTCTTCCTCCAGCGCCCGCATGGCCTGCACGCGCTCGGGCGAGAGCTTCGGCAGCTCCAGCGGGTTGATGTGGTAGCCGGCCGAGCGCGAGAGCGAGATGTACGCGCCGCCGAGCGTCGTCACCAGGTGGCGGTACTCCTGAAACTTGGGATCGAGGATCAGCAGCGCGTCCTCGCCCAAGGCCACCTCCTGCGCCATCAGCCCGCTCATCGTGTAGCTCTTGCCGCTGCCCGACTCCGCGACGACCAGAGCGTGCGGGTTGGTCGCCATCCAGCGGTCCCACAGGATCGGGGCGCCGGTGCGGGGGTGCTCGCCCCACACGAGCGGCAGCCCGCCGCGCCGCCGCAGCCCCGGCGTTGCCGTCGGCAGGCCCATCGCCGCCGCCTGCCCGCTCGAGTCGTGTAGCAGCCCAAGCTCCTGCCGCCCCAGCGGCAAGGACTCGACGTACCCCTCCCACTGTTGGAACTGGGCGACGCCAAACGCCACGCCCTGCTGCGCGGCTGCCAGGCGCACCTGGTCCACCCGAGCGGCCAACTCCTCAAGCGTCGGAGCGGCGATGGTGATTGTCACAGCGTACTGGAACAGCCGGTCGGCGCCGGCCGCAAGATCACGCCTGAGTGCGGCGGCGGCCTCCATGCCCTGCTGGGCGTCCACATCAAGGTTCGTCCCGGCCTGCATGTCGCTACTCAGGGTGCCGAGCGCGGCGTCTTCACTCTTGGCGAGCATACGCCGCGCGAGCGCGTCGGGGACCGGCTCGATGCGCTGGTGAATGGTCACGCCGGGTGCGTCGAGGCCGAGCGCCGGGTCGGAGAGCCACGCCAGGCTCAGCACGGGCGGGAAGCCGCGCAACTCCAGCGTGGTCAGGAAGGAGTCCCCGACCTGGATCGTGTGCAGCGGGCGGCGATCCACGCCGTCGGGCATGAGCAGATCGGCCAGGGTCATCGCCCCCGAGGTCACGCGCGCCCTGCCGGGGGGCGGACGCCTGGCGCGGGCCGGTTCGATGATCGGTTTCTCAAGCGCATCACGCAGGTTCATGCCGCCCTCCCCTCAGCTATCGTCACGACGCGGCGCACGCGATCGAGCAGCGTGCCGGCGAGCGGGTAGCGGCTGGCGCGTACCGGGTCGGCGAGCGCGTACAGCAGCCGGGCGATCTCCTCGGCCTCCATGAGCCGCGGCGGTGGCGTGCCGCCGAGCTGCGCGAGCGAGTCGGCCAGCCGCCGCGCCCGCTCGCCGGCCTGCGCGAGCGCCGCGCGCCCGGCC
>DATMBA010000165.1:0-1437 GCA_035559635.1 Roseiflexaceae bacterium
GTCGTCCGTGAAGAACTCTGAGCGTGGGTGATTTGCGGTCAGGCGTAGGCGGGCGTGGGAGGTAAGAGCGCCCGGCAGAGGACACGCAAAAGCGCCTCGAACCAGCGCAGGAGCAGGGAGAAGTTGAAGCCGGCGGCGGCAAGCACGGCGTTGCTGCAGTCGCCGTCACGGCCCTTGAGATAGTTGCGGCCCATGCGGTGCTCGGCCTTGACGTGGCCGATGACCGGCTCGATGGCGGCGCGGCGCTTCATCTCGCGGCGGATGGCGGCGGTGACGCGGCGCACCTGGCCGCTGATCCAGACGCGGAAGCGCGGGTAATTGTGGCCGCGATAGCCCTTGTCGAGGTGGATGCGCTTGGGCTCGACGCCGTTCTGCCGCGTCATCTCGGCGATCACGGGCGCGAGGGTATGGCCGTCGTAGGGGTTGCCGTGCAGCGCCTTGGCGTGGAGCACGAACTGGCCGCCCTTGGGCTTGGTGACGGGGGTCGCGAGCGAGACCTTGCAGCCGAACTCGTAAGGCGCGCGGGCCTTGCCCTTGCCGATGCACTCGACCTCGGGCGCGTGGAGCGAGTAGACCTTCGGCCCGCGCTGGTGCTGGTCCTGGGCGCGCACCCGGCTCGCCAGCGCCAGCAGCGTCCCGAAGCGCGCTTCCAGCACCGCATCGCCGGCGATCTTGCGCCGGATGTCGCGGATGACGCGGCCCAGCCGGGTGCGCAGGAACTTGAGCTCCCGCCGCGCCCGCTTGAACTGGTGGGCGTGGGTGTAGCGCCCGCTCATGATCGCCGCCCGCTTGGCCACCCGCACATAGCTCTGGCGCAGCGGCACGGCATGGCGTTTGGCCAGATCGACCAGCTTCTCCAGCGCCCGGTGCATCAACCGCGCGTCGGTCGGATGGGCGATGGCTTTGGGTTGCACGGTCGTATCCACCGCCACCCGCTCGAGATCCTTGGCCGTGAGCGCCCCCGTCTTGTGCGCCACCGCCAGGCTCTCCTGGATCAGCGCCACCAGGTGCTCCTCGCCCAGCCGCTGGCGCCAGCGCGTCAGCGACGAGCGGTCGAACGGCAGCGCGTGCTGGAACACCTGCTCGCCACAGAAGTACTGGTAATACGGATTCTCCACCCACCGCGCGCACAGCGCCTCGTCCGACAGGTTGTGCGCGTGCTTGAGGATGAATAGGCCCGCCACCAGCCGGGTCGCCAACGGTGGCTGGCCCGGCCCTTCGCTGCACACCGATCGGAAGCGGGCGTCGAGGAAGCCCCAGTCGATCTGTCCCGTCAGCCGTACCAGCGGATGGCCCAGGTCGATGATCTGCTCCAGTGCTGGCCGGAACAAATCCCGATGACGCTCGTCTCTCGGCTTGCCCATCGCGAATCTCCCCGCCCCAACGGCCGCTCCAGAGAATCACGATCCGTCAAAATCCGGAATCCCAAATCGCAAG
>DATMBA010000166.1:0-22524 GCA_035559635.1 Roseiflexaceae bacterium
AGACAGGCATCGCAAAACTTACATGGACGCCATCGAGGTCGACAACCTCTACAAGTCCTACGACACCGTCGAGGTGCTGCGCGGCCTGAGCCTGCGCGTGGCCGAAGGCCAGGTGTACGGGCTGCTCGGACCCAACGGCTCGGGCAAGTCCACCCTGATCCACCTGCTGCTCGGCTTCCTGCGGCCCAACGGCGGGCGGCTGCGCGTGCTCGGCGCCACGGACCCCTCCCGCGTGCTCGGACGCGTCGGCTACCTGCCCGAGCGCCTGCGCTACCACATGCGGTACACCGGCCGCGAGTACCTGCGCTACCTCGGCCAGTTCAGCGGCATGGGCGGGCGCGGCCTCGAGGCGCGCATCGACGAGGAGTTGCGCGCCGTGGGCCTCGAGGACGCCGCCGACCGCATGCTCGGCACCTATTCGCGCGGCATGCTCCAACGCCTCGGCGTGGCCCAGGCACTGCTGCACGACCCGGCGCTGCTGCTGCTGGACGAGCCGACCAGCGGGCTGGACCCGGCCGGGCAGCGCGAGATGCTGGACCTGCTGGCGGCCATGCGCGGGCGCGGCCACACCACCCTGATGGCGACCCACTTCCTGGACGAGGCCGAGCACCTGTGCGACCGGGTCGGCGTGCTGTTCGACGGGCGTCTGGCTGCCGAGGCGGACGCCGCGGCGCTGCGCGCCCCCGGCCGCAGCGTGCGAATCGCTGTCCCCGGACTGCCCGCGGAGCTTGCCGCGCGCCTGGAGCGCATCGGGCCGGCGGTGCGCTGCGCCGCCGCCGAGGTCACCATCGAGCCCAACACCCCCGAGTTGCAGGCACGGGTGGTGCGCACCCTGCTGGACGCCGGCGTGCCGATCATCGCGCTGGAGCCGCACGGCCGCCCGCTCGAGGAACTGTACCTGCGCGCGGTGCGCGGCGAACCATCCCCCGCCGGCGAGGACCGTGCCACCCCCATCATCGCGGAGCGCGGGGCGCCGCCCTCCACTGCCCCGCCCGGCCCGGCGCGCCCGGGCGATACACTGCTGCGCGAGCTGCTGCGGCAGGAAGAAGATCGGGAGCAACAGTGAGATGAGCGCACTCGCCCGCACGCTGCGCTTCACGGCCTTCACACTGGTGGAGTACGCCCGCTCCGGGCGCATCCTGGTGGAACTGGCGGCCACGGTGGCGGCGTTCTACCTGTTCTTCCGCCGTTGGGACACGCCGATGCAGCCGGAGTACTTCTTCTCCACCACCGGCCTGTTCACCCTGGCGCTCACCTTCTACACCGCCTCCACCGTGCTCGGCCTGGGGGACCGGCCGCAGGGCTACCTGGTGCTGGCCCGCCGCCTGGGGCGCGCCGGCTACCTGCTGGGCCTCTACCTGGCGGTCCAGGCGCTGATCTGGGGGGTGTACGGCGCACTGAGCTTGGGCGTCGCGCTCTACAACCCGGTGCAGGGGCTTGGCCTGCGCGGCTGGCTGCTCGGCACGGCGCCGCTGCTGCTCAACGTGGCGCTGCTCAGCGCGCTGCTGGTGCTGCTGGCGCCGATGGTGCTCAGCACCGGCTGGCGCCTGGCCATCCTGGCGGTGGTGGCCCTGGCCTTCTCCGGCAACCTGATCGGTGGGCCGACGCTGGCCACGCTGCCGCCCGCCCTCGCCACCGCGCTGGATGTGCTCCGCACGATCTTCAGCACCCCGCTCCTGCCAGCCTTCACCGGCTTCGCGCTGGCGGTGAGCCGGGACTACAGCGGCATCAGCGTTGTGATCCCTCTCGCCCAGCTGTCACTCACCCTCGGGCTGCTCAGCCTCGCCATCTACACCTTCTCGCGCCGCGAGCTGATCTTCAGCGGAGCATGACGAGTCTGAGTGCTGAGCAGTGCTGACTCAGCACGCAGCGCTTGTTTGAAACGCCTCCCGGCTGGGGGCGCGGGGGCCATAGGCCCCCGCATCTCCCGCCCGCCCGCCGCTGCGCGGCGGGCGGGAGATGGGTGAGGGGTGCCCCCCCTCGGCTCCCCTTTTCAAACAGGCGCTCAGCACTTGACATTGTGGCCTCCTCCGCGGTAGAGTCAAGCCAACCTCGGAGGCCGGCGATGACGACGGTTGACCACAGGCTCGATACCGATCGCATCTACCAGCTCTGCAAAGCGCTGGCGAACCCCGTCCGCCTCGAGATCGTGCGCTTCGTCCAGCAACACCCGCGCTGCATCGGCAACGAGATCCTGCTCCACCTGCCGGACGAGACCGCCCGCGCCCAGTCCACCCTCTCCCAGCACCTCAAGATCCTCTGCGCCGCCGGGCTGTTGGAGGCCGAGCCGGACGGCTCCGCCACCTGCTACGTCCTCAACCAGGAGCAGCTGGACTGGCTGCGCGAGCAACTGGCGGCGATGGCCGGGTGAGCGCGCTGCGCCAGCTGCGGTATAATCCGCGGCGCTCAGCGCTGAATCGTTCGCCAGGATACGCTATGCCAACCACCCGCCGCGCCCTCGCCGCCGCGCCCGCCCTCGTGGCCGCCGGGCTGGCGCTCTACGCCTATCGCGAACTGCCCGGTCGCCCCTTCGCCGCCGACGACTACCAGTGGCTGCTGAACGTGCGTGGCCAGGCGCCCGGCGAGTTGCTGGCGCGCGCCTTCGACGCCTCCGCCCAGACCCACTTCTTCCGGCCACTCGTGTGGCTGCTGATCTGGGGCCAGGTGCGCCTCTTCGGCCTGGACCCCGCCCCCTTCCACGCCGTGAGCCTCGGGCTGCACCTGCTGAATGCTCTCTTGCTGGCGTTACTGATCTGGCGGCTGAGCCGAATGCACACTGCACACGGCACACTGCCGCAGTCCAATGCTGCTTTCATTCTGCCGTGTGCAGTGTGCATTTCTTTCGTCGCCCTGCATCCCGCACCCTTCGAGGCGGTAGTCTGGGTCTCGGCGCAGAGTGAGTTGCTCGCCGCGGCGCTCCTGCTCGCGGCCATGCACCTCTGGCTGCCGGCGCACAGTGAACAGCCTGCGGCGCACCCTGGCCCGTGGCGCCCGCTGCTCGCCACCTGCGCGCTCGCCCTGGCCCTGCTCACGAAGGAGAGCGCCGTGATCGGGGCCGGCCTCCTGCTGCTGCTCCCGGCCGGTGGAGCGCCAGGAATCGCCCGCCGCATCGCACGCGCCGCGCCGCCGCTGCTCGTCACCGCGGCCTACCTCGCGTTCCAGGCGGAGATGCTGGCGCGCAACGAGGTAGTGCGCGGCGCCGGTTACGGCCTCGGCCCGCAGCTGCTCCTCAACCCGCTGCGCACGCTCGGCCTGGTGGCCGCCCCACTCCCTGGCACCCAGTACGGCGATGCACCCTGGCTCCCCATCGCTGGCGGCGCCCTTATGGCATTGTGGATTGTGGATTGTGGATTGTGGATTAGCCGGGGTGGTGGCGGCGCCATCTGCTATGCGAAGCTGGCGCTCGCCGTCCTGCTGACCCTCTTGCCCACCGCGCCCTTCGCCTCCCCGCCGGACTCGCGCTACACCTATCTGCCGGTGCTGGCCGTCGCCGCGCTCCTCGCATGGCGGGCTGCGGCCGTCGGGCACGGGTTGGAAGGAGCCACATCCAACATCCACAAGCTCCCATCCAAACTACCGATGGCGCTTGTCGCTGGCACAGCGTTCCTCCTCCTGGCGTGGTGGGCCGCCGGCGAGGTATCGGCCCGCGAGGCGCGCTTCGCGGCCGCCACCGGCCCCGGCGGCAGCCTGTGGCATCTGGCCGCAGCCGAGTGCGCCGCCGCGAGACCTTCGCGCGTGATCCTGGTGGAGCCGCCGCTCGCCCCGCCGCACGCCGAGGCGATCGTGCGCCTGGCCTGCGGCGAGAAGACGCGCCCGCTGGTGGTGGGGCGCGACGGCGTGGAGGATGCCTTGCGCCCTAACGCGCTCGTGATCGCCTTCCCCGGTGGCAGCGCGCGGGTGGAGCAGCGAACGGCGAACGGCGAACGGTGATTGGTGCGGTTCAGCCGCCGATGCGGCGCCGCCCAAGCTGCACTTCGTCCATGAATATGCTCGACGGCGTGGAAGCCCTGGGCCGCCAGGAGCACGCTCAGCAACATCGCCGTCCGGCCGTAGCGCCGCGCGTCGGCGCGCCACTTCAGCACGCCGGGCACGAGGAGCAGCGCGAGCACCAGGGCCGTGGCTGCCCAGAGGGGCGCGCCGGTCACTCGCATCGCCGCAGCTCCCGCGAGGACGCCGAGGGCAAAGGTGGCGAGGGCGACCGGCGTCAACTCTCGCGGGTGCAGCAGGGCTATGAGCGGGAGGCGCAGACCTCGGCCGGGCTGCGTAGAACCCACACTCATGGCCCCTCCTCCCGTGTGACCGTCAGTAGGGTCTGGGCATGGGGGCCAGGAAACGCCGACACCGCTCCGTCCGGCCAGCGGATCTCAAGCCGCTCGATCTGCGCGCCGGCAGGCACACCAAAGTGAACCTGCGGCGGGTCACCCGAGAGGTAACCGCTTGTAACGCGAACGTCGCGGTAGAAGCTGCCCGCCGTCGTGTGCAGGGCCAGTTGGGCGCCCACCGCCCGCGTGTTGCCGCTGCCGGGCCAGCGCAGCTCGACCACCACGTTCTTACCGCCGCACAGGCGGTTCTCGAAGAGTTGGGCCGGGCTGCGCAGATTGTTCACCACAATATCGAGGTCGCCGTCGCCGTCGAGATCACCCATGCTCATCCCGCGCCCGCTCAGGGTCGAGCCCAGGCCCCACTCGGGGGCGGGCCTGAAGCGCCCATCGCCATCGTTGCGCAAAGCCTGGTTCTCTTCCACCAACTCGTCCCCGGGCAGGTGGCCGAACAACTCGGCGGCGATCATGCCGTTGACGGCGTAGAGGTCAAGGTCGCCGTCGCCGTCGAGGTCTCCGAACTTGGCCGACCAGCCCCACCCGACCGCGTCCACACCCCGCGCGTAGGCCTCGTTCACGAACGAGCCACCGGGGCCGAGGACCTGAAGTGCGCTCTCAACAACCTGGGGATCGCGAGCGTCGTGCTTCGTGGGCATGGTGGCCATCAGCGGGAGCCAGGCGGCCATCGTCGACACGGCGATGTCGTACGGCTTCATATCGACAGCGTAGAACTCAGGGCGGCCATCATTGTTGATGTCACCCTGGTCGATGCTCATCGTGTTCTCGGTCGTCCGCGTGAAGGGCTCGAAGGACTCCCAGCCGCCGCCTCTGCGCACCCAGAACTGGTCGCGTGCCTCGAAGTCGTTGCCAACCCAGATGTCAGGCCGTCGATCGCTGTTCAGGTCGGCCAGGGCCAGGCTGAGGGCCTGCGACTTCGGCGCCAGCCGCACGGCGCGGTAGCCCCCGCCGTGCCGCTCGTACACGTAGATGCCGGCCCCTGCGCTGAAGAGGTAAGCGCTACCGAGAACCCGGTCGAGCTCGGCGTCATAGCCGCCGGTCACCAGGTCGAGGGCGCTGTCTCCCAGTAGGTCGCCCCAGGCCATAGCGTAGGCGGGGGCCGAGACGCCAGGCAGGAACTGTCGTTGGAGTCGGCTGCCACCGAGGTTATGCCACAGGCTCACGCCGGCGGCGCGGTGGGTGAACGCGACGTCCAGGCGCCCGTCGCCATCGGTGTCAACGATCGCCACGGCGCGGCTGTTCGTGTCGTCAAGCTCCTGGGACCGGAAGCGCAGCGCGCCCTCGTTCCAGAGGACACGGTTCGGCCCGTCAAGGTTGGCGAAGACCAGGTCGAGGCGGCCGTCGTCGTCCAGGTCGCCCACGGCGACGCCGGAGCCATTACTGTCAAACATGTGCACTGTCTTGCCGCGCACCGTGGTGATGTGGGCGAGGGTGTGTGCCACGAAGCTGCCGGAGCAGGGGGCAGGGGCGGCGAGCGCGGCCACGGCAAGCGTAGCCGCGACCGGCGCCCCCGTGAGCGACGGCCTGTTGGCCGCCCGGCCCGGCTCGCCCACCAGGCCGCACCCGGCCAGCAAAAGGGCGAGCGTGAGGATCATGCCAGAACGCTTCATCGGCATCTCCACATCCTGCCCGGAAAGGGGCGGGGAGGGGTTTGGCTCTCCCCGTAGGTGACTCGCCGATAGCCGGGCTGGCAACACCTACTTGAAGAGGGCGTTCACCTCTTCGTTGGCCTGCTTCAGCGCGTCGGCGGCGGTGGCCTGGCCAAGCATGATGCTCTGCGTGGCCGAGTCCATGATCGTCGCGATCTCGGCGCCGTGATCGGTGATCGGGAAGAGGAAGGTGCCGTTGGGGTCCTTGGCCTGGTCGGTGAACGCGGTCACGTCCACGCCGTCGGCCTTGCGCTTGGCCAGCGCCGCGTCCACGCCCGACTGCTGGGCCGGGAAGACCACGCCGAACCCGCCGACGATATCAGCGCAGGTCTTCGAGGCGGCGAACTTCACCCACTGCCAGGCTTCCTCTTGGTGCTTGCTGCCCACCCAGATCGAGTCTGCCAGACCATTGAACATGCTCTTCCGCCCCTCCGGGCCCTTCGGCAGCGGCGCGAAGCCGACCTTGAACGACGACTTCGTCAGGTAGTCGCCGATCGTCCATGAGCCGTCGGTGGTGAGCGCGCCTTTGCCGGCGGTGAACAGGGTCTGGCCGCCCTGGCTGCTCACGTCCGCCTGGGAGGGGGCCACGCCCTCGACCAGGTGCAGGTTAGCATACCATTGCAGCGTCTCGGCCAGCTTGGGGTCGTCATAGTAATACTTGGTCGCCCACGGGCCGTCGGTGAACTTGAAGCCGTTGCTGGCTGCGAACATGCTCCACTGCGTCTGTCCCGAGAAACCGCCTGCGCCCTGCGGGATGAAGCCGTACTGCACGACCTTGGTCTTGTCGAAGGCTGGGTCGAGGGCGTTCTTGCCGTTCGAGTCGAGGGTCAGCTTCTTGATCAACTCGCCAAAGGTGCCGCCATCCTGGGCGTTCCAGGTCAGGTCCTTCAGGCTCGCCGGGTCAACGCCGGCCTTTTCCAGCATGTCGGCGTTGTAGACCAGCGCAACGGTGTCCCAGTCCTTGGGCAGGCCGAAGCGCTTGCCGTCGCGGGTCCACAGGTCCGCCAGGCCGGGATAGTAGACGCTCAGGTCGACGCCGTCGCGCTGGACCATCGGCTCAATATCGACCAACTGGTTCTTCGCGGCGAACTCCGGGTACTTGGCGAGGTGGTTGGTGAAGACGTCGGGGGCCGTGCCGCCGACCATGCCGGTCTGGATGCCGCTCCAGTAGTCGCCCCAGCCGAGCTGCTCGATCTTCACCGTGATGCCGGGGTTCTCCTCGTGGAATTTATCGGCACAGGCCTGGTAGGCCGGCTGCTGGTTCGAGTCCCACAGCTGGTAGCGGATGGTCACGCCCTCGCCGCCGACCCCAGCGGCGCCCGTGCCCGCGCGCTCGCCGGCAGTGGGCTGGGCGGCGCCCCCTCCTCCACAGGCGGCCAGGATGAGGCTGAGTACGACGAAGACGGCCGACAGGATCGATCGGTTGTACAGACGCATGATCTTGTCCTCCTTGAGCCGAAGCTGATCAGACAGCGGATGGTTCGATGGCGAACTGGGCATACGAGATCCCGGGCGGGCCACGGCTGCGCCGTGCCGCATCTGGCAGACGGGGCATTGGTTCCTCTCCGCTTCCATTCAGGAGCGCCGACGGGCTGCTCCTCCGAGGACTCCTCAGCGCCGATCGTTCGGACCAAGCGTGCGCCTACTTGTAGCCCGAGAACTGGATCGAGTCGACAGCTTTGCGGCCCATGGCGAAGAAGAGCACGAGGCTGGGCAGAATGCTCAGGAGCGCGCCGGCCATCAGGCCGCTCCAGTCAGGCGCACCCTGCGGCGTCTGCGAGCGGAACACACCCAGCGCCACCGTCAGCACACGCATGTTGTCGTCCGGGCCGATCAGCAGCGGCCACAGGTACTCGTTCCACGTGCTGATGAAGGTCAGGATGGCCAGCGTGGTCAGGGGCGGGCCGCTCAGCGGCAGGATAATCTTCCAGAAGATCCCGAAGAGCGATGTCCCGTCGATCTTGGCCGCCTCCTCGACCTCGCGGTTGATGCCGAGGAAGAACTGGCGCAGGAAGAAGACTGCGAAGGGGGACATCAGGAAGTACGGCGCGATGATGCCCTGGTAGGTATTCAGCCAGTTCAGGCTGCGGATCAGGACGAAGTTCGGGATCAGCGTGACGATGCCGGGCACCATCAGCGCGGCGATGTAGACGAAGAAGACCTGCTCGCGCCAGGGGAACTGCAGCCGAGCGAAGGCGTAGGCCGCCAGCGAGCTGAAGAAGAGTTGGCCGATTAGGATGAGCCCGGTCACGATGACCGAGTTGACCAGGTAGCGCCAGAAGTTCAGTGCCTGGCCCGATCCGCCGGCGGCCATCGCCGTCTGCGTGTCGACCATGCCGAGCACGCGCGCGAAGTTGACCATGGTCACCTCGGGTGGCAAAAATGCGCTCGGGTTGGCGAACAGGGCTTTGTTAGTCGAGAGAGCGGTGCGAAACATCCAGTAGAACGGAACCAGGATGATCAGCAGCATCAGGATCAGGCTGGCCCAGGCCAGGATGCGGCCCGCCTTGACGCGAGGGCGCCGCGCCGTGCTCGCCAGAGCGGTTGCTTGGGTCGCCATACAGTCGCTCCTTCGTCTACTAGGGCGTATCCGCAAACTGCGGTCGCGGATGCTTGGCGGCGCACCCCCTCCAAACCGCCCGCTGTGCGGATACGCCCTAGGCGAGATCCGACGACTCGGCACGGAAAAAGCGCAGCTGCACGATCGTGATCGTGATCAGGATGAGGAACAGCATCACAGCGGCGGCAGTGGCATAGCCCATCTGGAAGCGGTTGAAGGCGTACTCGTAGATGTACCAGTAGATCACCCGCGTCGCGCCAACGGGCCCGCCCTTGGTCGTGATCGCGATGGTGTCGAAGATCTGAAACGAGCCGATGATCGTGGTCACACCGACGAACACCAGCACCGGGCGCAGCAGCGGGATGGTGATCGACCAGAACATGCGCGTCTCGGTGGCACCATCGATCGCCCCGGCTTCGTAGACATCCTTGGGAATGGTCTGCAGGCCAGCGAAAATCAGGATAGCGGTGTAGCCCACGTGGCGCCAGATGTTGACCCCGGCGACCGAGGGCATAGCCTGCTCGACTGAGCCGAAGAAGGGTTGGCGGGTGATGCCGAAGACGCCGAGGATCTGGTTCATCAGACCCAACTGGGGGTCGAGCAGCCAGAGCCAGAGCAGGCCGACGACGACGTTGGGGATGAGCCAGGGGAAGAGCAGTACGCCGCGCACGAAGAGCGACTGGGTGAGCCGATCCATCAGCACGGCGAGCACAACGGCCAGCGCCGTCTGAAGTGGGATGTTGAGCAGTACGTAGTAGAGCGTCACCCACATCGCCTGCCAGAACTGCGAGTCGGTGAGCAACTCCTGGTAGTTCTCGACCCCGACGAACTTCGCTTCGCCCAGCAGATCCCAGTCGGTGAAGCTGATCCACAGGCCGCGCACCGCTGGCACGAGGAAAAAGACCAGCAGGCCGATCAGGCTGGGGAGAATGAAGATCCAGGCGAGCAAGGTCTGGGCCGAAAGCCAGCGCTGCATCCAGGTGGGCCGCGCCCTTCCCCGGTTCGCTACCACTGCATCCACATTACCCATCGACAAAGCTCCTTCCTTGGCTCCAACGACAGCGTGGCCTCAGGCTCTTCCCCAGCGGCAGCCGCCTGCGTCACCCTGCTGTTGGATAGAGCACTTGGCGCACCGTCTCGAGCAGCGTAGTCGGCAACGTGGGCTTGACAAGGTAGGCCGCCGCCCCCAAGGCGCGTCCTCTTCTGCGCTCGTCCTGGGCGCTGCAGATCACCAGCGGCACGCCAGCCTTCGCGCACGCCTGGCTCACAACCTCCATCTGATCCCAGCTGTTCGGATGGAAGAGCGCGGGCTCGAGAATCACGGCCACGACTGGACGGCTGCGGAGCAACTCGAGGATGGTTGCGGTGTTAGGCGCGGCGAGGACGGTGAATACGGCGCCGAGCGTGCGCTGGTAGAGCACACTCGTCGCCTGGTCGGGCTCGCCGATCACCACAGTAGCCGTGTGATCGTCCATAGCCTGCTGCGCTCTGGTACGGTCCGTCGATGGCCGGAGTATAGGCCAGCGGCCTTAACAATTCCAGAACAATCCCGATAGGAAGTTGCACAATACCGACCTGATCGACCGTCCGCTCACCCCACCACCCGTCTGATCCGGCGGACCGTGCTCTCGAAGTCTCCCAAGGCCACACGGAAGCCGGCGTGCATCCAGGCGCGGCCGGAACGAGCCCCTTCAGCGCCCTCTACCTCGTAGAGCGCCTCTGGGTCGAGCCCACGCAGGTGGAGCGGCGGGAGCTGGAAGCGGGGCGGGAGATGGGTGCGGAAGGCGAACAGCACCGCCTCGTCACGCTCCCGCGACACATACATCAGGGCTGAGAATGCGTTGGACTGCGGCGTCCGAAGCCAGTGGAGGTCGCCGCCCTGGATGGTGGGCCGCAGCTCCTTGTAGAGCGCGATCCAGTGCGCCGCCTCAGCACGCTCGGCATCCGTCCAGCGGGCGAGGTGACTGCCGATCCCCAGGATGCCACACATGCCCACGTGGAAGCGAAAGGCGAGCGACAGGTGGGGCGCGTGGCTGTCCGCCACCCAGGCGTGCAGTGTGTTCGCCGGGAAGATCTGGGTGAACCCCTCCAGGATATCGAGGAACATGGTCGGGTCCGTGTTGTCGCTGACCTGGATCTGGCTCGCCAGCCGGAGGATACCGAGATCGGCCCGGCCCCCGCCGCCCGAGCAGCTCTGCCAGTGGACCCGTGGGTGACGCGCGCGTAGAGTCCCCCAGACGCGGTAGAGCCCCTGCACATAGCGCACCCAGAGCTCGCGCGCGTCACCTGGCGCGCCGGGCCAGCCTGGCTCGCTCACGTTGCGGTTCATGTCCCACTTGACGAAGGCGATGTTGTGCTGGCCCAGGAGCCGGTCGAACTTCTCGATCAGGTAGTCCTGCACGTCGCGGCGGCCCAGGTTGAGGATGAGCTGGTTGCGCCCCTCGGTGCGGGCCCTGGTCGGGAAGTGGATCACCCAGTCGGGGTGGGCAGCGTACAGCTCGCTGCGCGGGTTGACCATCTCGGGCTCGATCCACAGGCCGAAGTCCATGCCCAGGGCATTGACACGCTCGATCAGCGGCCCGAGGCCGCGGGGGAATTTGTGCTCGTCGGGCCACCAGTCGCCCAGACCGGCGGTGTCATCGACGCGACCGTGGAACCAGCCGTCGTCGAGCACGAACAGTTCGACCCCGAGCCCGGCAGCGATCTCAGCCAACTCGATCTGCGAGGGCTCGTCCACGTCGAAGAGGGTCGCCTCCCACGAGTTGTAGAAGACCTGCCGCGGCACATCGCCGTCTTCCAGGAGCACCTCGCGCACGAAGCGATGCAGGCGCCTGCTGGCGCCCCCGAACCCCTCGGCGCTGTAGCCGGCGTAGCTCGCGGGTGTCTCGAAGGTCTCGCCTGAGTCGAGGCGCCAGGCGAAGTCCCAGTCGTTGAGACCGACGCTCACGCGCGTGGAGCCGAAGTCGGTCACCTCGGCTGCCAGCTTCCAGTTGCCGCTCCAGGCCAGGGCGCCGAACCAGACCTCGCCGGCGTCCTCGTGGGCAGAGCCGCCGGCGCTTGAGCCGGGAACACGATCGATGGCGAACCAGGGGCTGTGGTGGTGGCTGCTCGTCAGGCGGCGGCTCTCTAGCACCTTCACACCCTCGAGCAGGGGTTCACGGCGTAGCCGCGCCTCGTCCATATGCCGCCCGACGACGTGGGTCAGGCGGTAGTGCCCCCCGGGCGGCATATGCCATTGGGCCGACCAGATCCGCTCGATCAGCACCGGGGCGTCGCCGTCGTTGTGAGCCGAGACCCAGCGCTCGATCAGATCGTAGTCAGCGTGGACGCGGTAGTGGAGGGTGACGCGGAGGGGGTACACGGTGTCGCGCAGGTGGATCCGCAGTTCGGGCGTGTCGGTGTCGCGCACTTCGGCGGAGACGAAGCGCAGCACAACGTCGCGGACGCCATCGGCGAAGCTCACCTTGATGCAGGGCTCGACGAACTTGATGTCCTCGTAGCCGGGGTACTCCTCGGGAGTGAGTTGGGCGGGGTTGTTGAAGGCTCCCCAAATCCCCGGCTCAGCCGGCTCGGGGTAGTCGGCGGGGCCGGTCAGGCGAGGCCCCCAGTAGCGGTGGGTCAGGAGCCTCGCACCGTTCAGTCCGAAGGCATAGGCAGTCGACCGTGTCTCCAACACCCAGCCGCGCTCAGTCGCTGAGACTGGCATCGTCGCTCTCCTTCCGCAGTAGACAGTCTGTCTCCTGAGTATAGGGAGCGATGGCGGGTGCTGTCGATACCAATGGCGCGATCGACTTGCAGAAAACCGACCCGTTGCTGCAACGCCACCCCTGCAACGGTCGTCAGGCCCGGTGTCGCCCTACATGGGCTGCTGAGCCCGGTAAGCGCGCGGCGAGCATCCGACCTCGCGGTGAAAGATACGGCTGAAGTAGGTCGGCGTCTCGAACCCAACCCGGACCGCCACTTCAGCCACGGTAAGGTCGGTCTCGCGGAGGAGCTGCCGGGCGCGCAGCAAACGGTAGCGGATCAGATACTCCCAAGGTGAGAGGCCGACCTCCTGATGGAAGATGCGGCCAAGGTAGTCCTTATTGACCCCAACGGCGTTCGCGATGGCCTGGCGGGACAGCGGTTCGGCATACTGCTGCTGGATGAAGGCGATCGCCTGCTTTACGAGAGCGCTCGTGTAACGTGGCAACCGTTCAGCGGGGCTGATCGTCCGGCGCAACGACTCGGCCAACTCTTCGTTTGTGAGCAGGTCCTTCGTCTGGAAGATGACGCGGGCCTCGCTGAGCCGCCGGATATCATCGCCAGTGAGGGACTTGCCGCTCAGCACCAGCACGGGGATCCCGGCGGTCTGCGGCTCGGCGCGCAGGGCCTCCAACACCGCGAAGCCGTCCAACTCCGGCAGCAACAGGTCGAGGATGATCAGGCTCGGCACCTCGGCGGCGACCGCGGCCAGACCTGCCCGCCCATCACCCGCATCGCGTATACGGTATCCGGGAAAGCGCTGGGCGATCAGCCGGCGGTGTTGCGCACGGGCCTGAGGGTCATCCTCCACGATCAGGATACTCCCATCCGGTGTCCTGGGGTCGAGATCGCTGAGAGCCTCAAGCAGCATCTCCTCACCGAGTGGCTTGAGGAGCACCCCCGTCGCGGCGCCGAGAGATTCGGCAGTCGCGGCGCCACCGTAGATCATCACCGGCAGCTGGCGAAAATCAGGCCGATTACGGATCTCCTCAATGATACGCAGTCCATCGTCGGCGGCCGTCGTCACATCCCAGGCGAGGAGCGCCGGACGGATGCTCTGGAGCACACCCGCGAGATCCTCGCTCGAGCGCAGCAGATGCAGCGAGAGGCCGCGTCGCTCTGCAAGATGTGCGACCGCCACGGGGAGCGACGCGCCCTCGCTGATCAGCAGCAGCACGCGCCCTGAAGGCTCACTCGCGGCAGACGTGCTAGTGACAAGGTCAGGCAGGGGCAGATAGATGTGAAATGTACTTCCACGACCAACCTCGCTTTCCACAGTCAATCGGCCGCGGTGCAAGCTCACAAGGCGCCGAGTGATGCTCAGCCCGAGGCCGATCCCCTCGCGGCTCCGCCCGGCTGCTGGGCCGCTGACGAAGGGCTCGAAGATCTGCGTGCGCAGCTCAGCCGAGATCCCGGGGCCTGTGTCGGCGACCCAGAGGTGCAGCTCGCGTCCGGCCACCTCCGCGCCGAACGTGATCGAACCACGCTCCGTGAACTTGTGGGCGTTGTGCAGCAGGTTGAGTAAGATCTGCCGGAGCCGCACGGGATCGACGTCGATCAGTGGCAACGTCGGCGCCACCATCATGCGCCACTCGACGCCCTCAGCCGTCCCAAAGCCCTCGACGCTCGCGCGGAAGATCTCCTCCAGCAAAGGGCGGGGGGCGATTCGCTCAGGCATCAGGTCAAGCTCGCCGATCTCAGCCCGTGAGATGTCCAGGAGGTCGTTGATCAGACGTAGCAGGTGGTCGCCGCTGCGGTAGATCTGTCTGAAGTCATCGGCCAACTCCGACGGGGAGGCGTCGCCGCGCGCCAACGAGTCGAGGCCGCCTCGGCTGTAGCCAAGGATCACGTTGAGCGGCGTGCGCAGCTCATGGCTGACGTTTGCCAGTAGCGTCGTCTTGATCCGATCGGCTTGCTCAGCGAGGGCGCGGGCCTCCTGCTCCTTCCGGTAGAGCTGTGCGTTGCGCACCGTGATGCCGAAGCGGTCGGCCAGCAACTGGAGTCCGGCGAGCTCATCACGGGTGTGGTGCGTGACGGTGCGGCGATGCAGGTCCAGCAGGCCGATGACCTGGCCACCGAGGCGGACGGGAACAACAACACGGGCCTGAGCCTCAGGCCAGCGCGGGTCGGGAGGAAATCGATGGCTGGCCGCCGTATCGGGGATGAAGACGAGCTGGTCTTTCGCAAGGGCATAGGCGAGCGGCCCATCCAGCTCGCCCTCCGGCTGCTCCGCAGAGGCCTGCTCATCGCGAGCTGCCAGAAGTTGCCCGCTGGCCGGGTCGAGGTGAAGGAAGCGCGCCTGGTCGAAGCCGTAGCTGTCGCGGATGAGCGAGGTGAGGGCCTGGGCGAGCTGCTGCTCGTCGAGCAGCAGGCCGACCTTCCGGTCGATTGCGGCGCTGGTCTCAGCCTGAAGGGTGCGCTGCTGCTCGTGGCGCTGGTTGTCCTCGATCAGGTGTGTAGGGAGGCTGGCCAGGCTGAGCAGCTTGCGAGTTGCCGCTTCGGCGACGTTCTCGCCAGTGACCAGTCGCTGCCGGCATGTGAACAGCGGGCGAAGCGGTTCGCCGCGGGCGGCGCTGAGCGCCAGATCAAAGGCCTGGGCGGCGAGATCATCGAGATCGATCTCGATGGTGGCTGTCATCTGGCCGGCGCTGATCGCGGCCAGCGCCAGGGGATCACCGTTGACCCCGACGACGAGCGCCCCCTCACGCAGCTGCTCGCGGCCACGACAGGCAGCGTTGGCGGCAAGGGCGAGGGTATCGGAGAGACCGAAGACGGCGTCGACCGTCAGGTTGGGGTGTGCCGCAAGGTACGCACCCACCCGTCCGAACGCTGCCTCATACGTCCACGTACACGGGACACGATGGAGCATGGCGCGGCGAGCGGGTGGGAGCGCGGCCATAAACCCGTCGACGCGGCTCTGACCGCTCATATCACCGGGATCAGGTCCGCCCACATCATCTACGGCTGGCCCGCCGACGACAAGGATCTGTGCGCGATCGGGCAAGCGGGTATCGACAAATGTGCCGAGTAGATAGGCAGCCTCATAGAGGCCGGTGCGCGAGGCGAAACGCGGGTGGCGCAGCGAGTGTTCGGGGATATAGATGACTGGGAAGCCGTGATCGAGGAGCCGGGTGATCAGATCCAGAGGAAGCGTATTGCAGATGACTGCGTCAAGATCTTGAACGGCCAGATCCTCGACGACCTCGATCTGCTCGTCGACAGAGAGCAGTTGGTGCTCGGGGATCAGGATCTCGACGGTCTCCGCCGAGCGGGAGCGGCCCTGCTGTCGGATCGCCTCCCGTACCTGCACCCAGTAGGGCTCTGTATGCTCAATCTGGATCCCGATGCGAGGGGTGCGAGGCATGGCACAACTCCTAGCGAAGGTTCCAATGCTGCCGCTGCTCGATCAAGAGGAGGCGGCCAACACACCGGATGTATAGGCGCTGTGCTGCACGGTGTAGCGCAAGACTCGCTAGAACCCGGTCATGCACATCTTCCAAGCAAGCGGTTCGTTTCCCCAGTACTCGTGACGAAAGGAGGATAGTTTGAAACACCAAATGTGTCAATCACAGGACGTGCGAACCTTGTCTTATGTCAGGGTGAGGCCGTAGCCTCTGTCAGGGTGAGGCCGTAGCCTCGTTCATGACGCGCGGGCGGCTGGGAGTGACGTTCGAGGTGGCGCGCCCACGCACCTACTGCGGCAGCACGTCCAGGCTCAGCACCATCACTTGCCAGCCGCAAGGTGCTCGGGATCGAACCGCGCTGATACATACACGAGTTGAGCAGCACGGCTTCAGTCACGCCCGATCGGTTCGGCGTTCAACGGGCAGCGTGCAGCATTTCAGCATGCAGCGTGCAACCTTCAGCGCCTCAGCGTTCCCCCGGTTGCCTCCCGCCCCGCCCGCCGCTATAATGCGCCTGACGCAGGGGGAGGGTCCACAGGAGGGCTGCGCTCTGCCGTGAAAACCCTCCCACTCCCATCGTTGTGGTGGACCGATAGGGACTCCATGCCGCAGCTGCACGAACTGCCGAACGCCGGGGATGCGCTCCCCGCCGACGAGCGCCTCCGCCGCTACCTGCCCGCCGATCTGCTCGAGGCCGGCGAGGCCGCTCACCGCGCGACGCAGGCCTTCGTGCATCTCGCCGCCGCCCGCTACGCTATCTCCACCTACCTGCCGCGCTTCGTCGTGCGCCAGGCGCTCCACGAGCGCGCCGCCACACCCTGGCTGCGCTGGGTGGACGGCTCGCTGCTCTTCGCCGACATCTCCGGCTCCACCGCGCTCGCCGAGCGCCTCGGCGCGCTGGGGCGCGAGGGCACCGAGATCGTCACCGACTTCCTCAACGCGATCTTCGCCACCATGGCCGACGTGGTGCAGGCATTCGATGGCGACCTGGTGGCCTTCGGCGGCGATGCGCTGCTGGTGCTGTTCGACGGCCCACAGCACGCGCGCACCGCCGCCGGCGCGGCCCTCGCCCTGCAGGAGGCGCTCCACGGCTACGTCCGCACCGTCCCCGGCGTCGGCAGCTTCCCCATGCACCTGCACATCGGGGTGGAGAGCGGCCGGGTCGCGTTCGTCAGCGGCGGCAGCCCTCAGGAACTGCACTACAGCGTGCTCGGCCAGGTGGTGAGCGGCGTGGCGGCCGCCGAGACGCTCGCCGGGCCGGGCGAGGTGGCCCTCGGGCCGCGCGCTTGGGCGCAACTGCGCGACACGGCCACCGGCGACGAATTGGCGCCCGGCTACGTACGGCTGCGCGGTGTGCAGGCTCCCGCGCCCGTCTCGCCGCGCGCCGTCGAGACCGCGCTCGATGGGCCGGCGGAGATCTCGCGCCTGCTGGACGACCTGGACCGCATCAGCCCCTACCTGCCGCCCACCCTCCTGGGGCGCATCCTGGCCGCCCCCGAGCGTCCGCAGGTGGAGGCCGATCTGCGCCCGGTGACGCCGGTGTTCGCGCAGGTGGTGGGGCTGGAGGCGCTGGCCGAGGCGCTGCCCCCGGAGTTGGCCGCCCAGGTGGCCCAACGCTATATCGGCGCCATGCAAGCGGCCGTGGCGCGCTTCGGCGGCGTCGTCAACAAGCTGGACGTGGCCGACGAGGGCATCAAGCTGGTGGCGATCTTCGGCGCCCCCGCCGCCTACGAGGACCACGCCGAGCGGGCGGCCCGCGCCGCGCTCGCCATGCAGCAGGAAATTGTGAATGTAGAATTGAGCATTACGAACGAGCTCGGCAGACAGCAATTCTCAATTCCCAATTCCCCATTCCCAATTCTCAAACAGCGCATCGGCCTCAACCTCGGCACCGCCTTCGCCGGCAACGTCGGGGGCGCCGCGCGCAAAGAGTACACCGTGATGGGCGACGCGGTGAACGTGGCGGCGCGCGTGATGACCGCCGCCGCCTGGGGCGAGGTGTGGTGCAGCGAGGCCGTCGCGCGCGCCCTCCACGGCCGCCTGCGCTGTGAGGAGCGCGGCGCGGTGGCGCTCAAAGGCAAGGCCACACCGCTGGCCCTCTACCGCGTCGCCGGCGAGATCGAGGCCCCCGCCGGCGTGCTGGCCGCCTACCGGGACACGGGGCCGCTGGTGGGGCGCGCGCGCGAACTGGGCTGGCTGCGCACCCATCTGCGCGGCGCGCTCGCGGGCGAGGGCCGCGCGCTGCGCGTGGTGGGCGAGGCCGGCGTGGGCAAGAGCCGCCTCAGCGCTGCGCTCGTCGAGGAGGCGCTCGCATCCGGCGCCCGCGTGGTCGCGGCAGCCTGCTTCTCCTACACCGCCGGCATCCCCTACGCCGCCTGGGCCGAGTGGCTCAAGGCACTGTGCGGCATCGCCGCCGGAGAGGGGCACGAGCAGCGCGCCCAGAAGATCGCCGCCCGCCTCGCCGCCCTCGGCCCGGGCATGGAGGAGTGGCTGCCGCTGCTTGGCGACCTGGCGCGTCTCGACGTGCCGGACAACCGCCTCACCCGCGGCCTGGACCCGCAGCTGCGCCAGGAGCGCCGCTTCGCGCTGCTGGCGGCCCTGCTGCTGCGCGCCACCGAGGAGGGGCCGCTCGTGGCCCTCTTCGAAGACCTCCACTGGGCCGACCCGATCTCGCTCGACCTGTGGCGCCACATGGCGGGCACGCTCGCCGGCCGCCGCGCGCTGCTGCTCGGCATCCACCGCCCCGCCCCGCAGATCGCCGGCGACGGCGCGCACGTGCTGGAGTTGCACGAGCTCTCCGGCGCCGAGAGCGACGCCCTGCTCCGCGAGCTCTCCGCCGGCGCGCCCCTGCCGGACCAGCTGCGCCGCGAGCTTGTGGAGCGCAGCGCCGGCAACCCGCTCTTCCTGGCCGAGTTGCTGCGCGCGGTCCAGACGACGAACGATGAGCAATTGACCGCTCGGGAGCATCAGGGGTCGGTCGCCGGCCGGTCGTCGTTCGTCACGAGCCTGGATAACCTCCCGGACAGCCTCAACGGCCTGCTCCTCTCCCGCATCGACCGGCTGGACGAGACCAGCCGCGGGGTGTTGCGGGTGGCCTCGGTGATCGGGCAGCGCATCCCCTTCGGCGTGCTGCAGTCGGTTCAGAGCGCCGATCAGCGGGCGCTGGTGCGCCAGCTCACCCGGCTGGACGAGGAGGCGCTCACCGTGCTGGAGCGCACCGAGCCGGAGCGCGTCCACACCTTCCGCCACGCGCTGGTGCAGGAGGTGGCCTACCAGAGTATGCTCTACGCCCGCCGCCGCGAACTGCACGGGCGTATCGGCGCCTACCTGGAGCAGCGCTACGCCAACGACCTGGACGACTACGTCGGCCTGCTAGCCCACCACTACCGTCTGAGCGATCGGCGCGAGAAGGCGATCGAGTACCTGCTGAAGGCCGGGCACGCCGCGCGTGATGTGTACGCCAACGAGGAGGCGATACAGTCCTACACCTGGGCGCTCGAGGCGCTCGCCGGGGACGAGGCCGACCCGCGCACGTGGCAGGCGCGCGACGCCCTCGGCGACGTGTATGCCACCGTCGGCCGCTACGCGGAGGCCCTGGCTCAGCACGCCGCCATCCTGGCCGCGCCCGGCGTCACGCCCGAGGCCGCCCGCCGCGCCCACCGCAAGCGCGGCAATGTGCTGGAGAAGCAGGGCGAGTATGCGGCCGCGCTGGAGGAGTTGGAGCGCGCCATGGCGATCGCTACCTCCGGCGCGCCCGGCATCTCGCCGCTGGCCGTGCCCACCATCTGCGCCGATATCGGCATGGTGCGCAAGCGACGCGGCGAGTTCGACCTGGCGGTCGCCGCCTGCGAGCAGGGGCTGGCGGCGCTACGCAGCGACCCGCGCACCAGGCAGGACGAGTTGATCGAGGCCCGGCTGCACTCCGAGTTGGGCACGATCTACGGCATCCGTGGGGACTACCCGCAGGCGCGCCACCACATCGAGCGCAGCCTGCGCGCGCGCGAGGCGATCGACGACCTGCCGGGCATGGTGGCCTCGCACAACAACCTGGGCTACCTCTGGCAACTCCAGGGCGAGCACGAGCGGGCGATCGGCCACTACCGTATCGCCGAGGAACTGGCGCGCAAGATCAACCTGCGCTACGCCCTGATCCACGCCGCCACCAACGCCGCCTACGCGCTCACCAGCCTGGGCCAGTACGCCGCCGCCGAGGCGCGCTGCCACGAGGCGCTCCAGATCGCCCGCGAGTTGAGCGCGCAGCAGACGGTCGCGCAGATCCAGAACACGCTCGGCATCATCTACTACCGCACCGGCGACTACGCGCACGCCCTGGCGGCTCTGGACGAGGCGCTGCGCCTCAACCGCGCGCTCGGCAGCACGCACGACGAGGCCAACGCGCTGATGCACTACGCGCAGGTGCTCGCCGCGCTCGGCAGGCTGGAGGAGGCGCGCGCCGCCGCGGAGGACGCGCTCGCGCGCGCAGAAGCGCTGCAGGCCCAGACGCTGCGCGTGGAGACTCTCAACGTCCTGGCTGAGGTGGCCCTGGCCCGCGCCGCGCCGGAGGACGCGGCCCGCTACGCGGCGGAGGCGCAGGAGTTGGCCACGGCGATCGGCAGCGAGGACGACGCGGGGATCGCCCAGCGGCTGGCTGGCCGGGCCGCCGCCGCCCTCGGCCTGCCGTTCGACGCCCACTTCGCCGCCAGCATTGCGCGGTTCGAGCACACCAAGGATCGCTTCGAGCTTGGGCGCAGCCTGGCCGCCTACGGCGCGGCGCTCGCCACCCACGGAAACCCCGCTGCCGGCGACGCGTATCTTCTACGGGCGCACGATGCGTTCTTAGCTGTAGGGGCCGCCGGCGAATTGCAGCGGCTGACCGCCATCGTGGGAGGGCCAGGGCAGGCCTAGCCCCAATACTTTTCAAATATGCGGGCGCTGCCCGCTGCGGGGGGTGCGGGGGCCTGCGGCCCCCGCGAACCCCTTCCCGGAGGGGGTGTGGAGGGCTTCGCCCTCCACTGGGACCAGAAAGGAGGGCCAGGGAGGGCGTGCCCTCCCTGAAACCCTCGCATCAAACCGGCAGGTTTGTGTTTTGTATTAGAAATCGCCCTCGCGCACGTAGGGATAGCTCCAGAGCGTGGCCTGCAGCACCACAGACTTGAACCACGCCTGGTGCATCCGCTCGACATCCTCAGCCGTGTGCCCCTTCCTGGCGAGGAAGTCCTTGACCGTGGCGGTGATCGGGACGATGAAGGCGAGCAGGTAGCGCAGCGGGACGATCGGCGCCGCGTCCACACCGTCCGTGCGATTCTTTCCTGTGCGATGGTGCCGCAGCGCGATCTCCATCTGATAGTCGAGCCAGCGGCGGTCGGTCGGGCGCTCGCAGGTGTCCCGGATCCACTGGCCAAAGCGCAGGCGCACCCGGCTCAGGTATGCCTCGATCGGCCGTCCGTCCGCCCCGGCGAAGTACTGGACGAGATGCGGGTGCGACGCGACGAAGCCGTACCAGAGATCCAGCACGTCCTCGACCTGATCCGCGAGCACCGCGCCTGCCATACGCAGATAGCGGTCGTCCTCGTCGGTCCACAGCAGCGTACGCTTGAGCAGGGCCAGATCCTCCTCGCTGAGCGGCGAGCGGGCGACCTGGTCTGTCCCGTACGTGTAGCCGGGGATCGTCGCCGTCTGTGTCATCGCTTCCCTCCCTCAACCCATGTTGACACCGACAGCATACGCCAGCTATTATAATAAGTGAAATACGCCGTTCTTCTTACGACGATAAGCATAGCTTATAGGGTAGGCGGCCATGGAACTACGCCAGCTGCGCTACTTTCTGACGGTGGCCGAGGAGGGGCACTTCACGCGCGCCGCCGAGCGGCTGTACATCTCCCAGCCCGCCCTCTCGCAGCAGATCCGACAGCTCGAGGCCGAGCTGGGGGCGGTCCTGCTGGACCGCGCGGGGCGGCGGGTGCGGCTGACCGACTCCGGCGAGGTGGTGGCGCACTACGCGCGCCGCGCCCTGCAGGAGCTGGATGCCGCGCAGGTGGCGTTGGGCGAGCTCGCCGGGCTGCGGCGCGGGTCGCTGGCGGTGGGCGTCGTGCAGACGGTCAACGCCTACCTCATGCCGCGCGCGGTGGCCGCGTTCGCGACGGCCCACCCCGGCATCAGCCTGCGCGTCGAGGAGCGGGCGGCGGGCGCGATCGAGAGCGGCCTGCTCGCGGGCGAGCTGCACCTGGGGGTGGGGTTCGTACCGCCAGCGGACCGCGAGATCGAGGCGGAGGCGCTGTTCAGCGAGGCGCTGGTGCTGATCGTCGCAGAGGAGCACCCGCTGGCCGCGCGCGAGTACGTGGAGGTGCGCGAGCTGGACGGCCAGCCGATGGTGCTGCTCGCGCCGGCGTTCTGCACCCGCCGCCTGTGGGACAGCTGCGCGCAGCAGGCCGGGGCCCGGCCGCGCGTGCTGGTCGAGATGAACACCATCGGCGGAGTGCTCGCGTCCGTGCGACGCACGGCGGCGGCCACGGTGCTGCCAGCGCTGGCGCTTGCCGCCGACCCGCCGCCAGGGCTGCACGGCATACCGCTAGTGAACCCGACGCCGCAGCGAACGGTGGGCCTGCTCTACCGGCGCGGCGGCTATCGCTGCACGGCCGCCCGCGCATTCGCCGCGCTCTTTCGCGACGTGGCGGGCGCGGCCACCCCGCCCTGCGCAGACGCCGCGGCGACTCGAGGGCTTTCGGCTCTCGAACCAGCCTAGATGTGGGGAGGGGCGGCCTCCCCACGCCCCTCCAGGTTCCCGGCGCCCGATACAGCAAGAGGAGCTCCCCAGACGATGAGGCCATTTC
>DATMBA010000167.1:0-2234 GCA_035559635.1 Roseiflexaceae bacterium
CGGCCCCGGCAGCCTCATGTGGGCCGCGGGCGCGCTGGCGCAGCACTGGTGGCGGGCGCTTGCGTTGCTGGGCCTCTACACCCTGCCGGGGCTGGCGCTGCTGCGCCTGCTCTGGCCGCGCGCTGCGCCGCTCGCCCCCGCAGCGCGCCTGGCGCTCGCCCCCGCGGTGAGCGCCGCGCTGCCACCGCTCCTGCTGCTGCTGGCCGAGACCCTGGGCCTGCGCTGGGGGGCGTGGACCACCTGGGGCTACCTGCTGGCGAGCCTCGCCATCTATTGCAGATTGCAGATCGCGGATCGCAGATCGGCTCATCTGCAGCCCAACCTCGCACCGCACACCGCACACCGCACAACGCACAACTCGGCCCTCCCCACGGGCTTGCTGTTGGGCCTGACCCTCGCTGCGCTGCTGGCGCGCTTCTACGTGGTGCGCGACCTGCCGGCCGGGCTGCTAGGCGACTCCTATCAGCACACCCTTATGGCGCAGCTATTGGTGGACAACGGCGGGCTGTTCCGCTCCTGGGAGCCGTATGCGCCGCTCACGACCTTCACCTACCACTTCGGCTTTCACGCCAACGCCGCCTTTGTCCACTGGCTCACCGGCGTGGGCGTGGTGACGGGCGTGATCTGGACGGGCCAACTCTTGAACGCGCTGGCCGTGCCGGCCGCCTTCGCGCTGGTGACGGTGGCGCTGCGCGGATCGGCCTGGGCCGGCCTGTGGGCTGCGCTGATCACCGGCTTCGTGCTCACCATCCCGGCGTACTACGTGGTGTGGGGCCGCTACACGCAGCTCGCCGGCCAGTTGGTGTTGGTGGCGGCTGTGGCGTGCTGGGCGCGCCTGGCGGAGTGCAGAGTGCAGAGTGCAGAGTGCAGAGTGCTCGTTGCTCAGCCCAATCTGCAACCTCTCTTCAATCTTCAATCGGAGTGGCGGCTCATCCTCCTCACCGGCATCCTGACCGCCGCGATGCTCCTGACCCACTACCTGGTGACGGTGTTCGCCGCGCTGTTCGCGGCGAGCTATGTGCTGGCGCTGCTGCTGGCGCGCGCCTCGTGGCGGGACGTGGGGCGGGTGGCGCTGGCCGCGACCGCGGCCGGGCTGGTGGCGCTGCTGCTGGCCGCGCCCTGGCTGCTGAATCTGGCGAGCGGCTACCTGGTGCGCAACGCCGTCGCCTTCAGTAGCGGCGCGGTGGACCCCGCGCGCGTGGCGGCCTACACGGCGCTGCCGCACGTCACGCCGCTGTACGCCAAGAGCTATGTGCTGCTGGCGGCGCTGGCCGGGCTGCTCGTGGCGCTCTGGCGGCGCGACTGGCGGGCGGCCCTGCCGGCGGTGTGGGCGGCGCTGCTCATCCTGGCCGTGGTGCCGCAGGCGGTGGGCCTGCCGGGCGCCGGCACGATCGATCACCTGACTGGAATGAGCGCCCTCTACCTGGCGCTCGCGCCGCTGGCCGGCTACGCGCTCGCGGCGGCCCAAGCGCTCGTGTGGCGGCCGATTGCAGATTCCAGATTAAAGATTGAAGATTATGAGCTGGACCGCAGTGAGCACAACGCTCAAGCTTCAATCTTCAATCTTCGATCTTCAATCGGTGTGGCGCTCGCGAGTCTTCGGTGGCTAGGGCTGGCAGCGGCGCTGTTTGGGGTCGTCGCCTGGGGCGCCTCCTGGCAGGCACGGCAGATCGACGGCTCGACCCAGCTGGTCTCGCACGCGGACATGGCGGCCATGGCGTGGGTGCGCGCCCACACGCCGCCAACCGCGCGCTTCATGGTCAATGGCTTCCCGGCCTACGGCGGCACATTGGTGGCCGGCAGCGACGCCGGCTGGTGGATCCCGCTGCTCGCCGGCCGGCAGACCACCCTCCCACCGCTGACCTACGGCAGCGAGCGCGGCCCCACCCGTGACTACGGCTGGAACGTTGGCCTGTTCTACCAGGACCTGCGCGGGCGCAGGCTCACCGACTCCCGCCCGGTGCCGGTGGACCTCACCACGCCGGAGGCACTGGCCCTGCTGCGCGCCGCGAAGATCACCCATGTGTACATCGGCGCCGCGGTCTCCCCCGGCCCCGCCGCCGCCGACTGGATCGACACGGCGAAGCTGCGCGCCAGCCCGGCCTTCCGGCTGGTCTACGAGCGCGACGGCGTCGAGATCTATGAGCTGGTTCGCGAATGACTTCCACGGCTCCCCCTCACCCTCGGCGTGCCTTCCTGCGCCTCGGCGCGGCCGCGGCCGCAGGCGCCGCCCT
>DATMBA010000168.1:0-10357 GCA_035559635.1 Roseiflexaceae bacterium
GGAGGAAGGGGTCGCCGCAGCGCCCGACTCAGCCCGCAGTCCGCCGTCCGCAGTCCTGGGGGCTGCGGCGGACGCGCTGGAGGCGCTGGCGGCGCGCCCGTTCCGCCTGGAGGAGTACGGCGCGGCGTGGGCCGAGTCCGAGGCGACCTGCCGGCCAGCGGCGGATGCCCTGGCAGGCGCGCTGGCGCAGGTACGCGCCGCGCACGCGGCGGGCGCACTGGACGCGGCGCCCTATGCGGCGGTCGAGGGGCGGCTGGCCCGGGCGCTCGACCTGCTGGCCCGCGGACTTGGGGATGGAGGGCACAGGGCGGGGTGAGAGAACGGCCCTATTTTTGCCACAGAGGGCCCAGAGATGAACGCAGGCTCGATCATACGGATCGTAGACACGGCCTACGAGTCCGCCCGCCGCGGGGTGGTGGTACAATTGGCGGCGCGCAGTCAGGGGAGGGTCAGGGAGGGTGCGCCCTCCTGAAAAACCCCTTCCTCATTTGTCCAGGCTGGCCTGCAAGCGTTTAGACCGCGGGCGCAGCCCTCCCTGAAGAACCCCATCCCAAGGTATGCGGGCCTGGCCCGCACACGGAGCGACCAATGAAAATCGTAGTTATCGGTGGCGGCAGCACCTACACCCCCGAACTGATCGATGGGCTCATCGTCCGTGCCGGGGCGCTCGGGCTGCGCGAGGTGTGGCTGGTGGATCCCAACCCCGAGCGCCTGCGCGTCGTCGGGGCCTTCGCGCAGCGCATGGCCGCCCACGCCGGCGCCCCGTTCCGCGTCGAACTGACGGACGACCGGCGGCGTGCGCTCTATGGTGCGGACTTCGTCATCACACAGCTGCGCGTGGGCGGCAACCAGGCGCGCCACGGCGACGAGTTGCTCGGCCGCCGGCATAAGCTTGTGGGCCAGGAGACCACCGGCGTGGGCGGGTTCGCCAAGGCGCTGCGCACCGTCCCGGTGATGCTGGACATCGCCCGCGACATGCGCGAGCTGGCGCCGCAGGCCACTCTGGTCAACTTCACCAACCCGGCCGGCATCGTCACCGAGGCGCTGGTACGCCACGGCGGTGTGCCGGTGGTGGGTCTGTGCAACAACGCCATCACCGCCCAGCGCGGCATCGCCGGCATGTTCCACGTGCCGCCCGAGCAGGTGCAGATCGAGCAGGTGGGCCTCAACCACCTCAACTGGATCCGGCGCGTCACGATCGGTGGGGACGACGCCACCGACCAGGTGCTGGCGGCCTACATCGAGCAGCTGCGGCACGAGGAGGACCCGCTGCACTTCCCGCCCGCCCTGCTCCAGATGCTGCACGCCATCCCGAGCAGCTACCTGGAGTACTTCTACCTGGAGTCGCAGGTCATTGCACGCCAGGATAGCGGCGTGCCGACGCGCGCCGAGGTGGTGATGGATGTGGAGCACCGCCTGATGGAGCGCTACGCCGACCCGCACCTGTGCGAGAAGCCACCCGAGTTGATGGAGCGCGGCGGGGCCTATTACTCCACCGCCGCCGCGGCACTGATCGAGTCGCTCTGGACCGACGATGGCGCGGTGCACGTGGTGAACACCCGCAACGACGGCGCCATCCCCAACCTGCCGCCGGACGTGGTGGTGGAGACGCCCGCCCGCGTTGGCAAGGGCGGCGCGACCCCCGTGCCGGTGGCGCCGCTCGCCGCGAGCATGCACGGACTCACCGCCCAGGTCAAATCCTACGAGTTGCTCACCGTCAAGGCGGCGGTGGAGGGGGACGAGGAGGCCGCCCAGCTGGCCCTGCTCGCCAACCCGCTTGGCCCGGACGCGGCGCACGTCGAGGAAGTGTGGGCGGACATCAAGCGCACGAACGCCGGGATGCTGCCGACGTTTGGGCGATAGGCGATGGGCGATAGGCGATGGGAACAGGCGGCCTATCGCCCGTCACCTGTCACCTATTGCCTGGGAGATGACATGACCACCCCCGACCTCCTCTGCGGCGCGGCCGCCCGCGTCGTCACTCCGCCGCTCGGCGAGCGCCCGGTGTTCCTGGCCGGCTTCCGCCGCGACCGCCGCGCCAGTGGGGTGGAGAGCGAGCTGTATGTGCGTGCGTTGGCGCTGCGCCTCGGCGAGCGCGCGGCGGCGATCGTGGCCTGCGACCAGTTCGCGCTCGGCCGGCCGGACGTGGACGAGGTGCGCATGGCGGTGGCCCGCCACCTCGACCCGCAGGCGCTGGTGGTGGCCTGCACGCACTCGCACAGCACGCCGGACACCCTTGGTCTGTGGGGGCCGGACGAGCGCACCAGCGGCGTGGACCCGGTGTACCTGGCGCGCGTCAAGCGGGCGATCGCCGAGGCGGTGGCCGAGGCGCTCACCTTCGCCTGCCCCACGCGCATGCGCGCGGCCTCCACCCGCCTGCCGGGCCACATCGCGAACCTGCGCACCCCTGGCCTGGTGGACGACGCGCTGGCCGCGTTGCAGTTCGTCAAGCCGGACGGCGAGGTGATCGCGACGCTGCTGAACCTGGCCTGCCACCCCGAGGTGCTGGACGGCGACAGCACGCTGATCTCGGCCGACTACGCCGGCCACGCCTGCCATGCGGTGGAGCAGGCCGCCGGCGGGACGGCGCTGCACCTCTCGGGGGCGTTGGGCGGCATGCTCTCGCCGGCCGTGGCGGAGCGTACGCCTGCCGCGGCCGCGCACATGGGCCGCGCCTACGCCGAGGCGGCGCTGGCCGCGCTGGCGGATGCGCCGCTGCACGACGTGGAGCGGCTGGAGTTTCGCCGCGCCGAGTTGCGCATCCCGCTGCGCAACCCGCTGTTCGCCGCCGCGCGCGCGGCGGGCGTGCTGCGGGCGCGCCCGGGCGATCAGATCGCCACCACCGTCAGCTACCTGGACCTGGGGCCGGCGCAGGTGGCGGGCGTGCCGGGCGAGTTGCTGCCGCGCCTCGGCCTCCAACTCAAGGCCGCCATGCCTGGCCCGCACACGCTGATCGCCGGCCTGGCGGACGATGAGATCGGCTACATCCTGCCGGACGACGAGTTCGTGCCCCCGGCGGACTACCTGAACCCCGGTGCCCAGTACGAGGAGAGCATGTCCCTCGGGCCGGACGCGGGATCGCTCGTGGTGGGGACGTTGATCGGGTTGATAGGGGGCGGGGGCAGCAGATAGCGAAGCGGATAAGCGGATAGCGGATAGGGGATTGCAGCGTCAAAGGAGACAACGTCATGGCACAGCTGGCGATCAACGGCGGCGCGCCGGTGCGCCGCGAGGCTTACCCCGCATGGCCGGTGTGGGACCAACGTGAGATCGACGCCGTCACGGCGGTGGTGCGCAGTGGGCGCTGGGGCGGCTACCCCGAGCCAGGCCCTCACGCCGCCGCTTTCGCCGCCAGGTTCGCATCCTACCACGGCGCGAAGCATGGCATCTGCATGGCCAACGGCACTATCACCCTGGTCGTCTCGCTGCGCGCGGCCGGGATCAGCCTGGGGGACGAGGTGATCGTCCCCGGTTACACCTTCGCCGCCACCGCGCTCGCGCCCATGGAGGCCGGCGCCATCCCGGTGATCGTGGACATCGACCCGCAGAACTACTGCATCGACCCTAAGGCGGTGGAGGCGGCCATCACGCCACGCACCCGCGCGATTATGCCGGTGCACCTCGGCTCGCTCATGGCGGACATGGATGCGATCATGGACATCGCCCGCCGCCACGACCTGGTGGTGGTGGAGGACTGCGCCCACGCCCACGGGGCGCAGTGGCGCGGGCGCGGGGCGGGGGCGATCGGACACCTCGGCTCGTTCAGCATGCAGTCCTCCAAGATCCTCACCTCCGGCGAGGGCGGCATCGTGCTGACGAACGATGACCGCCTGGCGGAGCTGTGCCACTCGCTGATCGACTGCGGCCGGCCGAAGGACCCCGAGGGGCGCAACTACACCTTCGGCGCGAACTACCGTCTCAGCGAGCTGCAGGCCGCCATCCTGGAGGTGGGGCTGGAGCGCCTGCCGGAGCAGACGGCGCTGCGCGAGGAGAACGCTGCCTACCTGGACGAGGCGCTCTCCGAGGTGGAGGGGGTGCGCGTGCTGCGGCGGGACGAGCGCATCACGCGCCGGGCCTGCTACGAGTATATCTTCGCAATGGACCCGGCGGCGTTCGGTGGCGCGGAGAAGGAGCGCATCCTGGCCGCGCTCCGCGCCGAGGGCATCCCGGCCCACGGCGGCTATGAGGCGATGAACGACTACGATATCTTCCGCCCCACGCCGCAGAACCACCCAGTGGCGAAGCTGTTCCCCGAGCGCTTCGACTTCAGCCGGCTGCGCCTGCCTGAGGCCGAGCGCGCCGCCAACCGCGAGGCGATCTGGCTTAACCAGCGCGTGCTGCTCGGCGACCGCGCCGGGGTGGATCAGGTGGTGGAGGCGGTGCGCAAGGTGCAGCGTCACGCATCCGAGTTGGGGTAGCTTCGCGCGAACACGCAGAGGTGTTATGGGGGCCTCTGGCCCCCACAACACCTCTTTTCGGAGGGGCTTCGCCCCTCCGAGCCGCCCCAGACTGGAAGGCTGGAGGCCGCGCAGCGACCCCATGGCTAAGGAGCACTATGCCTGACCCATCAGTGACCCGCTGCGCCTGGGCGGGGAGCGACCCGCTCTACTGCGCCTATCACGACACCGAGTGGGGCGTGCCGGTCCACGACGACCGCACGCTGTTCGAGTTCCTGGTGCTGGAGGGGGCGCAGGCCGGGCTGAGCTGGATCACCATCCTGCGCAAGCGGCCGGCTTACCGCGCGGCGTTCGATGGCTTCGACCCGGTGCGGGTGGCGGCCTACGACGAGGCGAAGGTGGCGGAGTTGCTGCAGAACCCCGGCATCGTCCGCAACCGCCTGAAGATCGACTCCGCGATCGCGAACGCGCGCGCCTTCCTGCGCGTGCAGGAGGAGTTCGGCAGCTTCGACTCGTATATCTGGGGCTTCGTGGGCGGCCGGCCGCGCCAGAACGCCTGGCGCTCGCTGCAGGAGATCCCCGCCGAGACGCCCGAGTCGCGCGCGCTCAGCAAGGATCTGGCGCGGCGCGGCTTCCGCTTCGTGGGGCCGACGATTATGTACGCCCACATGCAGGCTACCGGCATGGTCAACGACCACACCACGGACTGCTTCCGCTACACCCAGCTGGTTGGCGTGGAGTGCTAGCGGCGAGATCCCTCCGCCGCTACCGCTCCATGCCAACCCAATCGATCAGCACGCCCAACTCCCGGCCATCCGGCGCGCGGAAGGTGTCGCTGCGCAGCTCGACGACCAGTGCTCCGCCGTCCGCCGCCGCCAGCGGCAGTGTGTAGATGCGCCAGGATGCGCCGAGCGCCACATCCCGGCAGGCGCCGCTGGCGCAGACCTGCGCGCGGCCCGGTGTCCCACCGGGGCGTGGAGCGGCCAGGCGCAGCCGCAGCACCGCCGGCCCGGCGCGTGGGGCAACCAGCCGCAGCAGCGCCCGACCGCCGGACCAGCGTGCGCTGGCGCCAGCGATCTCCTCGGCCGGGTAGACCCCGCCGACGTAGCCGAAGTCCAGCCCGCCGCCCACATCCAGCGCGGCGCGCGGGGCGGGCCGCAGCGCCCGCCAGGCGTACGCCGTCACACGCGCCGGATCGGCGAACGAGCCGGCGAACGCCCGTCGGGCGCCCTCCTCGTCGCCTAGCTCGCGCAGCGCGTCGCCGTACCACGTGCTGGCCGGGTAGTACAGCGGCTCGCGGCGCCACCCACGCCGGTAGGCCTCCGCCGCGCCGGCCAGGTCCCCTGCAGCCCGCCGCGCGTGCCCCAGGCGCAGCCAGGCGTCCGGCACGTCGTGCGCCTCGATCGCCCACCCGTAGCTGCGCAGCGCACCGGTGTGGTCCCCTGCCGCCCAGCGCACGTCCCCGGCCAGCGTGTGCCAGCCGCGCGCCAGGTTCCAGCCAGCCCAGTCCCAGGGGTACGAGGTGAGGACGGTCCAGAGGAAGATCGCCCATAGCCCGGCAATCATCAAACGTTGAAGGTTGAGTATTGAACGGTGCGCATGCCGCGCGGCCCATGACGCCAGACATCGAACGTGCAACGCGGAACGTTGTACGTTCGAGAGCGCCCACGCCGCATACGGCACCAGCACCGGAAAGAGGAACTGGCGGTAGCGCGCCTCGCCGTGGGTCAGCAGCACGGTGAGGATCGCGTAGCCGAGCCAGGCGTACACCAGCCATGGCGCGCGCCGCCGCACCAACCCGGCGATCGCCGCCAGCCCTATCACTACGTACAGCAGGTCGTCGAAGACCAGCGCTGCGGCGAAGAGCGGCAGCTCCACCGTGGCGTAGTAGCTCTCCAGCAGGAAGCGGTCCTGGATGGGCTTGACGCGCGCCAGGAAAACCCAGTTCGGCCACACCTTGCGCGCCAGGATCATCGGATCCTCACGCAGCCGCGCCAGCCCGCGCGCCGTAGCGTAGTCCGCCCGCTCGGCCGGGCTGCGGATCTGCTCCAGCGCGCGGTGGATCTCGCTCTCGCGCTCGCGCGGCTCGTTGAAGCGCCACAGGTTGTAGGCCAGCCCGGTCTCCACCAGGATCGGCTCGTTGTAGGCCAGGTAGTTGCGCGCGGTCCACGGCGCGATAACAGCGCAACATGCAAAAAGGAACACGAACAGGAGCGCGGCGATCTGACGCGTATTTTGCCTGTTGCATGATGCATGCACCGCCAGCCACAGCGCCACGATCGGCAGGAACAGCAGCGTGATCGAGCGCGTCAGCGTCGCCAGGCCGAGGAGCACGCCCGCAGCCGCGGCCCAGCGCATTGCATGCGTCGCCGCAATCCCCCGCTCGTCGGTCGTCGTTCGTTGGTCGTCGGACCTCAGTCCCTGGTCCCCGATCCCCGGTCGTCGCCCGCCCGCCCGTAGCGCGCACAGCAGCCCGGCCTGGAACAGGAAGGTGAACAGCGTCTCGGCCATGTACAGGCTGGCGAAGGTGACGAGCGTCCAGAGCAGCGCCGTGATCAGCGCCGCGAGAGCCGCCGCCCGCCGGCCCACCAGCGCCAGCGCCAGCCGGTAGGCGAGATAGACGTTCGCGACGCTCAGGGCGATGTTGGGCAGCGCGGCGCGGTGCAGATCGCCGCCGGCGAGCCAGAGCGAGCCGGCCAGGAACAACGGGTAGAGCGGGGCGCGCAGCCAGCGGTAGCTGTCGTAGAACGACCAGCCGCGCCCGGCCAGCAGGTCCTGCGCGACGGCGATATACTCCACCTCGTCGTTCGCCGGCTCGTGCAGCGGTTGGCTCCAGAGCAGCAGGCGCAAGGCGAGGGCTAGCGCCAGGATGCCGACCACGGACCAACGGCTGATGAGCGACGAGCACCGAGCAGCACGAGTCCGCACCTGTCGCTCATCGTTCGTTGGTCGTTGGTCGTCGTTCGTCGCAACCGTCATGGCGTCACGAACCCGATCCAGTCCACCATCACGCCAAGCTCGCGCGCGTCCGGGCTGGCGCGGTCGAGGTCGCGCGGGCGGAAGGTGCCGCTGCGCAGCGTCACGACGGCCGGCTCGCCGGGGGTGAGCGCGCCGGGTGGGACGCTGATGCGGTAGGTCTGCAACTCCCGCGCCGGGCGTATCCCGCCGATCTCACGCCCGTCGAGCAGCACCGTCACATCCGGCGGCGGCGCGCCGGCCGGGCGACCGCTCGCCAGGCGTAGCTCCAGCATAACGGGTGGGTGTGGGGCGGACAGGCGCACCTCGGCCTCGGCGCGTGTCCAGCGGGCGCCGGCGGGACCAGCGGGGTGGAAGCCGCGCAGGAAGCCCAGGTCCAGCCCACCGCCCACATCCAGCGCGGCGGGCGGTGGCTGCCAGGGCGCCAGCACATCCCAGGCCCAGCGCTGCAAGTCCTCCAGTGACGCCGTCTCATAGGCCAGGTCGGCCCGCGCTGCACCCTCCCGGCCCTGCGCCCGCAGCACGGCCCCACGCAGCACGTGGGCGCGCGGGTGGTCGGGCACGGCTGCCACCGCCGCATCGAGCGCAGCGAGCGCGCCGGTGCGATCCCCCTCGAGCAGCGCCGCCCGCGCCAGGGCAACGGAGGCCAGCGCCGAGTGCGGGTCGCGTGCGAGCGCCTGCCCTGCCGCCGTACGCGCCCCGGCCGGGTCACCGGCCTCCAGCGCGTGGTCCGCCCGCAGCAGGTGCGCGTGCTTCCATGCCAGTGTCCACGCCTCGGCCGGATAGGGGTGGTGCAGCAGCAGCAGCGCGCCGAGCGCCAGGCAGGTGAGTGCAGCGGGCAGGAGCTTGGAAGTTGGATTCGCTTCGACGTGATGCCCGCCATTGAAACCTGGAGCGTGGATTTTCGATTTGAAGCCGCGCCAATCTGCAATCCGCGCCAGTGTCCACCCCGCATAGGGCAGCAGCGCCGGGTAGAGCGGCAGCCGGTAGCGTAGTTCCACGTGGAACACCAGCGCCGTCAGGAAGACGTACAGCACCCACGGGACGAGCAGCCACCTGGCGTCGTGCAATGTATGCAACCTGCTGGCGCGACGGTTCGTTTCATGTTGCATTGTGCACTCCGGCGCCAGCCACAGTCCGACGACCCCGCCGAACAAGAGGATCAGCCAGACCCCATCTCCCAGGACCAGGCGCAGCCAGACCTCGTGGGGCGGCACCCAAATCGCGCGGCGCGCGCGCATGTCGTCGAAGAACTGCAGCGCGACGAACTTCTGCGCCTCGCCCCAGGCCTTGGCCAGGAAGCGCGCCGGATCGCCGGCGATCGCCTCGAGACCGCGCCTCATCGCCAGCCGCTGCCGCGCGGCCCGGTCGTCGCCGAGCGCGTAGAGTTGGGCTTTCACCGCCTCGCGCCCGGCCGGGTCGTTGTCCAACCACAGGTTCTCGGCGCCGGTGGTGTCCACCACGATCAGCGCGCCGTAGGCCAGATAGTTGCGTGCGGTCCAGGGCAGGACGACCAGGCAAAAGGCGAAAGGCAAAAGGTACACGGGCGAGGTCGCGCGGGCCAGGTATCGCCGGTCGCCTGCTTCCTGCCGGCGGAACCATAACCAGAGCATCGCGAGCGGCAGCAGCGGCAGGGCCACCGAGCGCAGCAGCGCCAGTAGCCCGAGCGTGACACCCCCCAACGCTGCGTAGATAGCGCGGGCGCGCGGCATGGCGCCTTTGTTCTCTCGTCCCCGGCCGTCGGTCCTCGGTCCTCGGTCCTCGGTCCTCGGTCCTCGGTCCTCGTTCCTCGTTCCTCGTTCCTCGTTCCTCGTTCCTCGTTCCTCGTTCCCCGGTCCCCAACCCCCGGCCTTCACGAGGAGCCAGAGGAAGGTCGCCAGCCCGAACAGGAACAGCGTCTCAGTGAGCAACTCGGTAGCGTTGGCGGCCAGGGTATAGCTGAGCGCCGCCAGGAGCGCCGCCGCCATAGCCGCCCGCCGGTCGCGGAGCAACGCGATCGTGAGCGCGTAGATCGGCAGCACCGTGAGCGCGCTGATCACCGCCTGCACCAGGCGCAGCCGCTGCACCAGCGAGTCCAAAAGGTAGATGCAAGCCGCCAGGAAGCCCGTGTAGAGCGGCGGGCGCATCAGGCGCAGCTCGACGTAGCGGCGCTCGCGGAGCAGCGCCAGGGCCTGGTCCAGGTACTCGCGCTCGTCGCCGCCCAGCGGGTAGAGCTCGTGCCAGCGCCAGACGAGGAGGCGGAGCGCGAGGGCGAGCAGCAACAGGGGCCAAACGCTGCACGCTGCACGTCGCAGGCCTTCCCGAAGGGGACGCTGCACACTGAAGGCCGGGGTCAGATCCGAAAGCTGAGACGAAGGCTGAGAAGGCACACGCCCATGTAAGCTGGCATCGCTCAATGGCTCACCAGATTGAGGCTGGCTATGCTCGTTCATCGTTCATCGTTCCGAAGCTCCACCCAGTCTAGCCGCACGCCGAGCCGTTGCACCTGGCCGAGCACCGCCTCGCTCTGCTGGCGCAGGTAGCGCTCCGGGCCGGGGACGAAGGTCGCGGCGTGTAGTGTCACCAGCACCTCGGCGCCGGCGGGCGCGGGCGGCAGCAGCACCACGAACTCGCGCGGGCCGGCCGGGTCGGGCGTGAACGCGCCGACGGGCGCGCCATCCACCAGCACGCGCACCGGGGGCGGCTGGCCCATGTCGCGCGGCCAGCCGCGGCCGTCGGCGCGCAACACGAGGCGCAGCGGCGTGCCCGTGCCGGCGCCGGGGAAACGCAGCTGCGCCTCGCCGCCGCACCAGCGGTAGGTCGCGCGCTCGGCCGGGTCGCCCTCGCCCAGGTAGCAGCCGCGGATGTACCCCAGATCCAGGTTGCCGCCCAGGTCGATGCGGCGCGTCGGCGCGGGCTGCAGCCACTTCCAGGCCCACTCGACCGGATTGGCCTCGTCTACATAGCGCTGTGTGAAGGCCGCCCGCGCACCGGCCTCATCCCCC
>DATMBA010000169.1:0-15703 GCA_035559635.1 Roseiflexaceae bacterium
CAGGGTCACGCCGGACACATTGTTCGTGGCATCGTCGGCGCGGCTGCTAGTGACCAGCGTCGCCGTGTTGCTCACATCCGGCGCGGCGGCCGTCACGCGGGCGCGGATGCGGATCACCACCACCTCGTCCGGCGCCATGGAGCCGAGCGTGACCACCACGGTGTTGCCGCTCACGCTGACGTCGCCGCGGCCAGCCTCCGCGCCAAGCACCGCGAACGGTCCCGGCACCTCGTCGGTCACCACCACATCCTTCGCGTCGTCGTTGCCGCGGTTCGTCACCGTCAGCACGAATAGCACCTCATCGCCCACGCGCGCGGTAGCCGGCTCGACGGCCTTGGCGAGCGCCGGGTCGGCGTTGCCATCGTTCTCCGGTGGGCGCGTGGGCGGCACGTCCGTCGGACGCGGCGGGGGCGCGTCCGTTGGCCGCGGCGTCGCCGGCGGGCTCGTCGGCTGCGGTGTGGGCGGCTCGGGGGTGTTGGTGATAACGGGGCGCGGCGCGGCCACTGCGCGCGGCGCACCCGCGGGCGTGCCGGCCAGGGCCAGCAGCGCCGCGGCGCATAGGCCGAGCGCTCCAGCGGCAAGTGTGGTACGGTGTGTTTGTTTCACAAATACCTCACGGTGTGACTGACGCGGCCTACGCAGCCGGCGCGGCTCCGCCGGGATGGGACCGCAGGCCCCACAGATTCTGCTAAGAGCCTATCCGGATCACCCGGATAGGGTGGGGTTTCAGGCGAGGGCTTTGCCCTCCCCTGCCCCCTCCCAACGATAGTCGGATAGGCACTAAGGATTCGTCTGGAAGGGCTGCGCCCCTCCGCGCCTCCCCAGAGGGAACTACCGTCTGACGAGCGGGAGCGCGATGCGGTGCTGGCCCGTGCCCGCCGTGCGCGCCCCGCTCGTCGGTCCGTACTCGTGCGCCCCGCCGCTCAACTCGATCTCCTGCAGCCAGTAGGTGTAGGTCACCCCCGGCTGCGCGCCGGCGTCGGTCCAGGCGTAGGTGGCGCCGCCGCGCCCGCGGCCCCGGCCCAGGATCAACTGCGGCGTCACCCGCACCGCGTGCGCCCGGTCGCCGTCCGCGCTGCGGTAGAGGTGGAAGCCCCAGGTGTCGAACTCGGCGCCCGTCACCCAGCGCACCACCAGCGCCCCACCCTCCAGCGCGGCCATGAAGCTCACCAGGTCGATCGCCGTCGGGTCCATCACAGTCGTCTCCGCGCCGGCGTTGTTGTTCGGCGTCGGGTCGCTCCCCCGGCTGCCATCGTCGCGGATGCTAGCGCTGTTGGCGATCTGCGTCACGCCCACCGGCAGCGGGTCCACCACGGTGACGGCGAACGTGAGCTTCCCGCTCGCGCCGGCCGCCAGACTTCCCACGGCGAAGGTGCAGGTACTTCCCGCCCGGCCATCCGGCACACACACCCAGCCGGGCGCGCTCGCGGCCGCGCTGAACACACTGTTCGGCGGCACCACCTCGGTGATCACCACACCACTCGCGCCGGCGCTGCCGGTGTTGGTGTAGCTCAGCGTGTAGACGATCGTGCCGCCCGGCCGCATCGTCACGCCGCCGTCGCTGATGCTGATCTGCAGGTCTACCGCCGGGACCACGAAGCCGAAGTCCACGTCCGCACGGCTCTGGCCCGCGGCGAGAGCGATGTCCGCCAGGCTGTCGCCGCCGCCGTCCAGGTCGTAGGTGGCGACCATCCCCACCGGCAGGGTCCCCTGGTCCACCTGCGTCCGGTACTGGCCCGCAGGCAGCCCAGCGAAGCCATAGTCGCCGCTCGCGCCGGTCACTTGCGCGAAGCTCAGGTCGTCGCCGGTGCCGGGCAACCCGTCCTGGCCGGCCCACACCAGGGTGACTGTGACGCCGGCGATGCCGCCCTCGCCGGTGTCCTGCACGCCGTCGCCATCGGCATCGTCCCACACCCGGTCGCCCAGCGAGGCGCCGCCGCGGAAGCCGAAGTCCACGTCGTCGCGCGTCTCGATCGGGCTGAGCATAAGCGTCACGCTCCCATCTGGCGTCCCATCCGCCTCGTAGGAGGCGGCCAGGCCAGCCGGCAGCGTGGCGGTGTCCAGCTGCACACGATACAGGCCACCCGGCAGGCGGGTGAAGCGGTAGCTGCCATCGGCCCCCGTGGCCTGCGTGGAGCGCACATCGTCGGCGGTGCCGAAGCTGCCGTCCACGCCTGCCTCGGTCAGGCTGACCGTCACACCCGGCAGGCCCGGTTCGCCCACACCCTGCGTGCCATCGCCGTCCAGGTCCAGCCAGACCACATCGCCGATGAAACCCTCCGGGCTGATCGCGCTGCTCCAGTAGCCGAAGTCCACGTCGGTGCGCTCCTGGCCCACACCGAGCGCGACCATGACGGCGCCGTCCATATCCGCGTCCAACTCGTAGGTCTGCATTATACCGCCAGGAAGCGAGCCGGTGTCAACCTGCACCTGGTAGGTCCCGGCGGGCAGACTGGCGAAGGTGTAGTCGCCGCTGGCGCCCGTCACCACCGTGGCCACGAGCAGGTCGTCGGCGGTACCGAAGCTGCCGTCCGGCCCGGCCTGCGCCAGGCGCAGCGTCACCCCCGCGATCCCGGACTCGCCGGCGCCCTGGAGCCCGTCGCCGTCGGCATCCTGCCACACCCGGTCGCCCAGCGAGGCGCCACCGCGGAAGCCGAAGTCCACATCCGCGCGCACCTGGCCGTCCGCCAGGCTGAAATCAGCCGACCCGTCCGCGCCGCCGTCCAGGTCATAGGTCGCGCTCGTCCCCGCCGGCAGGGTCGCAGTGCGCACGGAGGCGCGATAGCTCCCGGCGGGCAGCGCGCCGAAGCTGTAGGCGCCGCTCGCGTCAGTCACTTGCGCGAAGCTCACATCGTCGCCGGTGCCGAAGCTGCCGTCCGCGCCGGCGTAGGTCAGGTCCACAGCCGCACCCGCGATCCCCACCTCACCCGCGTCCTGCACCCCGTCGCCGTCCAGGTCCAGCCAGACCCGGTCGCCCACCGCACCCGTCGGCGGCGCCGGTGGGCCGCTCGTGTAGCCGAAGTCCACGTCGCTGCGCAGCTCGCCGGCGCCGAGCATCACCTCGCTGCGCCCGTCGAGCGTGCCATCCAGTTCGTAGGTCTGGCTCACCCCCGCCGGCAGCGTCGCCGCGTCCACCGTCACGCGGAAGCGACCCACCGGGAGGGCATTGAAGTTGTATCCTCCCGTCACGTCCGTCGTGGCCGTGGCCGTTGTGTCGTCGCCGGTGCCGAAGGTGTCATCCGGGCCGGCCCAGGTGAGCCGCACCGTCACACCGGCCAGGCCACCCTCGCCCGCGTCCTGCACCCCATCGCCGTCGGCGTCCTGCCACACCCGGTCGCCCAGCGTCCCGGTCAGGACGGGCACATTCCGGTAGCCGAAGTCCATCTCGTCCCGCACCTGCCCATCCGCCAGGCCGACCACCACGCTGCCGTTCAGTGTGCTGTCCAGCTCGTAGGTCTGGCTCACCCCCGCCGGCAGCGAGGCCGCATCCACTGTCACCCGGTAGGTGCCCGCCGGCAGCGTGCCGAAGCTGTAGCTGCCGTCCGCAGCCGTCGTCTGCGGGGTGAAGCCCGTCACGTCGTCGGCCGTGCCGAAGACGCCGTCCGCACCCGCCTCCTCCAGCCGCAGCGTCACGCCCGCGATCCCGATCTCGCCGGCGTCCTGCACTCCGTCGCCGTCGGCGTCCTCCCAGACCCGGTCGCCGATCGTCCCGATCGGTGACAGCGCGCCCACGTAGCCGGTGTTGTCCGTCTCGATGCCGCTCACCGGCACGCTCACGCTGGTCGGGTCACTGCTGCCGGCGGCCAGGGACAGCCCCACCGGCAGGTCGGCGTCGTCCACGTCCACCACGGTCGCGCCCGCCGGCACCACCTGGCTGAAGAACCCGGCACCATCGGTGGTCACGGTGACACTGGCACCGTTCGCGTCGGTGATGACCACGTCCACCCCGCTCAGCGGCGTATCGGTCCCGGCGTCGTACGCACCGTTCGCGTTCACATCCCGGTACACGGTACCCTGCACCAAGCTCCCGACGACGAACTGGTAGTCCTCGACCTCGCCGCCCTCGACTGTGCCGGTGTAGGCCAGCTCAGGGAAGACCGGCGCCTGGGCGAACAGGCGGAAGCGGGCGCGCAGGGTGCGCACCGCGCCGGTGATCGTGCCGCCCGGGATGCTGAAGCTGTGGTCCGCCGTGCCGGCGCTCACCGCCCGGCTCACCACCAACTCGCCCGCGTCGGTGAAGTCGGCGTCGCCGTTGAAGTCGATCCAGCCGGCCAGCCAGCCGGCGCCGCTTGCCGTCACCCGCACGGCGCCGCCACCGGCGCCGTCAACCCACAGGTGGGTGTTCACCGGCGTCACGCCATCCTCGTCGGCGCCATCGCCGTCCGCCAGAGGGCTTGGCGCGCCGTCGCTCTCGGCGTCCGGCGCACCCCCCAGATAGAGCGCAGGCACGCCGGAGATGATGTGCCGCGGCCCAGCCGGGTTGGCGCCGAAGGTCGTCGGGTAGGGGGCCGGCAGGTCGCCGTAGTCGTAGCTCACGGTCGCGGCGAAGGCGAAGTCCAGATTCGTCACGGCCGGACCGGCGCTCACCACCTGGTAGGCCGAGGCGGTGTCGCCCGTGGCGGGGGTGCGCGTCACACGCGCCGCCGGGGTGTCGCCGGTCTGCGTCGTCAGCGCCAGGCTGGTCTGCGGCGCGCCGAGCACCACGAGGTAGACGCCGTCCGGCACATTCGCGAAGGCGTAGTCGCCGCTCGCGCCGGTGGTGGTGCTGGCGATGGCCGTGGTCTCGCCCGGCTCCACCGCGCCGTCGCCGTCGTCGGCCCACAGGTACAGGTAGAGCGGCACACCGCCGAAGGGCGCCTGGCCGGCACCTACGCCGCTCGTGCCCGCGCCGCACACTCTGGCGAGCGCCGCACTGTCCAGACAGACGGTGCCGCTCAGGGTGTTCGCGCCGCTGTAGCGGTAGCCGAAGTCGGCGCTCAGGCCGCAGCTCGTACATGCGCTGCCGCCCACCATCGTCACCGCACCGCCGGAGACCACCACCTGGGTGCTGCCGTTCGCCACGCCGTCCGCGTCGGAGGTGGGCGTCAGCCCGCCCGGGAAGTCGGCGTCGGCAGTGCGCACCACCGCGGTGTAGCTGCCGTCCGGCACGTTCATGAAGGTGTAGAAGCCGTCGGCGTCGGTCTCGGCGGTGGGGCAGTTCACGCCTTGGGTGCAGCCGGCCGAGACCAACTCGATCGTGACGAAGGGGATACCGCTCTCGCTCGCGTCGCGCAGGCCGTCGCCGTCGGCGTCGATCCACAGGCTGTCGCCGATCGTAGCGGGCGGCAGGTAGCCGAAGTCGGCGCCCATATAGCTGGAGCCGGGCCGCACGGTGGTATCGTGCTCGCCGTCGCACCCGCTGGCGCCCGGCGCGCCGCACGGCACGCCATCGGCGTCCGGGTCGGCGCTGAGCGCGGGGCCGCCGGGGATGGCGCCCACCACCGCCACGTACTCGCCGGCGGGCAGCCCGGTGAAGAGGTACTTGCCGTCCGCAGCGGTCGTAGCGCTGCCCACCAGCGTATCGGTCCCGGCGGTGTAGCGATCATCGTTGTTCACGTCGCGGTAGAGCGAGACCAGCACGCCGGGGATACCGGCCTCGTTCCAGTCCTGCTCGCCGTCGCCGTTGGCGTCCCAGAAGATCGTATCGCCCACGGCGCCCAAGGCGGCGAAACCGAAGTCGGCGCTCAGATCGGCCCCCCCGCCCGTCACCGTCGCCGTGCGCGTGGGCGGGGTGGCCAGCACATACGGGTTGCCGAACGCGTCGCGCGGCAGGTCGGGGTCGGAGGTGTTGACCGTGACGCGGTAGCTGGCGTCCGGCAGGTTCGCAAAACGGTACGTGCCGTCGGCGTCGGTCACGGCGCTGCCGATCTGCACGAAGACGCCATCGCCGTTGAAGTCGGCCCACAGCACGACGCTCACGCCGGCGATGCCGGTCTCCTGCACGCCGCTCTGCACGCCGTCGCCGTTGCGGTCCAGCCAGATAGTGTCGCCCACCGCACCAGCGCCGGAGGGCCGGTAGCCGAAGTCCAGCGTCATGTCGGCACTCGCGCCGTCCACCGTCGCGCCGCCGCTGCCGTCGCAGGTCGCGCATACGCCGGCCTCGTCCGGGTCGGCGGTGAGCGACAGGCCGGCACGGAAGTCGGCGTCGGCACTGTCGGGCACGACGATGTAGCTGCCGGCCGGCAGGTTCGCGAAGCTGTACTGGCCGCTGGCGTTTGTGGCCGTGGTGGCCACCAGCGTATCCACGCCGGGGTCCACGGACCCGTCGCTGTCGGCGTCACGGTACAGGCGCACGGTGATGTTCGGCATGCCCTCGTCCGCCGCGTCCTGCGCACCGTCACCGTCCCAGTCGAAGAACAGCGTGTCGCCGATCGCGGACGTGCCGCTCGCGCGGTAGCCGAAGTCGTGCGAGCCGGAGACCTGGCCGCCAAGCAGGATTCCGGTCTGCAGCGCGTTGTCGAGCGCGCCGTCCTGGTTCGGCCCGGTCTCGCCGGTCTGCGCCCACGTGCCGGCCGGCAGCGTGCCGGTATCCACGGTGATGCGGTAGCGGCGGTTGGCAACCATCGCGGCCCCGGCGAACTCGTAGGCGCCGTCCGCATCGGTGGAGACCGTGGCCACGGTGGTGTCATCGCCGGTGCCGCAGGTGGTGTCCGCGCCGCAGTTCACCAGCGTCACGTTCACGCCGCTGGCGCCGTTATCCAGCCCCGGCTCGCCCGCGTCGCGCACGCCGTCGCCGTCGGCGTCGCTCCAGATCGTGCCGAACACCACCGGGTTCATGGTGTAGCCGAAGTTGACGTCGGCGATATCCTCATTCCCCACGATCGGGTTGAAGTTGGCCAGCGTCATGTTGGCGGCTGGATTGCCCCAGATGTGGTCGCAGGCCGGGCAGCCATGCCCACCGGGGGCCTGGGTGTCGTTGGCCTCGGCGGACTGCGTGGCGCCGGCGGGCAGCGAGGCGCTGTCCACCTGCACGTAGTAGTAGCCGTCGCGTAGCCCCTCGAAGCGGTAGCTGCCGCTCGCGTCGGTGGTCTGCGTGCCGCCCGGCACCGCGAACCAGTTGGCCGGCGAGGATTGGGCGTCGCAGCTGCGCGTGGTGTTGGGGGCGGTGATCAGCGTGCCGCCGCTGGCCGGGTTGTCGCTGTAGCAGCCGAACAGGGTGACGGTCACGCCCGGCACGCGCGCGTCCCCGGCATCGTAGCCGGTGGCGCCGGCCCAGCCGGCCGTGCCGCCGGTCACCTGGCTCCAGACCACGCCGGAGATCGAGCCGGTGGGCACGATCTGCACGTCGGCGCTATCGCCGCTGTCGTTGGCCGGCTTGCCGTCGCCGAAGCGCGCGCCGCTGGCGCTGACCGCGTTGGTGGTGGTGGCGGTGGCGCCGGGGTCCAGCGCGCGGAAGACCACCGTGACCGGCCTGGTCTGGCCGGCGTAGAGCGGCCCCACGTTGTCCCAGCCGATGGTGCCCACGCTGTTGGGGGCCGTGCCGCTCATGCTGACGCTGGAGGGCGCGGGGCTGGCCGAGACGAACTGCAGCAGGTCGGCGTCGAAGGTGTCGGTCAGCGGCAGGCTGGCGATGGTACTCTCGGCGCCGCCGCAGCGCTGGTCGGTGGTGATCAGATAGGCCGCCGCGTCCAGCGCTACGTCGCCGGGGGAGCCGCCGGCGCCGTTGCCCTCCACCTGCATCTCGGTGAGGTTGCCGGCGAAGTCGGCCCACGTCCAGGCGCTGGCGCCGCCGGGGTGGAGGGCGGTCACATCCTGCCGCAGCGCGTACAGGCTGCCGGCCGGCAGGGTGAAATAGGTGTCGCCGCGGTAGGTGAAGTCCGCCCCGCGCTGCGCGTCGCCGTGGAAGAAGCGCAGGAAGAAGCGGTCACCGGCCTGGAACTCGGCCTTCTCGCGCAGATGCAGCAGGGCCTCGACGCGCGTGATCGCGCCGGGCTGCGCGCCGATGCCGAAGCCGCTCAGGCCCAGCACGTCGGGGTTGTTGGACATCACCGTCTCGGCGTAGGCGCCGTCTGGGCCGTTCAGCGCACTGGTGGGGTTTTGCCACTGGGAGTTGACCGGGCCGCCACCGGGGGGCGTCTGGCCGGTGGTGGGGTGGGCGACAGTGGCCCAGACGGTGTAGCGGCAGAAGCCGTCGCTGGTGCCATCGCCGGGGAGCGTGTTGGCCAGGTCGAGCGTGTAGGTCACCAGGCCGGCCTCGTAGGCCGGGGAGGTGGAGGAGAGCCGCTTGTCCACCCGCAGCGCCGGGCCGAAGCCGAAGTCGGCGCCGGATGCGGCCACCGGCGAAGCACTGCCCACCCCCAGATCGTTGACGAAGAACGTCGTGCGGGTGGTGGCACGGTAGCCGTCCGGCAGGTCGGGGTCGGCCTGGTCTACCACCACCAGGAAGTCGCCGTCGGGCAGGCCGGCGAAGCTGAAGGTCCCATCAGGCGCGCTGGCGGCCGTCGCCAGCAGCGGCTCGCCGTCGTCCAGTTGGCCGTCGCCGTCGGCATCGTAGTACAGACTGACCGTCACGGTGGGCAGACTAGCCTCGCCGCCGTCCCGCAGGCCGTTGCCAGCGACCCCACCGACGGCGCCGTCATCGCGGAAGAGGCTGCCGCCGATGCTGTTGGGGCCGCGCACCAAGGAGATGGCCTCAGCCTCGGCGAAGGCCGGCCCGCCGCCGAAGGCAGCCGCGGCGGTGTTGGGCACCACCGGCTGCGCGTAGGCGCCGGGCACCGTCACGCTGAAGCCCACCGAGCCAGTGGCGCCAGCCGGGAGCTGGTCGTTCAGCCACCATTGGAGGTGCGTCACGGTGGCGGCCGGGCTTTCGCTGGTGCTCCAGGTAGCGCCGCCGTCGTGCGAGTAGAGCACGCGGGCGGTGACGCCGGGCGGCAGCACGATGCTCGCGGCGGCGCTGCCGGCGTCGTAGACCGTCCCGGGCGGGATGGCATCGCGCAGCACCAGTGGCACACCGAAGTCCGGGTTACCGATGGCCACCGGGCTGGCGTTGCCGAAGGAGATCGTGTAGCGCAGCGTGGCCGGCAGCGCCGGGCCAACGGCCGGCTGGTCGACGCCTTTGGCGAGCGAGAAGGCCGGCTCGACCGTCCGCAGCGGCGGGAGGCCCACGCCGTAGTCGCCGCTGAACTTCTCGTTATCGAAGCCGGAGGCCACCTCCTGGTAGGGAGTGACGGCCGCGGTGCATGCGCCGTCCAGCGCCGCGTACTCGTAGAACACCAGGCCCACCGCGCCGGTGTTGTCCGGGATGTGTTCGAAGTAGAGCTGGTCCTCGAAGGGGATCAGGAGCTCGCCGCCGCCCACCAGCTTCACGATCACGATGCCGTAGGTGCGCACCAGGCGGAAGCAGCCGGGGTCATAGGTGCTCGGATCGCCGATCGGCTGCACCCAGGCGTTGTAGTCCGGCAGCAGGTCGCCGTCGTTGTCGAAGCCGGCGCCCACCACACCGAAGTCATACCAGATACCCTGGGTAGTCACGGTCTCGCCGGGGTAGGCCGTGGTGCCGCCGCCGGGGGTGAAGGTATCCCAGCCGAGCTGCGCCGCGATCGCCTGCTTGTACTGCTCAGGCACCTTGTTGTCACCGTTGGGCCAGATCTTGTTGGCGGCGGCGGAGATCTCGTTGCGCATCGTGGCGCGCCGGGTGGTGTCCACCCGCCTGAGAGCGCCGGCGTCGTCCGCCGTGGCCCAGATATCGTACTCCAACCAGAGGTCATCGTCCGGCTTGATGCCGAGCGTGACCGAGTCGCCGTCCACGTCCAGCCGCGGGTAGCTGACGAGCCAGTACTGGGTGCGGCACTCGCCGGCCGGGATGCGCGGGATGGAGCGGCTGGCGTCGGACGTGCCGGCGCTGCCACCCTCGTGGCTGAGCGCGAACTGGCCGCCGGGGAGCGGGCCGGTGAGGCCGGGGTGGGCGCGGGCCGGGTAGATGCCGGGGGTGCTGTCGGCCGGGTTGGCATCCCCGTTCGGGTCATAGTCGCCGACGGCGGCGAGCACGCCGGTCAGGTCGTTGGTGCCGTCGTTGCAGAAGCGGGCGCCGATCGTAGCCGCCTGTGGCGCGTAGGTGGAGGGGGACTCGACGTTCGAGTCCACCACGAAGTTGTAGGCGGTGATCACCTCCACCCGCAGGTCGCCGTCCTGGGATGCGGCGCGGGCGGGCGGCGGGAGCAGCGCCCCGGCGGGGAGCATGGCGAGCAGGGTCAGCACGAGCGTTACGCGGGCGAGAGCGCGGACGGGGGGCATAACCGCTCCTTGGAGTTGCGATAGAGTTGGTTGTCGGGGGCACAATCGGCGAAGACGCAGCGGCACTCCTCGGCCACTGCGCACAACACTAGCACAGCGGCTGGTGAATACACGCACTCGGATGGTAGCGAAATCTCAGCGGATCGGTTGCGGGGTGGGTGGCCCTCACTCCGGCCCTGCTACGTGCGCAGAAGCGGGGAGACCAGAGCCAGCGCCATGCCCATTGCTGATAGGCCCGCGCAGCAAAGCAACGCAGGCCCCACCGGGGCGGTCCATGTGGTTGCCCTGCAGTGCGCTTCGCCGCCGCGCCGCGGCATGGTGGCGAAGCGCGGGCGGGCCTACGGCCCTGCACGCCACGATCGGGAGTGTGACGACGGGTCATGCGGGCGCCGACCATGCCCGGCGGGCTATCTGTTCCGCAGGCCGCCGGCGCGGCCTGCTACGTTTTGACCATCACGTTCGGTAGGACCCTCCCCCGGATGCGCGCCTTCAGGCGGGCTTGACCGGCGAAAGCCGCGAATCCCGCGACCGATCGCGGCGTCCCCTGCGAGATCGGCCGGCCATGCTATACTCGCCAAGGTATCTGGCGCTTCTCGTGCGACACAGGAGGGGCCGGGAGGGCGTGCCTCCCTGCAACACCCCCTCCCCTATGAGGCGGACCTGGCCTGCACGCATGGAGCGGAGCGAGCAATGCCAAAGGCCATCTACTTCGACTGCTTCTCCGGCATCAGCGGGGACATGGCGCTCGGCGCGCTGCTGGACGCCGGGCTGGACCTGGAGGCGCTGCGCGGCGAGTTGAGAAAGCTCGGGCTGGGGGGCTGGGCGATCGAGGCCGAGCGCGGCAGGCGCGGCTTCTTAGCTGGCACGCGCGCGCGCGTCCACGCCCCAGAGCAGCCTACGCACCGCCACCTGGCGGATGTGCGGGCGATCATCGCCGGCAGCGCGCTGGCGCCGGCGGTGCAGGAGCGCAGCCTACGGGTCTTCGGCATGCTGGCCGAGGCCGAGGGGCGCGTGCACGGCATCCCCGCCGAGCAGGTCCACTTCCACGAGGTCGGCGCGCTGGACGCGATCGTGGACATCGTGGGGGTGGTGGCCGGGCTGGCGCTGCTGGAGGTGGCGGAGGTCTACGCCTCGCCGCTGCCGCTGGGGAGCGGCTGGGTGCGCGCGGCTCACGGCCTGATCCCTGTGCCGGCCCCCGCCACGCTGGAGTTGCTGGCGGCCGCCGGCGCTCCCACCGTGCCGGACGAGGCGCGCGCCGAGCTAGTGACGCCCACCGGCGCCGCGCTGCTCGCCGCGCTGGCGCAGTTCCGCCGGCCAGCCATGCGCCTGGAGCGCGTGGGCTGCGGGCTGGGCACGCGCGAGCTGGAGCGCCCGAACGCGCTCCGGGTGTGGCTCGGGATCACTGAGGCCGCTGAGGGGGGTGACGTCGCTGAGTCTCGGCAACAGCGCACGGGGGGTGGCGAGCAGGCTGCCGCTGCCCCGGCCTCAGCGCCCTCGGCGCCCTCACCATCCTCAGCGATCCTGCTTGAGACGAACATCGACGACCAGCCGGCCGAGCAGATCGCCTACGCATGCGAGCGCCTTCTGGCCCTCGGCGCGCTGGACGCCTGGCTGCAGCCTATTCAGATGAAGAAGGGCCGCCCTGGCATGCTGCTCGCGGCGCTGGTGCCCGCGGTGCTCGAGCCGGAGGCCGTGGCGCTGATCATGCGCGAGACCACCACGCTCGGGGTGCGCCGCCGGGAGCTGGAGCGCCACATCTGCGAGCGCGAGGTGGTGGCGGTGGAGACGCCGCTCGGCCCGGTGCGCGTCAAGCGCAAGCGCTGGCAGGGGCGGGACATGGGCGCCGCGCCGGAGTACGAGGACTGCGCCCGCATCGCACGCGAGCGCGGCATCCCGCTGCGCGAGGTCTACGCGCTTGTGGCGCGCGTATGGGAAGGCCAGGGCGCCGCCTAGGGCGGGGGTAGGCCCCTGTGGGGAGGTTTGGAGGGGCGCGGCCCCTCCGAAAAACTTCCTTGAAGGATCGGTCCGCGGGCCTGCCACCCCCCTCCACGCCGGAGAGGGCGTGAGTAAGGTATTTGACAACCGCGAGTCCGGGCGCTATACTCCGCGATTTGAATAAACCCTTTTTCCACCAAAACAGCGGGGCGCGATGAAGCGCGGCCAGCGTGGCACGCGCTCGCGCTTCATTATGCTCCGCACCAGCGTGAAGGGGGACGCGGTGGACATCATCAACGCTATGAAGGCCAGGATCGCCTTCGTCTTCCCTGGCCAGGGATCCCAATACGTTGGCATGGGCAAGCAGCTGTACGACGCCTCGCCCGCCGCGCGGCGCATCTTCGCGCAGGCCGACGCGGTCCTCGGCTTCCCGCTCTCGCAGCTCTGCTTCGAGGGGCCGCAGGAGGAGTTGGACGACACCTATAACGCTCAGCCGGCCATCCTCACCGTCAGCATCGCCTGCCTGGAGGCCCTCAAGGAGCGCTACGGCCCACTCGGCTACGTCTTCACCCCCACGTTGGTGGCCGGCCACAGCATGGGCGAGTATACCGCGCTGGTGGCCGCCGGCGTGCTGGACTTCGAGGACGCTCTGAAGCTGGTGCGCGAGCGCGGCCGCCTGATGAAGGAGACCTCGCAGCACAACCCCGGCGGCATGGCGGCGGTGGTAGGGCTGGACGAGCGCGCGCTCGAGGAGGTGGTGCGCGAGGCGCAGTCCGAGGGGCTGGTGGCGCTCGCCAACGCCAACTCCCCCGGCCAGACGGTGCTCTCCGGCGAGCTGAGCGCGTTGCAGCGCGCCATGGAGTTGGCCAAGGCCCGCGGCGCGCGCCTGGTGCAGCGCCTGCAGGTCAGCATCGCCGCCCACTCGCCGCTGATGCAGAACGCCGCCCACCACTTCACCGAGCTGGTGCACCGCATCAACCTGCGCCCGCCGCAGGTGCCGCTGGTGGCCAACATCAGCGCCCGCGCGCTCACCACGGTGGAGGAGCTGCGCCACGAGCTCTCCGAGCAACTCACCCGCCCGGTGCAGTGGACGCGCTCGGTGCAGGAGATGGTCGCCCACGGCGTCGATACGATCGTCGAGATCGGCCCGCGCCAGGTGCTCACCGGCCTGGTCAAGCGCATCACGCCGGATGCGAAGCCGATCAGCCTGAGCGACACCGAGGTGGCCCGGCTGGTGGCCACGCCGACCGAGGACGCGGGCGACACGATCACGGCCTGAGGGTAGGGCGGAGACGGCAGACAACAGACCGGAGACAGCAGACAAGAGACAACAGCCTTCGGGATGTGTCAGGTGTGATTCTGTCCCGATGCCTCGCGTCTCGTGTCTCGCGTCTCGTGTCTCGCATCTCAACGGCAGAGCTACGTAGGCAGTAAAGGAGTCCCAGGTGCGCCGTGTCGTCATCACCGGCCTCGGAGCCGTCACCCCCGTCGGCAACGACGTGCCCTCCACCTGGCGGGCGCTGCTCGGAGGGCGGAGCGGCGTTGGCCCGATCACGCGCTTCGACGCCTCCGGCCTGCCCTCACGCATTGCCGGCGAGGTCAAGGGCTTCGCGCTGGACGCTGCGGTGGACGCGCGCGAGGCGCGGCGCACCTCGCTCTACACCCGCTACGCACTCAACGCCGCGCTGGAGGCGGTGCGCGCCGCCGGGCTGGATATGGCGCGCGAGGACCCTGAGCAGGTGGGCGTGGTGTTCGGCACCGGGGCGGCCGGGCTGGACCTGATCTTCGAGAACCACGAGGCGCTGCGCGAGCGCGGGGCGCGCCGCGTGTCCCCAACCCTGATCGCCCACATGATCCCGGACGCCGCCGCCGGCGCCATCGCCATCCAGCTCGGCGCCCAGGGGCCGAACATGGCCGTCACCGCGGCCTGCTCCACCGGCGGCCACAGCATCGGCGAGGCGTTCGAGACCATCCGCCGCGGCGACTGCGAGGTGATCGTGGCCGGCGGCAGCGAGGCGCCCATTCACCCCACCATCGTCGCCTCGTTCAGCAACATGCGCGGTCTGGCGGGCGATCACGAGCGTCCGGAGCGGGCCTGCAAGCCGTTCGACGCCCGACGCGACGGCTTCGTGCTCTCCGAGGGCGCCGGCGCGCTGGTGTTGGAGAGCCTGGATCACGCGCTGGCCCGCGGCGCGCCCGTGGTCTGCGAGATCGTCGGCTACGGCAACAGCTGCGACGCGGTGGACATGGTGGCCGCGGACGAGACCGGCGCCGGTGCGGCCCGCGCGATGCGCATGGCGCTGCGCAAGTCCGGCCTGGCGCCTGAGCTGGTGGGCTACATCAACGCCCACGGCACCGGTACCCCCCTGAACGACGCCTCCGAGACCCGCGCGATCAAGAGTGTGTTCGGCGCGCACGCCTACCGCCTGACCGTCAGCTCCACTAAGTCCATGCTCGGCCACATGATGGGCGCCGCCGGCGCGGTGGAGGCGCTCATCTGCGCGCTGGTGATCCGCGACGGGCGCATCCCGCCCACGATCAACCTCGAGCAGCCCGACCCGGCGTGCGACCTGGACTACGTGCCGAACCAGGCCCGCGAGCTGCGCGTCGAGGCGGCGCTCTCCAACTCGATCGGGCTTGGCGGCCACAACTCGGCCCTGATCCTGCGGCGCTTCCACGGCCAGTAGGCCCGCGTACCACGAAGGCACAAGGCCCGAAGGACGAAAAGGCTTCGGGTCTTGTGCCTTCGTGGTACACTTGCTGCATCGCAAGCTCAGGAGGTCTAAGGCAGGTGCGCGTCTACCTGATCCGCCACGCCCAGAGCGAGGAGAACATCCTGGACCTGAAGCGCCGGACGACGCTGGAGGACTTCAATGCCATCCTGCGGCGCTCGCCGGAGGTGGCGCTCACGCCGCTTGGCATGCGCCAGGCCCAGGCCGTGGCCGCCTCCCTGGCTGGCGTGGGCATCGAGCGGCTCTACACCAGCCCGTTCGTGCGCGCGCGCAGCACGGCCGCTGCGATCGGCGCCGCACTCGGCCTTGAGCCGGTGGTGCTGGAGGAGCTGCGCGAGGTGCTGCCCCAGATACGCGAGCGCCCGCTGCAGCCCGCCTCGCTGCGGCGCTTCTTCGTACGCTCCTACGTGCGCATGCTCTGGCCGCGCGGCCTGGAGGAGACCTGGCTGAGCAGCTACCGCCGTGCGCGCCTGGCCCTCAACCACATCACGGCCACACCCGCCGAGGCGGTGGCCGCCGTCTCGCACCGCGGGCTGATTGGGCTGCTGCTGTTGGCGGCGCGGCGGCGGCGCGGCTGGCGCGTCATCCAGCGGGACCTCTCCAACGGCGGGATCTCGATTATTGCGTCGCGCGAGCGCTAGTATGCGGAAGCGTATGTTGTTGCGCTACCCACGCCGCTTTCTCGCGGGATCAAGCCCTTTGGCCCTAGCCCCAATACTTTTCAAATCAGCGGGCGCTGCCCGCAGCGTGGGGGTGTGGGGGCG
>DATMBA010000170.1:0-2234 GCA_035559635.1 Roseiflexaceae bacterium
GGCGCCGCGTCCCCGCGCCTCTGCACGGCCAGCGCCGCCGGGTCCAGCGCCAGGCTGCGCGCCCCATAGCCAAGCTGCAGTGCCCCGTCGGCCCGTGTGAAGGCCGGCACGCCGCGCACAGCCGCCTCGGCCACCAGGCGCAACGCCGCCGCCGGCAGCGCCTCCGCTCGCCAGCGGCGCCGCAGCTCCCACAGCCGCCCCTCGGCATCCCACGACTCGTCGCCCGCCTCCTGCGCGTTCAGTCCCTCTACCACATAGCGCGCCACCGCCGCCCCGATCTCCGGCGTCGGCGTTGTGAAGCTTGCCGTCAGCACCTGCCCCGCGCCCGCCGGCTGGGCCTCCACATCCAGGGCGCCCAGCACGATGCCAGCCCCCTGCGCGGCGTCGCGCAGCGCTGAGCGCAGCCGCCGGCTCTGGTCCCGATCGGCGCGCGCCTGCAGCAGCACCCCCGGCTGCGGCGCCAGGATATTCGGCCCCTGGAAGGCCAGCAGGCGGATGATCTCAAGCGGCATGGCCGAGCAACCTCACGATGCTATAATGATCTGTATCTCCATGCAAAGGGGGCGCACATGTCCGGCGCAGTCCTCTACATCGTCTTCGCCATCGTCCTGGGCCTCGTAATCTTCTTCCTCTGGCGCTACTGGGCGGACCTGGTGGACCGCTCGCCGGAGGAGGAGGCCTACGAGCGCCGGCTCACCGCGCTCAACGAGCGGCAGGCCCACCGCTACAGCGACGACGAATTGACTACCGCGCCGAGCGAGGACGACGCCTGGCGCATCATGGTCGAGCGCGGGCGGCGCGCCGGCCGGCAGGACCGCTATGCCGGCGATCTGGCCCGCCGCCGCCGCGAGCGCCGGGGGAGAAAAAAGCAGCCCTGATGCGTAATGTATAATGCGGAATGCGGAATGCGTGCTCCGCTCGCTCTCCGCTGCTCCGCTCGCTCTCCGCTGTCCCCGGTTATGCCCAGGTAACAGCGCCTGCCTACAATCCCCACAGCACGATGTAAGAGGAGGCGGCGATGAGCACCCGGCGTGTCGAGTCATTCCTGCTACGGGTGGTGGTGCAGGAGAGCACATGCGGCGATTCGGATGCCTGGCGCGGGCGCATTCAGCACATCGGCAGCGGCGACGAGCGCCACTTCCAACGCATGGAGGACGTGATCGATTTCATCCGCGAGCAGTTCAGCGGCAGCTTCGCGCGGCTGACGATCGACGTCGAGGATCGCCGCGCGGAGTAGACTCGCCCCCTGTGCTCAGCGCAGGAGCGGGATCATGGACATCTGGACGTTCTGAAAGACGCCAGTGTACCATGTGGCGCAGCCCAGTGCCAGCACCGCCCCCACCGCTGCCCAAGCGGTGATGCGCCCCGCCCACCCGCGCGCCGCCAGCTCGCCGAGCGCGCGCCCGAGCAGCAGGCAGGCCAGCGGCGCCAGGAACACCAGGTAGCGCACCTGCAGCGCCGTCACCATCTCTACCGCCCAGAACACCGCCGCCGCCGTGAGCCACGCCCCCAGCAGCGCCGCTCCCCCGCGCGGCATCCTCACCTTTCGGAGCAGCAGCAGCCCCGGCAGCGCCAGCAGCCAGCCCAGCGGGGAGAACGAGATCTGGAATGCGCGCCAGATCAGGTTGTACGCCGGCCCGCCGCCGCCCGCCACCCGCTCCCCCACCTTGCCAAACTCGGCCAGCTTGAGCTGCGCCGCCGGGCCGTACACCAGCGCCAGCCCCAGCGCGCCGCCCGCCGCCAGCACCAGTGCGAAGCGCCACCACGCCCGGCCCGAGACCCTCCCGCGCAGCGCCAGCCAGGCCAGCGCCAGCCAGGCCAGCGCCAGGATCGACACGCCGATGTGGCTGAGCAGCGCTATGCTCAGCAGCGCCCAGGCCACCAGCCAGCTTCGCGCCCGCTCGCGCTCCAGCCCCGCAAGCAACACCAACGCCAGCGGCGCCATCAACCCCTGGCCGAACACCTGCGCTGTGTGGCCGAACCACAGGGAGGTGAGCATCACCGGCAGGGCGGCGTACAGCAGCGCGGCGAACAGCGCCGCACGCGCGCCCAGCCCCAGCCGCCGCGCCAGCGCCCCCGTGGCCAGCGCCCCCAGCCCATCCAGCAGCGCGATCCCACCCTGCACCGCCAGCTTCGGCGTCAGACCGAACAGCACCCCCGGCAGCAGCGCCAGGTACGGCCCGGCCGGGTACACCGTCACGCCGCTGCGGAACTCGAACGAGCGGTTGGTGGCC
>DATMBA010000171.1:0-2508 GCA_035559635.1 Roseiflexaceae bacterium
GGCGGGGGTGCGGGCGGCGCTGGAGGCGCAGGGGCTGCAGCAGGTGCGCTTCGCCTTCGAGTTCGAGGGCACGCGCGTGCTGCTGCACACCGGGACGCTCGGTGGCAGCGCTTGGGACGAGTAGGGTGAGGGCTTGCGTGATGCGTGCGATCTTTCTCGACCGCGATGGGGTGATCAATGAGAACCGCGCCCAGCACGTGCGGGAGTGGCGGGAGTTCGCCTTCGTGCCGGGTGCGCTGGCAGCGTTGCAGCGGCTGCACGCGGCGGGCCTGCCGGTGTTCGTCGTGACGAACCAGGCGATCGTTGGACGCGGCGTGGTGAGCGCGGCGGCGGTGGAGGAGATCCACGCCCGCATGCTCGCCCAGGTTGCGCTCCATGGCGGTAACATCCACGATGTACGCTACTGCCCGCACGACCCTGCGGTCAGCTGCGGCTGCCGCAAGCCGGCGCCAGGGATGCTGCTGGAGCTGGCGGTGAGGTGGCGGGTGGACCTGCGGCGGAGCTACATGGTAGGGGACGCATGGACGGACATAGCAGCAGGGCGGGCGGTGGGCTGCCGCTGCGTGCTGGTGCGCACCGGCCGCGGCGCCGAGCAGCTTCTCCTCCCCGAGCTGCACCAGCATCCCGCCGATATGGTCGCCGCCGATCTCTCTGGCGCGGTGGACTGGATTCTTGGCTGTGAGGGGCTGAGCTCGCCGGGCCGTCCAGACAACCATGCCTGGCGCGGTCGCCTCACGGCCTCGAGCCGGCTCACGGCGCCCATCGAGGGCAGGTGAAGGAGATATCGATGATAACGTGGCCCGAGATCGTCCAACTGCTCCGCACCCTGCTCCGCTGGTCCTGGGTGATCATCCTGGCCGTCGCACTGGCGACCGGCACTGCTTACTATCTCAGCGCGCACGAGACCAGGTACTACGTGAGCCGCGCAACGCTGATGATCGGCAACACCCTCTCCAGCCAGCAGCCTCAGGCATACGAGCTGCAGCTTGGCAGCGCGCTTGGCGGTTTCTACAGTGAGCTGGCGCGGCGCGAGCCGGTGCTGAAGGCGGTGCAGGAACAGCTTCAGCTCAGCTTCCCATGGGAGGTCATCCGCGACGAGATGCTGAGAACCCAGGTGGTCGCGAAGGCTAACCTGCTGGAGATCAGCATCATCGACTCGAACCCGGAGCGCGCCGCGGCGATCGCCAACGCCATCGCCGCCCAACTGATCGCCTATAGCCCGACCTCGCCGGATAAGATCGCCGCTGAGCAGCAGGCGCTCCTGGGGCAACTGCGTGATAGCGAAGCCCGCATCGAGCAAATCAAGGCGACGATCAATGCCACCGCCGAGCGCCAGAAGCAGGCCGGCTCCGCCAGCGACCTCGCGGAGATCAATCAGAAGCTGGTCCAGCTGCAGGCCAGCCTATCGCAGGAGCAGGAGACCTACAGCCGGCTGCTCTTCCTCAAGAACAACAGCGTCGTCAACAGTCTGTCGGTGTTCGAGAGCGCCCGGCCGGCCGTGGCGCCGCTGCCGTCTCAGCGCCGGGTGATGATCGCCGTGGCGGCGCTTGCCGGCTTCGTCTTGGCTGTCGCCGCGGTCCTCATCCTGGACCGTGTGGACACCCGCTGGCGCACCCCGCGCGACCTCGAGAACCGCTTCGATGTGAAGATGCTCGGCAACGTGCCGAAGGGTCCGCCCATCCGCGCGGCCACCGGCGAGTTCGCCACTAGCCGGCTGATGGCGGTGCGCAATGTCCAGACCAACATCCTGCTGGCGGCGGCTGAGCACGGCACCAGGACGCTGGTCATCACCAGCCCGCACTCCAGCGAGGCCCGCGCCACGCTCTCGATCGATCTGGCGGATCTGTTCGCCCGCTCCGGCAGCCGGGTGCTGCTGGTGGATGTGGACCCCACCGAGGCGCATCTGACCCGCCTGCTGGCGGCGCATCCCAACACGCTGCCCTGGGCGCGGATCGCCAGCGGCAACCCCGCCGACATCTGGGGCTTCCTGGCGCCCACGCAGCTCCCGAACGTCGCGCTGCTGCCGGCACCCGCCCGTGTCGAGAGCGGCCCGACGCTGCTACCCTCGCAGCGCTGGCCGGACCTGGTGCAAGTGCTCGGTGGGACCGCCGACGTGGTGATCTTCGATGGGCCGCCCGCGCTCGATGGGCCGGACGCGGCACTGCTCGGCCCCCATGTGGACGGCGTGGTGCTGGCGCTGGACCCAACCCAGGACAGCCGCGAGGATGTTCTGACGAGCAAGACCCGATTGGTGCGGCTGAAGGGCGCGCACCTGCTCGGCGCGGTGATCTTCCTGGCCAGCGAGCAGGGCGCCAACGTCTGGAAGCTGCCGGGCGTGCGCCATCCCGAGCTGCCCGCGCACACCACCGAGGAGGTGGCCGGCGCGCCGACCATCACGCCGATATTCGAGCAGGAGGAGGTCGATACGCCCGAGGTCGTGGTGATCGACGAGGGCGCCGGCGCCGATGACCGGCGTGACCAGCCAGCGGCGGGCCCGCGCCAACGGCC
>DATMBA010000172.1:0-5091 GCA_035559635.1 Roseiflexaceae bacterium
CAGGTGGATGTAGTAGGGGTGCGCGCCGGTCTCGGCCAGCAGCCGCTCCACGTCCCCCGGCGCGTACTCCAGGTGGCTGCGCACTGGTGTGGTGATCAGTTCGCGCGCCTCGCGCTCGTCCAGCACGCCGAGGCGCACCGAGAGGCCAAGCTCGCCGAGGCGCAGCGCCGGGCGGGCGTGGCCGTCGTCCTCGCCGGCCACCTGTTCCAGCGCGTAGTCCGGCATGGCCACCACGAAGGCCAGGTGCTGGTAGACGTGCTCGTCGTTGAGCAGCGCGCGCCACTGGTCGAAGAACTCGTGCTCCAGGCCGCCGCCCAGGCGGCGGGCCACCACGCCCATCTCGTCGATCAGCACCACGAAGCGGTCCAGGTCGTTGCGGGCGCGCAGGTCGGCGAGGAAGGCGCCGAGGGCGCGGATGGGGTCGCGCTCGATCACGGCGGGGTCGAGCGGGCTGGCGTGGGCACGCGCGCCGGCCTTGTGGGCGATCAGCTCGGAGAGGCGCGCAACCAGGCGCGCGAAGCGCAACTCGCTGGCGGGGAGGCCCTGCAGATCGAGCGGCGGCGGCGCCCGGAACTCCTGCAGATGGTAGCGGGAGAGATGCTCCAGCAGCGAGCTTTTGCCGATGCGCTTCGGCCCGTGCACCAGCACATGGCGCGCGCCGTCCCGGGCGGTGAGCCGGGCCACGATCATGCCCACCTCGTCGGTGCGGCCGATGAACAGCGGCCAGCGACCCACCGGCTGCGGCCCGTAGGGGTTGTCCAGCGGGGTGGCGTCGCGGAAGCCGCCCTCGATCAGCGTCAACGCGCGCAGCTCGACGCGGCGCTGCTCCGGCTGGCGCAGCAGGGCCTGGCGCACTCGCTCGATCGCTTCGCGGCTGGGGGCCTCGAACGAGAATCGGATGCGAGCCAGGCTCGGCTCGGGCACCTCGGCGTGGAAGGCGCGGATGTTGACCCCGCCCACCGCATCGAGCGCCGCGGCGAGTTGGTGGATCAGCTCTGGCCGGTCCCAGCTCTCGTAGAGCACATCGGCGGCGTAGGTCTGCTCCTCGTCCTGGCGCCACGCCAGCGAGTAGCCTCCCCCGGCGGCGTTGCCGCACTCTGCGGCGTGGATCTTGAGCTGGCGGCCGCCGTGGATGGCCACCGCCACCACCGGCTGCGGCGGCCGCGGCCAGCAGCACTGGGCCAGACGCACCCGCTCGGCGCGGGCCCGCACCGGTGCCGGCAGCGCGTCGTACGCGAGCCGCGGCACCAGCACGCTCTCTACCACCGCCTGCACCGCCCGGTCCGGCGCGGTCTCGCCGCGCGCCACCGCGCGGAAGAAGGCCTCCACCGTCTGGTAGCCGCGCCAGCGGCAGAGGATGGCCAGCTGGGCCTCGATCTGCGCCTCGCTGGCGTGGACGCCCTGCTGCTCCAGGCGGCGCGCCAGCAGCTCGCGGAAGATCGCCCGGCCACGCGCCGCGCCGTCCATGCCCTTCTGCAGCGCCCGGCGGATGCGGGTCCTGGCCGGCTTCGTCACCGCCAGGTCCAGCATGCGCTGGTCCACCCGGCCGCCGTGCTGATCGATCAGCACCTCGCAGATGTCGCCCGGCGCGAGCCGCTCGCCGGGGGAGACATACTCGCCGTTCAGCAGCGCGCCGCGGCAGTAGACCCCCAGCTCCAGGTGCACCCGCACGGCGAAGTCCAACACGGTGGCCCCGGCGGGCAGCATGATCGCCTCGCCCCTGGGGGTGAAGGCGAACAGTTCGCCCGAGCGGCCGCGGTAGGCCTCCAGCCAGCGGTGGCGGTCCTCCCACCATACCGGGCGGTCGAGCGGCACCGGGGCGCCGCTCAGGGAGGCCAGGAATCCATGACGGTTGAAGTGCGCCATCGCGGCGGTGGTGATGTGGATGGCCACCGGCACGGCGTGCTGGCCCGGCGCCGAGGTGTACTCGATCACCGTCTGGATCGCCTGGTAGCCATTCTCCTTCGGGCCGCTGATGTAGTCGCGCAGCCGGGTGCCCAGCGCGCGGTAGGCGCTGTTGATCGCCCCCAGGGCGCGGTAGCAGTCCGGCACGCTCCCCACCAGCACATGCACGGTGTCGGCCCAGGGGGTCGGGCCATGCAGGCTCTCTAGCCCTTCCTCTACCAGCCGGTAGATCGGGTGCTGCCGGCGCTCGACGCGCGCCCTGATGCGCTGGGCGCCCAGCAGCCCGTCGAGCTGGCGGCGCATGTCGTCGAAGAAGCGGGCGCGCAGCTCACAGGTCTGATCCAGCAGCGCCACCGCGCGCTGCGCCAGGTGGGGGTCCGCCAGGCGCGCGGCGATGTCGCGCAACTCGTAGCGCACGTCCCACATGCCCAGGCGCGAAGCGGCCTGCGCCACCGCCACGAGCGCCTCGGCGCGCTCATCGATGTCCGCATCTTGCGTCTGGCGCAGCCGCACTAGCAGCTCGGCGATCTTCAGCACGGCGGCAGGCGGGTGAAGGTTCATGAGCACGAAGGTCTTCCAGGCCCGCTCCAGGTGCTGCAGCGGCTGGCGCGGCACCGGTCCGCTCAGTTCCGCCAGAGCCGCGGCGGTCTCGCCGGCCTGTGGCCCCAGCGCAGCGGCCACGGCAGCGGGCGCCACCACGCGGCGCTCGATCGGCCGCAGCAGCAGCCCCAGCGCGGCCAGCCAGCCCGGCAGCCCCCAGGCCAGCAGCTGGTCGTGGATGGCGCGGTAGCGCGGGCGCACCGTCGCGCCGGGCGGCAGGAGCGCCAAGGCCGGGTGATCGGCAGGGTTGAGCGCTGCGTCGAGGTGCTCCATCGCTGGCTCCTCTCCATCCCGTGGGCGCGATAGGTGGGAGGCGATAGGTCATGGGTCATGGGTCATAGGGGCTCGGCTTCAGCACCCCTGTCACCCATCACCTGTCATCCATCGCCTGTCACCTGGAGTCCCCGGCATGCGCACAGTATACGACGGTACAGGAAGAATTGCAATAAATCTTATACGCCTGTTCTATTGACAAATGTTCATCTACTACTTATTATCTTATTGCGAGCGTTGTAAGAATCTTATACCACCCCTCTCGCGCCGGCCGATGTGAAAGGAGACCTGCGATGGACGCCCTCCTCCTGCTGGCGGCGATCGTGTTCTTACTGCTGCTCCTCTTCCACCCGGGCGCGCCCACCCCCCCTCAGCCGTTCGTCGTCCTGATGCCGCAGCAGCCGGCGTACCCCTCGCTCGGCTGCCTCCCGCTGCTACTCGCCGCCCTCATCCTCCTCGGCCTCTTCGCCAGTGGCGGCATCAGCCTGGCGCCCTAGCGCGAAACGCTGGACACGCTGGGAGGTCAGGGAGGGCAAGCCCTCCCTGCCACCCCTCGCTCCTGTTCCGCCCGTCTGGCAATGGAGGGCGCCCCCGGCGCAGCGAAAGGAGGCACCTATGTGGACCGCCCGCCTGCTGATCGGTATACTGGCGCTGGCGCTGCTCGCTCCCATTCCCGCCGCCGCCGCCCCCGCCGCCTCGTTCCACAGCTGCGACGCCATGCTCGTCGCGCTCCCACCACCCGTCCGCGAGGCGCTCCTCCGCATGGGGGGGACCCTCACCGCGATCGATGAGACGACCGTCACGCTCGGCGGGCAGCAGGTCACCCTGCGCGTCTGTGCGCCCGCCGCCCAGCGCCTCCAGGCCCTCCGCATGCTCGATCTGATCGCCGTGGCGCTGCCGGCGCTCGAGCGCCACGCCGGCGTGCACGACCTCGGCGGCATGGAGCGTGAGATCATCATCCTGCCCACCGCCGAGATGGATGACCTCGGTGCGGACGGGGTCCACACCGACGCTGGCGTGATCTACCTGCACGCCAGCAGCTTCGAGTGGGCGGTGGTGCACGAGGCCGCTCACTACTGGGCGCGGCCCGACACCTTCGCCGAGGGCTGGATGGTGGAGGGCTACGCCGACTACCTGACCGAGTTGGCCGCCGCCGAGTTGCCCACCCCGCTCGTCTCCCCGCAGCCGGACAGCCGTTGTGAGGGGGTGGCACTGGCGGCCGAGCGGCGTATCTCACGCTGCATCTACCGCCGTGGCGCGCAGGTCTTCCGCGACATGGCCGCAGCCGTCGGCCCGGACCTGCTGCGCACCACACTGCGCCAGCTGAGCGACGGCCGGCGCCGGGTGGACAGCTGGCGGCTGATGGTCGCGCTGGAGTTGGCCTCCGGCAAGGACCTCTCGGCGATCTTCGACGGTATGGTCTTCCCCTTCGGCGCGGACGAGGTGCGGCGCTGGATCGAGCTGCGCAGCGCCCTGTGGCTGGCGCAGCGGCTGGCCGAGGCCGAGCAGCTGGCGCTGCCGGAGTGGCTGGCGCTCGCCGAGGCCGACTGGCGGCGGGGCGCGATCCCGTCGCCCGCCCTCCAGGAAGGCCGGCCCGCGCCAGAGGCGTTCACGCCGGAGATGCGCGATGCCGAGGCGCTGCTGCACCCGCTGGTGGCGGCGCTGCGGCAGGTGGGCGAGGTCCGGCAGCTGTGCGCGCGCCTGGCGCTCACCTGCGCCACCCCCTGGCGCCCGTTGCCCACGCTGCCGGAGCCGGCCGCGCAGCTCGCCGCCGACCTCACCGCGGCCATCGGGCTGCTGGGCGCCTACAGCCAGCTCGTGCAGGAAGCGGCTGCCGCCGAGGTAGCGGCGCCCGCCCCGCTGAAGCGCATCGCCGAGTCGCTCGATATCGGCGGCGGCCACGCCATCCAGCGGGCGCGCGACCTCCTGCCGCGCGCCGTGGCGCTGGACGGCGCCTGTAAGGCGTACCCGGCGCCCTGCGCCGGGGGCTGGCACGCCGCCTGGTCCTCCGGCGACCTGGACGCCGTCGAGCGGACGGTCAGCGTGCTGGAGGCGGTGCTGGAGCGGGCGAGGCAGGTGGAGGCGAGCTGCGGCGAGACGCTGGAGGGCTGCCGGCGCATCTGGCAGAGCGCGCTGGAGGCCGGCGGCCCCCCGGCCGCTGAGGAGAGCCTGGCGCATCTGGAGCAGCTGCGCGCCGGAGCGCAGCAGGTGAGCGCCGCCTGCCGGTCGCTGGGCGAGGAGTGCTGGCAGGTGTGGGAGCGCCCCCTGGCCGCGGGCGACCTGCGCGGCGCGCAGGCGGCGCTGGCCGCCGCC
>DATMBA010000173.1:0-8915 GCA_035559635.1 Roseiflexaceae bacterium
GAGCCTCCCCAGACTGGAAGGCTGAAGGCCGCGCCGCGGAACCATGTCTTACCTGCGGTGGGGTTTCAGAGGAACTCCACGCTGCCACATCCCTTCGGGCGGGATGCAGGGGAGCGCTTGGCCCCCGACGACCCGCCCACCGCGATCATTGTGGTGGACCAGTAGCACAGCAAGGAGCGAGAACCGCATGCGACGACTCGGAACGGTAGCAGTGTTGGCCGGCCTGCTCTGCCTGCTATGGGGGATCGGCGCGCTGCCGGGGCCTGCGGCCGCCCAGGGCCTGCCGCCGCGGCCCACGCTCACGCCCGTCTCGCAGCGCGAGGAGGGCGGCGAGGATCGTGAGCCGGCGCCGGGGCGCATCGCCGGCACGGTGATTGACCTGACCACCGGCGCGCCCGCCCCCGGCGTGAGCGTCACGGTGGGCGACCGCACAGTCACGACGGACGCCAACGGCAACTACGACATCAGCGGCCTGCCGCCGGGCACCTACCGTATCGCGCTGAGCCTGCCCGAGGGCCGCGGCACGCCGGCCCAGGAGCCGCTGACGGTCGAGTTGCTGCCGGGCGGGACGGTGATCCAGCACCTGGCCTTCCGTAGCCCGTCCGCACCGCCGCCCACCGCCGTGGCCGGCGCGCCCGCTGTGCTGCCGCGCACCGCCGGCCCGGAGCCCAGCAGCACGCCGCTAGTGCTCGGCCTGGCGCTGCTGGCCCTCGGGACCGGCCTGCTTGCCACCGCGCGTCAGGCGGCATAGCGCGGACACGAAAACACGAAGGCACGAAGGATTATTGATCCCTCGTGCCTTCGTGCCTTCGTGTTAGAGGCCGAGCTTGATGCGCCCCATCGCATCCCGCAGCATGTTCTCGATCGCATCGGTGAGTCTCCGCTGCCCGAAGTGCTCAAGGTAGTCCTCGGTCGCCTCCTCAGGCCCCGGGTCCGCCCCGGTGCGCTCGCGCATGTACCAGCGGTGGTCCATGATCCAGCGGTACAGGTCGGCCTCGGTGCGGCCGGGGAAGTGCCGCAGCACGTCGTGCGCGCGGATCGCCCGCACCACCGGCATGTAGACGTTGTCGTACCAGTCGGCCACCGCCTCATCGCGCTCGATCGGGCGCTGCTGCTCCAGGCCCATGTAGTAGCGGTGTGCATTGATGTGCCGCACCAGATCCAGGTAACCGCCGGTCTCGCTGAACTCGATACGCTGCTCCGGGCGCAGGCGAGCCAGGTCCGTCCACTCCAGGAAGTCGCTGTACTCCTCCATCAGCAGCAAGTCGTGCACCGAGAGGTCCGGGTCGAGCGGCACATCCACCTGCAGCTCGGTGACGAAGGCGTCGATGTCCTGCTGGCCGCGCTGGCGAGCCACCGAGACGCGGTGGTTGCCGTCGCGCACGAAGTAGATGTCGCCGATCTTATAGAGCTCGATCGGCGGCAGGTGCACGTCCTGCAGCGCGGCGCTGTTGACGCGCGTCCAGCGGCTCTTCGTGGCGTTCGAGCGCGGCAGGAAGCGCCGGTCGAAGTCGCTGTAGCGCCCCTCGCTGCCGACGATCCGATCCAGCGGCACCGTCTGATGGCCGAGGTAGCGCTGGCCGCGCACGTTGAGCCGGGCGCGCACCTCCTGGAACGAGAGCATCTCCGTCGGCTCGCGCCGGAGCATGTCCAGGATCGCGGCGATCAGCGCCTTGCGGCGCGCCTCGTCGAACTGCGCGCGCGAGCGCCTGGCGTACCACGAGTTGCCACTGCTCATATCGCAGTCCTATCGGACATGGAAAGCGGGGCAACAGCATTCTCGGGGGCCGCGCCCCTACACCCCGCTTTGTGCTGGCGCACGGTTACACATCACAAGGGGTTGCTCTAGCATCACCCCGATCCGGCAGATCGACAGATAAGACGCGGTAGCCCGCCGTATTCAGCACCAGCGTGTCGCGGTAGCGCGTCTCGGTGACCGCCCGGACGTTGTACGAGCGGTGGATGTGCCCGTGGATGAGGTAACGCGGCCGAAAGTAGTCCATGAGCGTCAGGAAGGCGCGAAAGCCGCGGTGCGGCCAATCCGGGCCGTTGTGGATGCCCAGCGGCGGCGCGTGCGTCAGCACCACGTCCACGGCGCGGCCGTAGCGCTGCCGGTTGAGCAGCAGGCGCGGCGCCAGCAGCCACATGCGCACCAGCATCTGGCTCTCGGTATACTGCGGGCCGCTCTCATTATTATAGCGGATGCTGCCGCCGAGTCCAGCCAGAATAAGCCCGCCGAAGCGCTCGCAGCGCCCCTCGAGCGAGATGCAGCCGCGCGGCGCGTGGAGCTGCTCGCCGCCGTCGGTCTCCTCCGTTTGGTCGTGGTTGCCAAATACGTAGTAGCACGGGATGCCGAGCGTGGTGACGATGAACTCCAGATAGTAGAAGGGCAGGTCGCCACATCCGAGCGCGCACTGCACGTCCCGGAAGCGTTCCTTGATGTTGAGGCTGTACACAGCCGGGACGATCTCGTCGGCGACGGTGAGGAAGCGCATATGCAATGCGCGCGCACGCGCGCGGACATGGGGCCTACGGCCTCCACAGTTCATGGGTCGGAGGGGCACGCCCCTGCGAACCTCCCCTCGTCATGCCGCTTGCTGCGAGAGCGCCGGCGCCTCTGCGGCGAGGGGCGCCGCGCGATCCCGCGGCAGGAACAGGGCGAAGGTGCTGCCGACGCCCGGCTGGCTGTGGACTGTCACCTGGCCGCCGTGGGCCTCGGCCACCCAGCGGACGATCGCGAGGCCCAGGCCGGCGCCACCGCGGTTACGGCTGCGCGAGCGGTCCGCGCGGTAGAAGCGGTCGAAGATGTGCGGCAGGTCCTCAGCCGGGATGCCGGCGCCGGTGTCAGCCACCGAGAGCACCGCCCATGGCCCCTGCTGGCCGAGGGCCAGCTGCACCGTACCGCCGGGCGGGGTATGCTGGATGGCGTTGATCCCCAGGTTCAGCAGCGCCTGTTTCAGCCGGTCGCGGTCGCCCTGGATCACCACCTGGTCTTCCTCGCCGATCGTCAGCTGCACCGCGCCGGCCAGCGGGCGCAACTCACGGTGGACCTCGAGCAGCAGCGTGTCCAGCTCCACCGGCTCGCGGCGCAGCTCGAAGCCCGCGTCGCTGCGCGCCAGCAGCAGCAGGTCGTTCGTCATGCGGATGAGGCGCGCCACCTCGCGGCGCATGTCCTCGAGCGACTCGCCGAGCAGCTGCGGGTCGCGCGAGGCGCCACGGGCCAGCACCTCCAGGTTGCCCTGCATGGCCGCCAGCGGCGTGCGCAGCTCGTGCGACACGTCGGCGATGAAGCGCCGCTGGGCGCCGAACAGCCCCTCCAGGCGCGCCAGCAACTCGTTGACCGTGACCGTCAGGCGCTGCAGCTCGTCCTGCGCGGCGGGCACCGGCACGCGCCGGCTCAGGTCCTCGGCGCGGACGATGCTCTGGGCGGTGGCAGCGATCTCCTCGATCGGGCGGAACGCCGCGCGGGTGAGCCAGGCGCCGCCGCGCGCCGCGGCCAGCAGCACCACCACGCCGCCGCCTAGCAATGCATAGGCGAAGATGCTGAGCGCCAGCTCAGTCTCGTCCATCGAGCGGGCCAGCTGCGCCACCCCCACCACCTCCGCCTCGCCGCTCACCGGGTGGGGCAGGATCAGCGGGGCAACGATCTCGCGCCGCCGGCCAGCACCCGCGCCGACAGTGCGGATCGTCAACTCGCGGTTCAGCGCCGCCGCGAAAACCTTCTGGTCGATCGCCATCTGCTCACGCAGATTCGGCGAGCGCGCGGCCACCGAGCCGGTGCGTTCGTAGACCTGCACCACCAGATCGGTGCCGCTGAACCCGCTCACGCGCGGGGTGTTGAGCAGCACCACCACCCGGTCGCCGTCGAAATAGCCGCGCAGGGTCTGGTTGCTCTCGGCGAAGCCCTGTTGCAGCAGCTGGGCGCCGAGGCGCAGCTCGTTGTCGATCGCGCCGATCAGCGCCTGGCGCACGATGATGAACAGCCCGATGTCCAGCGCCAGCAGCGCCGCCGCGAAGAAGCCGACGTAGTAGAGCGTCAGCCGGGTGCGCAGAGACACGTTCTCGCCCTTTCCAGTCGGCAGAATTATAGCACGCAGCGGCGGGTGGGGAGGGCGCTGTCAACGTCCCCAGCTCTCCACCAGGCCCGGCCGCTGAAGCGGCGGGCGAGACTCTGCCAAGCCCGCCTGCGCGGGCTGGGGCCCGGCGCGCACCCCGGCCGCGCAGGTAGCCTTCGCAACGGATAGCCCGCGGGGCCCAGCGGGCACCCCGCGTGCCGGGCGTGGGACGAAGCCAGATACCCGTTTACAGCGGCAACGTGCATCAGCCTTCGCCTGGTACGCCACCCGCGGCCATCGAGATAACCCGGCCGCCTAGGGCGTATGTTCTCGCCACGCCCGGCAGCGCCCAGCCGGTGATGAACGTTTACGAACTCCGTGGGCATAAGGCGCCGTCCCACGCCCGGCGGGGCCCAGCGGGCACCCCGCAGCGGGCTCTCCCCGCCCGCCGGTGCGGGCTGCCGTTCAGGCCGCGCAGGCGGCCTTTGCGACAAATAGCCCGCCCGTTCACGGGCCGGGCGTGGTGCTCCGCCCAGAACGCATCGGCCCTACCCGGCCGATGAGCTGACGTAGCCACTGCCCGCCGCCTTGTGGTACACTACCACTCTATGATGGCGCAGGCCCAACCCCGCAGCATCCAGGTGCTCCGCCTCGGCGAGCTAGCCTACCCCGCGGCATGGGAGCTGCAGCGCGCCGTGGTGGCACGGCGCTCGTCCGGGGCTGCGGGCGACACACTGCTGCTCACCAGCCACCCGCACACCTACACCCTCGGGCGGGCCACCCGGCCGGGGCACCTGCTGGCGCCGCCCGAGACGCTGGCAGCCCAGGGCGTGCAAGTGTTCGAGATCGACCGCGGCGGGGACATCACCTACCACGGGCCGGGCCAGGTGGTGGCCTACCCGATCCTCAAGCTCTCGCAGCACGGCGGCGACCTCGGCCGCTACCTGCGCATGCTGGAGGAGACGGTGATCGACGCCCTGGCCGGGTTCGGCGTCCAGGCCGGGCGCATCCCCGGCCTCACGGGGGTGTGGGTGGCCGGCGAGAAGATCTGCGCCATCGGGGTGAAGCTCACGGCTTCCGGCGTCACCCAACACGGCTTCGCCCTCAACGTCACCACCGACCTGCGCTTCTTCCGCCAGATCGTGCCGTGCGGCATCGCCGACCGCGGCGTGACGTCGCTGGAGCGTCTGCTCGGCCCGCACACCCCCCCGCTGGCCACGGTGGAGGAGGCCGTCGCCCGCTCGTTCGGGCGGGTGTTCGGGGTGACGCCGGTGTTTGTGGAGGAGGCCAGGGAGGGCGTAGCCCTCCCTGAGACCCTCCCGCATCTGTGACGAAAGGCGCCTGCTATGGCAGATATCATACCGCTGGTAGCCGCCCCTCAGCCGCCGGCCGCCCGCCGCCCGGAGTGGCTCAAGGTGCGCGCGCCGGCCGGCGCGAACTACGAGGACGTGGTGGAGTTGGTGCGCGCCAAGCGCCTGCATACGGTGTGCGAGGAGGCGCGCTGCCCGAACATCGGCGAGTGCTGGAACCACCGCACCGCCACCTTCCTGCTGCTCGGCGAGGTCTGCACGCGCGGCTGCCGCTACTGCGCGATCGCCAAGGGCAAGCCGGCCCCGATCGACGAAGAGGAGCCGGAGCGCATCGCCGAGGCGGTGGAGCACCTGCGCCTGCGCCACGCCGTGCTCACCAGCGTCAACCGGGACGATGCGCCGGACGGCGGGGCACACATCTTCGCCGAGTCCATCCGCGCCATCCGCCGCCGCCTGCCGGCGTGCAAGGTCGAGGTGTTGATCCCGGACTTCGACGGCAATTGGGAGGCGCTGGCCATGGTGATGGAGGCCCGGCCGGACGTGCTGAACCACAACATCGAGACGGTGCCGCGCCTCTTCCGCCGCTTCCGCCCAAAGGCCGGCTACCGCCAGAGCCTCGAGCTGCTGCGCCGCGCCCGCGCCCTCGGCGGCGCCGAGACCGTCACCAAGAGCGGCATGATGGTAGGCGCCGGAGAGACCAACGAGGAGGTGCTGCAGGTGATGGACGACCTGCGCGCCGCGGACGTAGACGTGATGACGATCGGGCAGTACCTGGCGCCCACCAGGTCCCACTGGCCGATCGACCGCTACGTGACGCCCGCCGAGTTCGCCATGTTCAAGGCCGAGGGGCTACGGCGCGGCTTCAAGCACGTGGAGAGCGGCCCGCTGGTGCGGAGCAGCTACCACGCCCACGAGCACGTGCCGCGGTAGTTGCGCACGTTGAACGATGCACGTTCTGCCGGGGAGGGAAGGGCGAAGCCCTCCCTGAACCCCGGATCCTCCGTGCCGATATACACAGCGAAAAGGGGGAGGGCCAGGGAAGGGCGAAGCCCTCCCTGACACCCTCCCCCCAAACCGGACTGTGGCTACCGCGCGACGCGCTCGTCGTCGTGGTCGTGCAGGCCACCGCCGCCGGTCGTGCCCGTCGTGCCACCCACCGCGGCCGCCGGGTTCACCAGCGGGTTCTTCGCGAAGTCGCGCTTCGAGAAGTACAGCACCGCGTGCGCCACCGCGTCGGACATCTCATCGAGCGCCTTGAGGCCCAGGCCCGGCGCCGTGGCGTTCGGACCGTCGCCGGTGCCAGCGAAGGTATCGCAGGCCAGGTGGTAGCATGGGTCGTACTGTGTGCCCGCGATGCCGCCGTAGATCACCGCCTGCCCGGCCGTCTTCACCCCCTCAGCGCCGGTGAACAGACCGCCGGCCGGGATGCCGTTCGTGATGAACGGGCCGTAGTCCGACCGGCCGCTGAACGGCGTCGGCTCGCTCGCCAGCCCCTGCGAGGTGAAGTAGTCGCGGAACACGCGCTCGATCTCGCCCGAGCCGGGCGGCCCAAGCTGCACGCCTGGCCCGACCGGGAAGGCCGAGTTGTCGCCATCGTAGACAAAGCGCACGTAGTTCGGCGAGCCGATCATATCGAAGTTCAGCATCAACTCGATCTGGTCACGCTCCGCCTGGCTCAGGCTGTTGACGTAGAAGGTCGAGCCGATCAGCCCGAACTCCTCGGCGCCGTACCACATGAAGCGCAGCTTGTTGCGCGCCTCGCGCCCCTGCGCCGCGAACACCTCCGCGATCTCCAGGATCGTGGCCGAACCGCTGCCGTTGTCGTTGATGCCCGGCCCACGTGTGACGCTGTCGAGGTGCGCGCCGATCACGATCACGCGATTCGGATCACCCCCTGGCGTCTCGGCGATCACGTTGCGCGTCGGGCGGGCCTCAGCGATCATATCCGTCTTCAGATGCACCGTCACGCCAGTCGGGCCGTTCAGGACGCCGTTGCGCAGATTGTCACCGAGGGCGAAGGTTGTCCCGACAACCGGCAATGAGTGCGGGGGCGGACTCAGCGTGCCAAAGATAACTCCTTGGCGGCCGGCATCGCCACCGTCGTTGAAGATGATCGCGCCCGACGCCCCGGCCGCACGTGCGTTATCGGCCTTCGCGCGGAACGTACATGTACCGCGCTGCATCAGCGCGATCGCGCCAGCCGGGAAGCCGGCGAAATCCGCCGCCTCGCAGCCGCTGGTGGTTGCCCCCGGGCCAGGTGCTGGAACGACCAGGTCAACCGCCACCAACGGCGCCGTCACATCACCGCTGCCCGAATACGACATCGTCGCGAAGTCAACACCGTCCACATACGTCGCCGGCGTGGGCGATACTTGCTCCAGCACCGGCGGCGTCCGGTCGCCCACGAAGGTGAAAGTGAACTCCTGGAAGCTCACGTTGTACCCGGCGGCGGCCATCCGGTCGTAGACGTACTGCGCCGAGGCGTCGAACCCGCCGGCGCCGCCGGATACCCGGTTGCCCCCGAACTGGTCGGCGAAGGACTGGAACGCTGCCTGGTGCTCGCGGATGCCCGCCAGCGTCACGGCCTTGCGAAAGCCCTGTGTGCTCGCGACATCGCTGGTCTCGTTCGCCGCGGTGGCCGGGGCTGCCAGTGATGCCATCAGCGTCACAAGCGCAAGCAGCGCGACCAGTCGGGCGAGCGTGGGGAACCTTCTGCGCATACCTTCCTCTCCTTTGAGTTCGGCGGACACACCGAAGCAAGCCCCGCACGCGGGGCGTCTTCAGAAACGTAGATAACAGGCTACACCAGATACCTGTGCACTATTATGCTATAGCACGCTGCGCTGAAAGCTAACGTTGGGGCGGGGTTTTAGGGGAGGGCTTCGCCCTCCCCTAGCCCATCCCCACTTTAGAACTCAATGCAACGCACTATAATGAAACCGTAGTGAGGCATGCCCACACACGGCCAGAGCGGTGCATTGGAGGAAAAGTGTGCGTGGCGCTATAGTAGTAAACAATGTTAAGACTGTCAAGCCCTATGAATAGTCTGTAATCTGACAGGAGTTGCGCGGTGGCACCGCCCCCGCACCCCCCACGGGAGGTGTGAAGGGGCGAAGCCCCTCCGAAAACGATATGGGAAGACCCTGTTTGGGGGCCTACGGCCCCCAAACCCCCGGCGGGGCTCCACCCCGCGCCCCCGATTCGCGGGCGGCCTGGCGGGACATGGCCCCCCCCAACAAACCCCGCGGGGGTTCTTTTGCGGGGTGCCTCTGGCCCCCTCTGGCCCCCGCCAAGGGCGCGGACCGCGCAGGTCCTTAAGCGGTTTCCTGCTATAATCCGCGGCGAGGCGGGGCCGCGTGCCGGCGGCAACATCGGAGGGGAACGCGAGGTGTGGCCAATCGCATCCTGGCTCGTCCGCGAGCTGCGCCTGCTGTTGGCGGCCGCGCGCGCCCCCGCCCTGTGGTCCGCCCTGCTCACCGGGCTGCTGCTCTGGGCGCTGGCCTACCAGATGCCCGCCGCGCACACCCTCCACATCGGCGGTGAGCGCGCC
>DATMBA010000174.1:0-10673 GCA_035559635.1 Roseiflexaceae bacterium
CTCGCTGGCCCGCCGCTGTATCACCACCGGCCGTAATCTGGCTGTGCGACCGCCGCAGGTACTCCCCCTACCCCCTACCTTTCGTGGCCTTCCTCCACAGTTTCCACAAAATGTGGATAACATGACAGAACGATGACGAAGCGATCGCACGCGTGTGCGCGGGTGTGACGAAACGTCGTGCGGGCGCACCACCATGCCCGGCGGCTGATGAACGTTACCCTATGAAACCGGGACGTGGCGCCCTCCCACGCCCGGCCGGGTCCAGGGGGCACCCCGCGGCGGGCTAGACTCTGCAAAGCCCGCCTGCGCGGGCTGGGGCATAGGCCATGCAGGCGGCCTGCGGAGCAGTTCGCCAGCCGGGCCCTGAGGACACCCCACGGGCCGGGCGGGGCGCAGCACCGGCAAGACGTGAGCACACCCCGTGTGTGCCGGCCGCTTGCGCCGCGCCGCGTCCCATGCTACACTCCGCGCCGCTATGTCAGCCGCCCTGTCATCCGTCGGCGTCGCCATCGTCTCCTTCAACACGCGGGCGTTGCTGCGCGCCTGCCTTACGTCGCTGCGGGCCTGCACGCTGCCGCTGCGCGTGGTGGTGGTGGACAACGCCTCACGCGACGGGAGCGCGGCCATGGTGCGCGCCTGCTTCCCCGAGGTGGAGCTCGTCGAGCCCGGCCGCAACCTGGGCTTCGCGGCCGGGACGAACGCGGCGCTACGGGCCTTGGGGGGTGGGGACTCGGCCCAACCCCTTGATTATCTCCTGCTCCTCAACGCCGACACTGTCGTGCACCCGGGCGCGATCGAGACCCTGGCGGCGTTCCTGGCGGCCCACCCGCGCGTGGGGGCGGTGGGGCCGCGCCTGCTGAACCCGGATGGCACCGTCCAGCCGGCGGCCTTCCGCTTCCCGACACTGCTCATGACCGCGCTCGACCTGTTCCCGCCCGGCGAGGCGCTCCCCGGCCGGCTCTATGGCTCGTGGTGGCACGGCCGCTACCCGCAGGAGCGGGGCGAGGCGCCCTTCCCGATCGACCACCCACTCGGGGCGTGCATCCTGACGCGCCCGGAGGTGCTGGCGCAGGTGGGGCTGCTGGACGAGGGCTACTTCATGTACGCCGAGGAGGTGGACTGGTGCCTGCGCGTGCGGCGGGCTGGCTGGGCGATCTGGCAGGAGCCGCGCGCGCGCGTGACGCACGTGGGCGGCGCATCCACCCGCCAGCTGCGCGCCCGCATGCAGGTGGCGCTCTACGCCAGCCGCATGCGCCTCTTCCACGCCCACTACGGCGCGCGGCGCGCCCGCTGGCACGCGCGCGTCATCCGCGCCGGGGCGCTGCGTATGGCCCTGCTCGCCTGGCGCGACTACGCCCATGGCCGCCTGGGGCGCGACGAGTTGCGCGCGCGGACGTGGGCCGCCGGCGAGATCATGCGTCTGACGTTGTAGGGAGGGCTTCGCCTTCCCCGCCCCGCCCCTACCGGAGGACTTCTGTGGTCCTAGTATGTCTTCGTGTCTTCGTGGTGAAATCCGCACTGCACCATGCTCACGTTGTCGGTAGCGATCATCGCCAGGGATGAGGAGCACCACATCGGCGCCGCGCTGGACAGTGTGGCCGGGCTGGCGGACGAGGTGGTGGTGCTGCTGGACGAACGCAGCGCCGACCGGACGGCGGCCATCTGCCGCGAGCGGGGCGCGATCGTCCACAGCGCGCCCTTCCACGGCTTCTCCGCCCAGCGCAACCGCGCCCTGGAGCTGTGCCACGGCGACTGGGTGCTGTTCCTGGACGCCGACGAGCGGGTGACGGAGGAGCTTGCAAGCGAGTTGCGCCTGATTGCGGATGGCAGATTGAACATTGAAGATTCTCCTACGAACAGCGCTGGCGGCAGCGAACAATCTTCAATCTTGAATCCTCAATCTTCAACCATCGCCGGTTACTGGATCCCACGCTACAATATCTTCTTCGGCCGGGCGCTGCGCGGCGGCGGGTGGTACCCGGACCGCCAGCTGCGCCTGCTGCGCCGTGGCCGCGCCCGCTACGACGAGGCCCGGCTGGTGCACGAGGTGGCTGAGCTAGACGGGCCGGCCGGCGTGCTGTGCGGCCACCTCGTGCACCTCAACATCGAGCGCCTAGGCGAGCTGTGGCGCAAGCAGGGCGCCTACGCGCTGCAGGAGGCCCAAACGCTCTATCGCTCCGGCGTGCGCGCCCGCTGGCGCACCTTCGCCGCCGCGCCAGCCCGCGAGCTCTACCGCCGCTTCGTGACGCTCGAAGGCTACCGCGACGGCGCGCTCGGGCTGTTCCTGTGCGCCACGCTGGCCTACTTCGAGTTGGTGAAGTACGCCCACCTCAAGGGCCTGGAGCGTGCCCGATGACGACCCTGGCCGTGATCATTGTCTCCTGGAACGTGCGCGAGCTGCTGCGCCGCTGCATCGCCAGCGTCCACGCCTCGCTCGCCGGCTCGGGGATCGTCTACCGGGTGGTAGTGGTGGACAACGCCTCCGCCGACGGGACGCCCGCCATGCTGCGCGCCGCGCACCCCGAGGTGCTGCTGCTGGAGGCCGGCCGCAACCTGGGCTTCGCGGGGGGGAACAACCTTGCCTTGCGGCGAGTAATGCAAAACGCAAAACTGGACTACGTCCTGCTCCTCAACCCGGACACCGAGGTGGTGGGCGAGGCGATCCCGCGGCTGGTGCGCTACCTGGACGCCCACCCGGACGTGGCGGTGGTGGGGCCGCGGCTGCGCTACCCGGACGGCGCCGTGCAGCCCACCCGCCGGCGCTTCCCCACCCCCGGCACCTTCTTCTGGGAGAGCACGCCACTGGAGTGGCGCTGGCCGGGCAACCCCTGGGCGCGGCGCTACCGCATGGCCGGGCGCCGCGACGATGTGGAGCAAGAGGTGGACTGGCTGGTGGGGGCGGCGCTGCTGGTGCGACGCGCGGCGGTGGAGCGCGCCGGCCTGCTGGACGCCGGCTTCGCGCTGTACTCGGAGGAACTGGAGTGGCAGCGCCGGATCAGGATTGCAGGTTCTAGATTGAAGATGGAAAATCCAACCTGGAACATCCCGGATTCGGCCGAGCGGTCGATGCAAACCAACGACCACGCGGCACGCGGCACGCGGCACGCGGCACATCGTATCGTGTACCTGCCGGAGGCTGAGATCGTCCACCACGAGGGCAAGAGCAGCGAGCAACTGGCGGCCGGGCGGCTGATCCTCTTCCACCGCAGCCGGCTGCGCTACGTGCGGATGACCCACGGCCGCCACCTGGCCGGGCTGGTGCGGCGCTTTCTGCTGCTGGCCTATGGCGCCGAGGTGCTGGTGGAGGCCGCCAAGTGGCTCGCCGGCCACCGCCGCCCGCTGCGCGCCGGGCGCATCGCCGCCTACCGCGCGCTGCTGCGCGCCCTGGCGACAGCGTGAGCAGGGGACGTGTGGTTATTTGCGTGGCAGCCCCTCGTGCTCCCGCGCCCGGCGGCTGATGAACGCTGCCTATTTATAGGGGTAGTGGCAGCGTACCACGCCCGGCCCGTGATGAAGGTTTACCAACGCATCGGGTCCGTGGCGCCATCCCACGCCCGGCCGGGCCCAGGGAGCACCCCGCGGCGGGCTACCGCTTGCAAAGCCCACCTGTGCAGGCTGCCCTTCAGGCCGTGCAGACGCCCTGCGCAGAGGACCGTGACGTAGCCCGCCCCCTTTTGAGCGCAGCCGGCACAAAGTGTTAATAAATGGTACTATGGTCATCCTGCATCCTGGCACCATGTGCAGTAGGATGTGAAGAAGCCGTGCGCCAGCGTGCCCGACGACGGTGTCCTCCACGCCCTGGACCGATACACTGAAAGGATAGGCAGGGCCATGGCCGCCACGCAGATCCTACTGGTGGGGGACGACAGGATCGTCGCGGCCACGATTCGGGAGCGACTCGACGGCCTGGGGTACACGGTGGTGGCCGTGGCGGGCAGCGGCGAGGCGGCGCTGCGGCACATCGCACTCCAGCGGCCCGACCTGGTGCTCGTGGACATGGGGCAGGATGGCCCGGCGGTTGCGGCCGCGATCCGCGCCCGCTTCGACATCCCCATCGTCTACCTCTCCACGTCCGCCGATGAGGCGGCCATCCGGCGCGCTGTGCTCACCGAGCCGTACGGCTACATCCACGCCCCATTCGAGGCGCCCTACCTGCAGGCCACCATCGCGATCGCACTCCAGCGGCACGCGCTGGAGCGCGCCGCGCGTGCCCACGAGCAGCAGCTGCGCGCGCTGATCGACCACCTCCCGGTGATGCTGTTCGCGATCGATGCGGTCGGCGCCATCACCGTGGTGGAGGGCCGCATCGCCGAGATAGCTGGCCTGCCGCCGCAGCAGTTGGTGGGGATGCATATCTTCGACGCCTTTCCCGACTACCCCGAGAGCCTGGCGGCCATCCGCAGGGCGCTGGACGGCGAGGAGGCCGGCTGGACCGGGGACTTCCACGGCCGCTTCCTCGAGATCCGCATGTCGCCGGTGCGCGACCCGTGCGGGACCATCACCGGGGTGGTCGGCATCGGGGTGGATGTGACCGCGCAGCGGCAGGCCGAGGACCGCTACCGGCTGTTCGAGATGGCGGTGCAGCAGGCCGAGGAGGGGGTGATCATCGCGGAGGAGGTGGGCGGAGAGGTGGGGCGCCGCATTCTGTTCGTCAACCGCAGCTTCACCCGCATCACCGGCCACGCGGCGGAGGACGTGCTCGGCCGCAGCCCGGCGGCGCTCCTCGCCCCGAACAGCGGGGCCGCGGCCATGGCGCAGGTACGCCAGGCGCTCCGGGAAGGCCTGGCGTCGGAGGTGGAGGGGATCCTGGTCCGCAAGGACGGGACCACATTCGTGGGCGCGCTGAACATCGCCCCCCTGCGCGACGCACGTGGCCAGATCACCCACTGGGTGGCGACACTGCGCGACATCACACAGCGCCGGCGCGCGCAGGAGGGGCGCTGGCGGCGCCAGAAGCTGGAGAGCCTGGGGGTGCTGGCCGGCGGCATCGCGCACGACTTCAACAACCTGCTCACGGTCATCCTCGGCACGGCGAGCCTGGCCGCGTCGGACCACCCGCCCGGCTCGCCCGCGGCCGAGGCGCTCGAGACGATCGAGCGGGCGGCCCAGCGCGCCGCCGAGCTGACCCGCCAGATGCTGGCCTACGCCGGCAAGGGGCGCCTGTTCGTCGAGTTGGTGGATCTCAACCGGCTGGTGCGCGAGGTCACAGCGCCCCCTGCGCTGGAGGCCCCGGCCAACGTCACGCTGCGCTACGAGCTGGCGGCGCAGCTCCCCACGCTGGTTGCCGACGCCGCGCAGGTGCGGCGGGTGGTGCAGCAGTTGATCGGCAACGCGATCGAGGCGATCGGCGAGGCGCGGGGGGATGTCACGATCAGGACCTCGCTGCGGCGCGTGGAGGGCGGAGAGGTGGCCGGCGTGCACCTGTCCGCCGATCTCCCCGCCGGGGAGTACGTGGCGCTGGAGGTGGCGGACACTGGCAGCGGCATGGACGACGCCACACGCGAGCGGGTGTTCGAGCCATTCTTCAGCACCAGGTTCACCGGCCGCGGCCTGGGCCTCTCCGAGGTGCTAGGCATCGTCAGCGGCCATGGCGGCACGGTCACGGTGGTGAGTGCGCCCGGCCACGGCGCCACATTCACGGTGTTCCTGCCACTGGAGCCGGGCGCCGAGGACCAGGTGCTGATGATCGGCGGGCCGGCGCGAGGCGCGGCACACGCGGCGCAGGCGGCGGGCGCCGGCCCGGTGCTAGTGATCGAGGACGAGCCGGGACTACGCGAGATCGCGGCCCGCATCCTGGAGCGCGCCGGCTACCGGGTGTTGACGGCCGAGGATGGGGCCGCGGGCTTGGAGGTGTTCCAGCAACATGGGGACGCGGTGGCCTGCGTGCTGCTGGATCTGACCATGCCGCGCATGGACGGCGAGCAGGCGCTGCGCGCCATCCGGCGGCTCCGGCCCGACGCGCGCGTGGTGCTCATGAGCGGCTACAGCGAGCACGAGCTCTCCGAGCGCTTCGCCGGGGCCGGGCTCGCCGGCGTGCTACAGAAGCCCTTCACGCCGGAGGCGCTGCTGGCGCGCGTGGAGCAAGCGATCGGCTAGTGGCTTGTCACCTTGGTTTTGATGAAGCCGGGAGGGCCAGGGGAGGGCCTGTGGCCCTCCCCTGAAACCCCACCCCTCACCTTATATCGTGACAGACCATATAGAAGCCTCCAACGCCAGCCCCACTACTCGTACCTGAGCGCATCGATCGGGTTGAGGCGCGAGGCACGCAACGCCGGGTAGAGGCCGAACACCAGCCCCACTGCGAGCGAGGTGGCGGTGGCCAGCAGCACCGCGCCCGGCTGCACGCGCGCCTCGGCCCCGGGCGCGAAGCCGCGCAGCAGCAGCGTGCCCACCGCCGAGAGGGCGAAGCCGAGCGCGATCCCAAGCACCCCGCCCGTGAGACTCAGCACCAGCGCCTCCACCAGGAACTGCATCCGGATGTCCCGCCGGCGGGCGCCCACCGCCTTGCGCAGCCCGATCTCGCGGGTGCGCTCGGTCACACTCACCAGCATGATGTTCATGATGCCGATGCCGCCCACCAGCAGCGAGATCGCGGCGATGGCCCCCAGGAAGGCGGTGAGCGCGCCGGTGATCGTGCCGAACGAGGCCACCAGATCCTCCTGGGTCACGATCGTGAAGTTGTTATCCTGGAAGGTCAGGTTGCTGCGCCGGCGTAGCGTCTCGGTGACCTGCTCGATCGCCGCGTCGATGCTGCGCTCGTCCACCGCCTGCACGTACACCACGCTCACATCCACGCGGGTGCGCTGGGCGCCGGGGCGGGATGGGAAGAGCCGCAGCTGCGCGGTGGAGAGCGGCACGTAGACCTGGTTGTCCTCACTCGGGCCGAAGTTGCCGCCCTTGCGCTCCATCACGCCGATCACCTCGAAGCTGACGTCGTTGATGCGGATGCGCCGCCCGAGCGGGTCCTCCCCCGGGAACAGCGCCTCGCGCACATCGGCGCCGAGCACGGCCACCCGCGAGCGCGCGTCCACCGCGCCCTGGTCGAAGAACAGTCCCTCGGCCACCTGCGCGCTGCGCACCTGCGGGTAGTTGGCCGTCACCCCCGCCACGCGCCCGTCGTAGCTGGCGCCGCCGGCCACCAGCAGCGCGCTGCGGGTGAGCTGCGCGGCCACCGCGGCGGCCGCCGGCACGTTCAGCGGGTCGGCCAGCGCCGCGACGTCCTCGTTCGTTAGGCGCGGCGGGACGCGGCGGTTCTGCTCCGGGCTATTGGTGCCGGCGAAGAGGAAGATCAGGTTCGAGCCAAGCCCCTGCAACTCGCGAGTCACCAGGTCCTGGATGGCGCCGCCGAGCGCGAGCAGGGTGATCACCGCGCCCACGCCGATGATAATGCCGAGCATGGTGAGCGCGGCCCGCAGCTTGTTGGCGGCCAGGCTGGCGAAGGCGATACGGATCGATTCCGCGATGCTCATGGCGTGCGTCCCATTGGCGTCGTGCGCGGTGTGCGCGCCGCCAGCGGAAAAGGGGTGGGGCGGAGGGAGGGCGGTGCCCGATCTGACCCTCCCACGGTCCTCTCTGGCCGGGATTATAGCGCAGTTGTATCGGAACTCTGACACTCCCACCCGTACATGGGAAACGCGGCATACAATGCGCTGAATGCCGAGTTGGAGACGACACTCCCACCCGTACATGGGAAACGCGTGCTCAAGGCCACCGGGCAGACGATCGCCAATTGGACACTCCCACCCGTACATGGGAAACGCACCGTGCATCCACTCACGGGAGCGCCCGAAGGCGGTGCCCCTGCCCAGGACTGGCAGGTGAAGCTTCCGGTCATTCAGGTGGGGACGGTGCATGGTGTACGGGGGGCGGACGATTGTGTACGGGCACCGTTCCACGGTTCCCGCTCCAACCGACAACACGCAGTCGCCGAACGACCGAGGCAGCCTCACACGAACAAGTGTACCGCAATCCGGCGTTTGATCCAAGCGGCTGGCGCTGCTGCCGCCAGCGCAGCAGCACATCCTGGTGCAGCAGGCGGGCACGCAGCGGCTGGGCGAGGCGGTGCTTGAAACGCCTTGTCCAGATCGGCCACGACCACTTGCAAGACGTGGCTGTGGATGCCTTTCGCGGAGGGGTTAAGCGCCTTCTGTTCCTTCACCCGCGCCAGTTGCGCGAACTTGCCCACCGTCGCGCCGCGCTGCGCCTACGCATCCCGGCGCTCGGCAAGACACTGGTTGTACCAGCGGCGGCAGGTTTCAAGCGTGCTGGAGAGCCGCCGCGCTTGGGGCTTGCTCGGATACAGGCGATAGGCGAAGGTCTTCAGCATCAGCGTTTCCTGCGCAGTGAGGAGGTACAAAGAGCATATCTTCATCGCGCAGGAAACGGGCGATGAAGGCGGCCTACGCCGAGTGTATCCTCGACACGCGCAAGCTAGCGGTCGCGCCGCTTCGAAGCGCGGAAAACCCGGCGCGGGGCGGCGGAACTACGCCGCCTCGCGGAAATATTCCCCGCTCATCAACTCATAGACCAACTGGTCCAGCGTGACCTCGGCCTCGTGGTAGGTGCGCGCGAAGCCGACAAGCTCGCCGTCCAGATACATCGCGTAGTCGTGCGTCTCCCGGTCGTATACGATCTCTTTGCGATACATGCTCGTCCTCTTTCTTTGGGCGGGATGGCCGCCGCACGCTCCATGGCTCCACGTGCATCCTTCCGTTTGGAGGACGTGTGTGGTGCCATTTTGTGACACCGCATAGAGTATAGCACAACTGTTCTAATCGCGCAAGCCCTCTGGGAAGAAAGATGCTATAATCCCGCGGCGCACCCTGGCGCGTTCGATATGACGTATACGGTCCCTCCTTGAGCCTCTCTGACAACTGGCGGCGGCGAGCCACCGCTCTCCCGCGCCCCATCGCCGTGCTGCTCCACCCGCTGACCATCGCGTTACTGGTGGGTGTGGCGCTGCGCGCGCTCCTGTGGGGCAACCTACCGCGCACCGGGCTGGTCTCGGACGAAGGCGAGTATCTGTCGGCGGCGAGCTGGATCGCCGCCGGACGCGGCTTCGCCTGGTACCAGGGCTACCTCTGGACGCGCGCGCCGCTCTACCCGCTGCTCGTGGCCGGGCACCTGCGGCTGTTCGGCGATTCCCTCGAGCCGATCTACCTCACCCAGACGCTGCTGAGCCTGCTGAATGTGGCGCTGGTCTATGCGCTCGCGCGGCGGCTTACGCCGCGCACTGAGAGCAGAGAGCTGAGCGTTGAGCCGCCCTCCGGCGACACTCAGCCACCCGGAGGGTACCCGGCACTCGGCACGCGACTCTTCTCCGTCCCCTTCCTGGCCGCGCTCCTCACCGCGCTGTATTTCCCCCTCGCGGCCTACCCGCAGCTGTTGCTGTCCGAGACGCTGTTCATCTCTCTGCTTCTGGGGGCCTTTCTGGCGCTCGCCGCGGGGATGGAGGACCCACGACCGGGGACCGGCGACCAAGGGCCGGGAGGGGGGGCTCGCCGCGATCCCTTGGCGGTCACCGGCGTCGGTCATGCTCCGATTCGGTCCTCGGTCCACGGTCCCTGGCCAGGCGCATTCCTCGTCCTCGCGGGGGCGCTGCTCGGCCTGGCGACGCTGACGCGCAGCCTGGCCCTGGGGTTCGTGCCGCTGGCCGCGCTCTGGCTGCTCAGCGTATCGCATGCAACATGCAAAATGGAAGGCGCCCGGCGCATATTGGCGCCTGCGCTCGTCATTTTTGCATGTTGCAGTGTTTTTGTGCCGTGGGCGATCGCCAGCAGCCGGCTCTACGGCGGGCCGGTGCTGGTGGACAGCAGTGGCGCCTACAATCTGCTGCTCGGCGCCCGCACCGCACACGACGGCAGGCGCAAGGACGCGCAGGTGCGCGACTTCGCGTTGGGGTTGCTGGGGCAGCCGACCGCCGACGACCCGGCCGGCGATTCGTGCACGCCGTACCCCGGCCCGCTCCCCACCCAGGCGGCGCGCCAGGCGGCCATGACGCGCGAGGGGCTGTGCCTGATCGCCGCGCGGCCATGGGCCTTCGCCCAGAAGACGCTCGCCGAGTTGATCGATCTATTCCAGATCAACTACACCGGCGCCGAACGCTTCACCGACGGCTTCACCACCGGGCGCCTGCCGGCCTGGTATGTGCTCGCGCTGTTCCTACTGGACGACACGCTGTACGTGCTGGCGCTGCCGCTCGCGGTGCTCGGCTGGGCGCACTACCGAACGCTCAACGCTGAACGCCGAAGGATGAACAGCGGGGTGCCTTGCTTTAACCCTCAGCCTTCAGCCTTCAGCGTTCTGATCGCCTTGTGGTGGCTCTACAACCTGGCCGCCGCGCCGCTGCTGTTCGCGATCAACCGCTTCCGGCTGCCGCTCATGCCGTTCGCCTTCATCTTCGCCGCCTGGGCGCTCGTGGCGGGGGCCCGCGCGCTGACAGGAAGACATGCGGGCGCGAGAACACGAAGCCGTGGCGATCTTCGTGCCTTCGTGGCTTCGTGCCTTCGTGGTGATCGGCGGGTGTGCTGGTACGTCCTGACCGGCACGCTGGCGGCGCTGCTCTGGCTGGCCGCGGCCACGCCCCACGCCTACCTGGAGCCGCGCGGCCCGGGGGAGGACTCCCGTTGGGCCTCGTACCTCGGGCCGTACCCGTCGAGCCTGGCGATCACACA
>DATMBA010000175.1:0-2891 GCA_035559635.1 Roseiflexaceae bacterium
GGTGGCCAGCTCGGCGGCCCGCTTGTCGGCCTCGGCGGTCTGGAGCACCACCGCCGTCTGCAGGATCTGCTCGTTCGTCAGGGGTGCGGCGGTCGGCGCCGGTGTGTCGGTGGGCGCCTCGGTGCTCACGGCCGCCGCCGGCACGCTCGTCGGCGGGGGAGCCGTCGGAACGGAGGTTGGCGCGGCGCCTCCCCCGCCGATGCCACTCAGCAGCGCGACGATCGCCACGATGCCGACAGCGGCACCTCCGATCGCCGGCCAGAGCCAGGCGCGACGCCTGGGCGCCGATGGCGCGGCCGATGCGGGCCGGCCAGCCGGCGTCACCGTGGTGCCGATGTTGGCCTCGACGGTGGTCGCGCCGGCCCCGGCGCCCCCGCGCGCGGCCACCGTCTCACCGGCGCCGACGATCACCATCGTCGCGTTCGGGTCGGGCAGCTTGCCAGTGACCTCGGAGAGCGTCTCGGTGGGCTTGCCGCCCTGCGCAGCGATCCGGAGCGCGGACTTCATGGCCGCGGCCGTGGGATAGCGCTGGTCCGGCTTCTGGGCCATCGCGCGGGCGAGCACCATCGCGACGCCCTCGGGCACGTCCGGGTTGAGCCGGCTGGCGAGCTCGAGCGGGTCGGCCGCCTCGTTGATCTTGGCCGCCGCGCGGGTGAGCGCGTCCGGCGGCGGGGTGCCGGTGAGCAGGTGGTGGAGCGTGGCGGCGAGCGCGTAGAGGTCGCTGCGTGGGTCCGTGCCGGTGCCCTGGATCTGCTCGAGCGGGGCGTAGTGCGGCGTGTAGCCGAAAATGCTGCTGGTGGTCATCGCGCGGGTGGCCTGCGCGGCCGCGCCCTTCGCCAGGCCGAAGTCCAGCAGGATGATCTCGCCCCGCTCGGTGAGCTTCATGTTCTGCGGCTTGATGTCGCGGTGGACGATCGGCGGGTTGTGGCTGTGCAGGTACTCCAGCGCGTCGAGCAGGCTGTCCGCCCAGCGCAGCACGTCCGCCACCGGGAAAGGGCCCTCGCGCTGCGCCATGAGCCTGCCCAGGTCCGCCCCCTGGATGAACTCCATCACCAGGAACTGCCCCTCGCCCTCGGTGAAGTGGTCACTCACCTTGGGGAGCGCCGGGTGCCGCAGGCCGGCGAGCAGTTGGGCCTCACGCTCGAACGCGCGCCGCACCACCTCGCCGGTGAGCAGCGTCTCCTTCAGCGCCACGATGGCGCGCAGCCGCAGATCCAGCGCCTTGTACACCGCGCCCATGCCGCCGCGGCCGATCGGCTCGAGGATCTGGTAGCGTCCCTGGAGGATGGTGTTTTCCGGCAGCATACGCCTGTCATCTCCTCGCACGTTCGGCGCCAGCGGGGCTACGGGGCCGGGAGGCCAGAGCGCCTCCCACAAAATCCCTCAAGCGATCGTTTGGAGGGGCCAAGACCCTCCAAACCTCCCCAGCGGGGTGTGGGACGACGCCACCGCTATCACCCCTGTTAGCGGTGATAGGTGCGAGGCCGCCACGCCCCCTGACCTCGCCCCTGATCACCCATCGCCTCATCAGCAGGCCCGTAGCGGCACAGAGCTTCTTGCATACTAAACGCGGGAAGGCGGAAGATTCCTCGCGGCCGCGTGTGATTCTAACACGGGCCGGGCACTGTGGGATGAAGCGTGTGTGACTCTCTTGTAATGTTGGGTGGGGCGCCGCCACGCGAATTGTTATCATACCCTAATGTTCTTTGCTTGCCGCCGCCCGGCCCCAGGACTAGGATACGAGGTGTACTCCGGCTGCCACGCTGGGAGGAATCACTTCATGGTCGATCGCGGCGTCTTCAGTCGCCTTCGCAGCCAACGCGATCGGACTGCCTACCGCCGGCAGCTCACGATCGCGATCGAGAGATCGCCCGCGCTCCGCGCGCTGCCGGGGCTGCTGCACGTACCCCTGCCAGTCGTCGCCGCGGACGGCTCGCTCGCCCCGCTCCGAACCGCCCTGACCCAGGAACCGTTCGTGACGCTCGCCGGCCGGCCAGGCAGCGGCCGCCGCCTAGCGCTGCAGCAACTGGCACGTTACCTAGTGCGCAGCCGCGACGGAGCCGAGACGCCGCCGGCCCTCATCAACCTTCCTGGCCTGGACGACGGCGAAACGCGCCCGGAAGAACTGCTCGCGGCGGAGCTGCGCGCGGTGACCGACGACCATAACCCACCGCCCCACGCGCCGTTCTGGCGCAGTTGGCCCTCCACCGCCCGGCCGGATAGCGCACCGCGGTACCTCTTGCTCATCCACGGTTGGGAGCTGCTAACGGCGTCCCGGCGTGAGGCGTGGCGCGCAGCGCTGCTCGATCTGCCCGCGGGCCGCACCGGGCTGCGCGCCGCCGTCGCCGTGCCGCACGAGGAGCCGCCATGGCCGGGGTTCCAGCCGCTTGCGCTCACCGCGCCATCTCGCGCGCTCGTGGCGCGCTGGCTCCAACTCCTCTGCCCGGCTGCCACGCGCGCCGAGGTGGAGGCAGCGCTCGCTCCCGGCGGGCGGCTGCACCAGTGCAGCGATCGGCTGTTCGAGGTCGCGCTGCTGGCGTGGCTCGCGCCCCGGGCCGGCGTCCCGGCCTCGCGCGCCGAGCTGTACGAGCGCGCGCTGGCCCTGTTTGGCGCCAGCGCGCGCGACCACGACCGCGATCCCCACGCGCCCCTGGGCCACCCACAGATGGGCCGCTTCGCGCTCGCGCGGCGCGTGGCGGACGAGGGGCGCTTCGCGCTGCTTGCCGAACTGCCCCCGCCGGACCGCGCCGAGACGGCCCTGCTGACGGCGGCGATCACCGGCGACCCGTCGCCCATCCTGGCGGCGCTGTGGCGCGCACGGCGCAGCGGGGACGACGTGCCGCTGGCCATGGGCCGCTGCCTGCGCGAGCGCGCGCCGGCCAGCCCGGTAT
>DATMBA010000176.1:0-21672 GCA_035559635.1 Roseiflexaceae bacterium
CCCGCCCGTCTACCACGATGCGGCCGCCGCTGGGCACCAGGATGCCGGTGAGCATCTTGAGCGTGGTAGACTTGCCGGCGCCGTTCGGCCCCAGGTAGCCCACCATCTCGCCGGCCTCCAGGCAAAAGCTCACGCCGTCCACCGCGTGGACGCTACGGTACTCGCGCGCCAGCAGCATGCGAATCGCGGCCAGGCGGCCGGTGCGCCGCACCGGCACCGTGAACGTCTTGCGCAGATCTTCGACCTCGATCAGTGCCACTGCGTTGCACTTTCTTGCGCTGCCGCGCGGAGGGAGATCGGGGGCCTTCGGCTCCCGCATACAGAGATCTGTGGGGAGGCGAAACCTCCCCACACCCCTCCAGACAGCCGCTACGCCGCAGGCGCAACAGTAAGGGCGTGGATCGCACGCACCGCCGCGTCGGCGTCGCTGCCGGCCACCACCACGCTGATGGCGCACTCGGAGGATCCCTGCGCGATCGCCACCACATTAATCTGCCGCGCGGCGAGCGCGCTGAACACCTGCGCTGCCACGCCGGGCGTGTCGCGCATGCCGGCGCCCACCGCCGTCACGATCACCACGTCGTCGCGCGCCGCCACGCGGTCGATGTCCCGCCGGGTGATCTCGGCCCGCAGCCCCTCCTCGAGCGCCCGCACCACCGAGGGCGAGGTGCTGCCCGGCACCACGAAGCAGATGCTCTGCTCCGAGGAGGCCTGCGAGATCATCAGCACGTTGGCGCCGGCGCGCGCCACCGCACCGAAGGTGCGCGCCGCCACGCCCGGCACGCCGATCATGCCGCGCCCCTCCACCGTGATCAGGCTCATGGACCGGATCGACGTGACCGCCTTGACCGGGTTGCCGCCTGGCTCGGCCTCGGCCACCACCAACGTCCCCGGGTGGGATGGGTTGAAGGTGTTGCGGATGCGCAGCGGGATGCCGCGCTCCACCACCGGGCGGATGGTGCGCGGGTGCAGCACCTTGGCGCCGAAGTAGGCCAGCTCACTCATCTCGGCGTAGGAGAGCACCGGCAGGATGCGCGCCTCCGGCACCAGCCGCGGGTCGGTGGTCATCACGCCGTCCACGTCGGTGTAGATCGCCACCTCATCCGCGTCCAGCGCGGCGCCCACGATCGCGCCGCTGTAGTCCGACCCGCCGCGGCCGAGGGTGGTGACGGCGCCGCTCTCGGTGGCGCCGATGAACCCGGTGACCACCGGCACCACGCCGCGCTCCATGAGCGGCAGCAACCGCGCGCGGGTGCGCTCACGCGTCTGCGGGTAGACCGGTACGGCGCTGCCGAACTCGGCGGTGGTGAGCACCAACTCAGTCGCATCCACCGCCTCGGCCGCTATGCCGCGCGCCCGCAGCGCCGCCGTCACCAGACGGACGCTCATGCGCTCGCCCAGGCTAGCGATCGCGTCCATCGCCCGCGGCGAAGCCTCACCGAGCACACCGACGCTGTGGCACAGCAGGGCGAACTCATCCACCAACCGCTCGATCTGCCCTTGTACCGCGCGGGCCTCCTCGCCAGCGCCCACCAGCTCGGCCAGCGCCACGGCGTGCTTCTCGCGCAGCTGCCGCTCCAGCTCCATGTACGTCGCGCGATCGCCGGCGGCTGCCGTCGCCGCGCCGCGGATCAGCATATCGGTCACCCCGCTCATGGCGGAGACCACCACCGCGGCCTGGCCCCAGGTGGCGCGCTGCTCGTCCACGATCGCGCACAGCGCCCCGATCGCTGCCGCGCTGCCCACCGAAGTACCGCCGAACTTCATCACCAGCAGGCCCATGTCACTTCGCCCCCGACACGATTGCAGCTTGAAGACTGCAGCTTGAAGATTTCTGGGACACGGTCATTCAGTACAGCGAGGGCTTCGCCCTCCCTGCCCCTCCCGTTTCACCTTAGGCAAGGTTCGCGCTCACTTGACCGTTCGCGCGAAGCGTATGGGGGTGTAGGGGCCTTCGGCCCCCACACAATCTCGTTTTCGGAGGGGCTTTGCCCCTCCGAGCCTCCCCAAACGGTAAGGCGACAAGCCACGCAGCGAACCTTGTCTTAGCTACCAGCCTAACCATTTCAGAATCGAATCCATGGATGCCGGCACCGCCTCCGGCGCGGCGAACTGGTCTACCGCCAGGCCAGGGTCCTTGAGGCCGTGGCCGGTGACCACCACCACGTAGCACTCGTCCGGCGCGGCGCGCCCCTGCTGGACGAGCGCGCGCAGCCCGGCCACCCCGGCCGCCGAGGCCGGCTCGCAGAACACCCCCTCCAGGCGGGCCATGTCACGCCAGGCATCCAGGATCTGCGCGTCGCTCACGCAGTCGATCAGGCCGCCGGACTCGTCGCGTGCGGCCATGGCGCTCTGCCAGCTGGCCGGGTTGCCGATGCGGATGGCGGTGGCCACCGTCTCCGGGTGGGCCACCGGCTGGCCACGGACGATGGGCGCGGCGCCCTCGGCCTGGAAGCCAAGCAGCCGCGGGGTGCGCGTGGCGCGGCCGGCGGCGCGGTAGCGGGTGAAGCCACGCCAGTAGGCGCTGATGTTGCCGGCGTTGCCCACCGGCAGGCAGAGCGCGTCCGGCGCGTCCCCCAGCGCATCCACGATCTCGTAGGCCGCGGTGGCCTGGCCCTCGATGCGGTCCTGGTTCACCGAGTTCACCAGGGTGACGGGGAACTCGCTGGACAGCTCGCGCACGAAGTGCAGTGCCTCATCGAAGTTGCCCTCGATCACCAGCAGGCGCGCGCCGTACATCAGCGCCTGCGCCAGCTTGCCGAGGGCGATCTTGCCGGCCGGCACCACCACGATCGCCTCGATGCCGGCGCGGGCGGCGTAGGCCGCGGCGCTGGCCGAGGTATTGCCGGTGGAGGCGCAGATCACCGAGCGCGCGCCTGCCTCCAGCGCCTTCGCCACCGCCACGACCATGCCGCGGTCCTTGAATGAGCCAGTGGGGTTCATGCCCTCGAACTTGAGGTGCAGCTCGCGCACGCCCAAAGCGGCGGCCAGGCGCGGCGCGGCGAGCAGCGGCGTCCCGCCCTCGCCCAGGGTCAGCCGCGGCGTGCGCTCCGTCACGGGCAGGAACTCGCGGTAGCGCTCGAGCAGCATAGTGCCTCCTGGCGGCGTATGCAGGGCCAGGCCCCGCACACACCCCCTTGTCAGGGGGATCTTCTGGAGGGGCTTCGCCCCTCCAGGCCTCCCCTCGGCCCCGAAAAATAAAAACGGCCCCCGTCCTTCGCAGGAGGGGGCGCGACTCACGCCGGGTCCGTCACTGACCGTGGCTCCTCCCACACGCCGCGGCCCCGGCGGTCATCGCCGGGGCGCCGGTAGTGGTGGGCGCCATCGTCGTCAGGCGGGCGAGCATCTCAGCCTCTCGGGCAACTATTTCAGCCGCCGCTACTATAGCGGCTGTGGTGGGGGCTGTCAAGTGCGAGCCATCGCTGTAGCGTTGGGTTGCCGCTGTATACACCGCGCGTCCGCGTGTCGGTTGTCGTCCAGCACCTGCGCCGGAAGCGCCCGCACCCCCCGCTGTGCTATAATGCCCGTGGGGATAGCCACGCGGGGAGGCCACCATGCGGATCGTCTCGCTGCTCCCGAGCGCAACCGAGATCGTCTGCGCGCTGGGCCTTGAGGACGCCCTCGTCGGCATCACCCACGAGTGCGACTACCCCCCTGCGGTGCGCGGCCTCCCGGCGGTGACGCGCAGCCTGCTGGACCATAGCGAATCGTCCTCGGAGGAGATCGACCACCACGTCAGCCGCCGGCTGCACGACGGGCTGAGCCTCTACGCGCTCGACGCGGCGCTGCTGGGCGAGCTGCGGCCAGATCTGATCATCACCCAGGCGCTCTGCCCGGTCTGCGGTGTGGAGCACAGTGCGGTGCAGCATGCCGCCCGTGACGTGGCGTCTGTGTTCGGCGGCGCGCCGCGCGTGCTCTCGCTCGAGCCGCGCACGCTGGCGGATATCTTCGTTACGCTGGAGGCGGTGGGCGCTGCGGCGGGCGTGGAGCAGCGCGCCGCGCAGCTGGTGGGCGCGCTGCAGGCGCGGGTGGAGCGGGTGCGCGAGCGGGCCGCGAGCGCGCTCACCCGCCCGCGCGTGGCCTTCCTGGAATGGATGGACCCGGCCTATGGCCCTGGCCAGTGGGCGCCCGAGCTGATCGCCCTGGCCGGCGGGCGCGTGGGGTTCGGCCAGCCGGGCGCGGACTCGCACCGCGTGCCGTGGGACGATGTGATCGCCTTCGCGCCGGAGGTGATCGTCGTCGCGCCGTGCGGCTTCACGCTGCCGCGCGCCCTCGCTGAGGCCCGCGAGGTGCTCCCCCGGCGCCACGGCTGGAGCGCCCTGCCGGCGGTGCGCCGCGGGCGCGTGTATGTGGCAGACGGCAACGCCTACTTCAGCCGGCCCAGTCCACGCATCGTCGACAGCCTGGAGCTGCTGGCCGAGCTGGTCCAGCCGGAGCTGTTCGCCGGCTGGGGGCCGCAGGGGGCTTGGCAGACACTTGCGGGTAGTTAGTACTGCGTCGTCAGCAGCCAGTACCGCTGCAGCACATCGCCGCACACTGCTTTATACTGCCATCAACGCCGTACCGACTACTGGCTACTGGCGGCTTAGACAAGGTTCGCGCGGACGATCACGTCCGCGCGAACGCCGCAGGCGTTCCCGAAGGGTACGCGCCTGGGGTGTGGGGGCCTACGGCCCCCACAGAAAATCTTTTTCGGAGGGGCGAAGCCCCTCTGAGCCTCCCCGGACGGTACAGCTGGAAGCCGCGCAGCGAAACCATGGCTTAGGAGATAGAACCCATGACCCAGCACGAACCGACGATCTCAAGCATTCTCCGGGAGCTGGCGGAGCAGTACAGCGGCGTCGTGGCCGAGCGGGAGATCCTGGAGCGCGTGCTCGCACAGCGCCCCAGCCGGGCCAAGAACCCGTACGCCAGCATCCGCGAGAAGCTGCGCTTCGAGGCCACCACGGTCGGCTGGGTGCGGCTGGGCGGCGGGGAGCTCGTGCCGCTGCGCGTCGTGCTCGACGGCCTGCGCTTCCGCGTGCGCCCGCGTGCCGAGGAGATCGCCAGCGATATGCTGCTGCGTGTGCATCTGACGCCGTTCGTGCCGCTCTACCGGCGCGACCTGCGCCTCGAGGACGCCTCCGGCAGGCCCCTCGCCGTGCGCGAGCTGAGCCTGGCGCCCGGCGCGGGGGCGCCCGTCCCCCCTAGCTCCCCGGCGCTTGACCTGGGCGGCTGGTTCCGGCGCAGCGGCTTCCGGCCCGGCGACAGTGTGCTGGCCACGGTCACCGCGGTCGCGCCGCTCACGGTGCGCCTCGAGCACGAGCCAGCCGGCGCCTTCCGCCTGGACGATGTGATCCAACAGGACCGCGAGCTGCTCGACGCGCTCGCCGAGCGCGTGGCGCGCAGCCGCGGGGACGCTGTGGCCGCCGAGGAGTGCGTCCTGCCGATCTACGCGCGCGCGCCCTGGCGCACCGGCTATCCCGGCCGCCCCTGGAGCGAGCTGGCTGCCGCCGACCCGCGCCTGCGCCTGATGGACGGCGTCTTCCTGGCGGCCACCGGCTTCCGCCGCGCGCCGGATCTGCCCGGGCACGCCGCCGAGCACGACGCAGCCGACAAAGAGTTGCTCGAGGGGATCGTGCGCCTGCAGGAGGAACTGCTCGCCAGCCGCCGCGCCGCCGCCCGGAGTGAGCTGTGGAACGGCGTGGCCCCGCGCGCCTCCACCGCCCGCGTCATTCCGAGCGCACAGACCGGTATCCCTATGGTGGTGTACCTGGAGCCAGTGAACGCGCTCGAGGACCACAGCGCCCGCATCGAGGAGCGCCTGGCGCGCGGCGGCTACGACGAGGAGGGCTGGAGCGAGGCCTATGCCGACGCGCCGGACTATGACCCCGGCGCGAGCTTCGCCAGCGAGCTGGACGACGACGAATTCGACGAGGATGCCCTCGACACCGATCCGCTCTTCCAGGTGGATGAGATCGACGACTTGCGCGTCTTCATGGAGGAGAACCCGGCGCTGGCCGAGGCGGCGCAGAAGCTGATGGCGGCCCTTACGCCGGACGAGGTGGAGCGCCTGCAGCGCGCCGACGCGCCCGAGGAGGTGCGCAACATCCTCGCCGCACGCTTCCATAAGCTGCTGCCCCATGAGCCGTCCCTGTTCGCCACGCTGGTGCCCTACTCGCCGGACGACGCGGAGGACGACGAGGGTCTGGGGTTGGTGGGCGACGTGCTGTTCGCGGTGGACGACGACTGGGACGAGGAGCTCGAGGATGATGGGCTGCCGGACGAGAACGAGCTCTCGCCCTCCGACTCAGCGCTCGAGCGCAGCAGCGAGCTGATGGAGCGCTTCTACCAGCACTTGCTGGCCTCCGGCAAGAGCGAGAGCACCGCGGCCGCGCGCACCGGCGACCTGTGGACCTACGCCGACTTCCTGGCGAACTACTACGACCGCACGCTCGCCGAGGGGGACTACGCCACGCTCGACGAGTGCCTGTTCTTCTTCTACCCGCGCAAGGTGCTCAACAGCGCGCCGCGCGCCGCCCGCGAAATGTGCACCTCGATCAAGCAGTTCTACGCCTTCCTGCGCGCCGAGGGCGGCCCCGACGATACCTTCGCCCGCGAGATGTGGCGCCGCCGCGATCAAGCCGCCCGCGTGGTGGAACTGTATCAGGCGATCGACGGCGAGTCGCCCCAGTTCGAGCGCCTGTTCGCCAGGCTGTTCGCCCCCTACACCGCGTGATGATGACAGATTGAAGATTGAAAATTGGCCTGCGCTTACCCACCTTCAATCTTCAATCTTCAATCTTCAATCTTCAATCTTCAATGATCACCTACACTATCTCTATGCCCGAGCCCCACGCGCACCTGTACCACGTCTCCGTGGAGATCGACGCGCTGGAGGGGAGAACGCTCGACGTCGCGCTGCCGGTCTGGACCCCCGGCTCCTACATGATCCGCGAGTTCGCCCGCCACGTGCAGGGCTTCCAAGCGCGCGCGGGCAGCCGGCCGCTCGAGTGGCGCAAGCTGGACAAGGCCACCTGGCGGGTGGAGACCGGCGGCGCCGAGCAGGTGTGCGTCAGCTACCAGGTGTACGCCTTCGAGCTGTCGGTGCGCACCAGCCACCTGGACGGCAGCCACGGCTACTTCAACCCGGCCAACCTCTGCATGTACGTGCCGGGTCGCACCGCCGAGCCGCTCACCGTGCATGTGGTGACGCCGGAGGGCTGGCAGGCCACCAGCGGGCTGGAGCGGGTGGCCGAGGAGTTGGGCACCGCCAACGAGTTCACCGGCACGATCCACAGCGCCTCGTTCATGGTGCGCCGCCACACCTTCGCCGCCGAGGACTATGACCACCTGGCGGACTCGCCGTTCGAGTGCGGCACGCACCGCCTGTTGACCTTCGCGGTGGACGGCGTCCCGCACGAGATCGCCATCTGGGGCCGCGGCAACGAGGACGAAGCCCAGATCCTGGCCGACACCCAGAAGATCGTGGAGACCGCGCGCGACCTGTTCGGCCAGCTGCCGTACGCGCGCTACGTCTTCATCCTGCACTTGGTGGACGGCCAGTACGCCTCCGGGCTGGAGCACCGCAACAGTGTGACGAACATGTTCTCGCGCTGGGGGTTCCGCCCGCGCAAGAGCTACGAGCGCTTCCTGGGCCTCACGGCCCATGAGTTCTACCACGTCTGGAACGTCAAGCGCATCCGCCCGGCGCCGCTCGGCCCGTTCGACTACAGCCGCGAGAACTACACCCGCCAGCTCTGGGTGGCCGAGGGCATCACCAGCTACTACGATAACCTGATCATGGTGCGCGCCGGCCTCGTCAGCCACGAGCGCTACGCCGAGATCCTGGCCGAGGACATCAAGACCCTGCAGAGCCAGCCGGGCCGCGCGCTGCAGAGCCTGGCGCAGAGCAGCTTCGACGCCTGGATCAAGCTCTACCGGCCGGACGAGAACAGCGCTAACTCCAGCATCTCCTACTACCTCAAGGGCAGCCTGGTGGCGCTGCTGCTGGACCTGGAGATCCGCGGGCGCACGGGGGGCGAGCGCGCGCTGGACGACGTGATGCGCTACCTGCACCAGGCCTACCCGCCCGACGGCCCCGGCTTCCCGGAGGAGCGTGGCTTCCTGGCCGCGGTGGAGGCGGTGGCCGGGCAGGGCGGCGCCGAGCCGTACCGTGAGTTGCTCGAGCGCTACGTGGACGGCACCGAGGAGCTGGACTACGATCGTGCGCTCGGCTACGCCGGCCTGCGCCTGGAGTGGGGCTACAGCGAGCCGCTGGACGGCGGCGCGCCGGCCTGGCACGGGCTGCGCCTCAAGACAGACCACGGCGCGCTCAAGGTCCACTCGGTGCGCGCCGACGGCCCGGCCTACACCGCGGGGATCTACGCCGGCGACGAGATCCTGGCGCTGGACGGAGCGCGTGTGGACGAGGAGCGCCTCAAGGCGCGCGTGGCCGAGCGCCGCCCCGGCGACGTGGTGACCCTCAGCCTGTTCCGCCGCGATGAGTTGCTGCACGTGCCGCTGACCCTCGCCCCGGCCCCACCCGACACGCTGCGCATCGTCTCGGTGGACGAGCCGAGTGACGAGCAGCGGCGGGTGTACGAGAGTTGGCTCGGCTCCGCAGGGTAACCCCCGCTCGCGGCTGCGGCGCAGCCGCGAGCGGGGGCGAGGGGGGCGGCAGGCCCCCGAAACAGCTGTCATTCTTCCTGGAGGGGCGAAGCCCCTCCAGACCTCCCCTCCAAGGGGTGCTGCAGTCGGAGTAACCTCTCCAGGGCTTCATCCGTTAAACGTGAAGGGGGAACTCTTCGCGGGCGAGCACCTGCGCAGCCCCTGCTGCCCTTTCAGAAAGGCACTCCTATGCCCGAACGGAACGTGCGCTGGAATCGCTCCTTCGAGACCGCCCTGTCCCTCGTGGTTGCGTTCATCACCTGCCTCAGCGCGCTCGTCACCTTCCGCGCGACGATCTACACCGACGAGGCAACCAACGCCGACTTCCGGGGCATCACCGCTGCGCTCGCCCGCGAGGAGGCCATCGCCCGCACCACGATGGAGCGCTACCAGCAGTACCGCGCCTACGTCAACTACCGCCGCAACGACCAGCTTGGCCGCCTGATCTGGGACGACTCGACGCAGGTGCAGGATGAGGCCATCGCCCAGGCGCTGCGCAACCGCGCTACCACGCTCTGGGACCAGAACTTCGTGGACGACCGCTTCTTCGACATGCGCTACCTGGACGCGAACGGCCAGTTCGATGACCAGCGCATGTACGACGAGAGCATGGCGAACGAGCGGCGCAGCCGAGACCTCGACGCGGAGCAGCACTTCCGCCTGGCCGACAGCCGCCGCACGTTCGCCGAGCGCCAGATCCTGCTCCTGATCGTGCTGGTGTTCGCCCTGTGGTGCTGCACGCTCGCCACCGAGATCAAGCGCCGCATCCGCTACCCGATCGCCGTGGCCGGCGTGCTCAGCCTGGCGCTGGCGATCGGCGGGATCGTCGCGATCTGGCTTCAGGCATGATGTCTCGCACAGTGAGGTTCGCCCGTGTCCAGCCAACCAGCCCCACAGCAGGACGAGCTGTTCAAGCACTGGATCGCCGCCCTGATCGCCAGCGTGACGCTGGTGGCGGCGGTGGCCGCCTACCTGCAGACCGAGGCCAGCGCCCAGGCCACGGTGTTCAGCCGCGACGCCCAGATCTACGCCATCCAGGCCATGGGCAAGCGCGTCAGCGGCCAGGCCGAGGTGGACTTCGGCGTCGACGGCGCCTACTACACCTGGCTCTCGCTCGAGACATACGCCGACTCGGCGGAGCGCTTCAGCGCCAGCCAGCCCGAGTTGGAGGGCGAGGCACGCCGGCTGCGCGCGGTGCGCGACGAGATCGCGCAGCTCAGCCCGCTGCTGGCCGAGGAGTACTTCGACGCGGCGGGGGCCGAGTCGGCCGACGGGAACGGCGCCTACCCGTACTACACCACCTACGAGGCCGATCGCTACGGCGTCGAGGCCGATGTGCTGAGCGAGAAGTTTCAGCGCGCGGCGGACCTGAATAACTTCTGGAGCAACAAGGCCAACCTGTACGTCTTCCACCTGACGATGCTGGCAGTGGCGCTGGCGCTCTACGGCCTCGCGACGACGCTCGAGGGCCGCATGCGCTGGGTGTTCACCGGGCTGGCCAGCGTGATCTTTCTCGCTACCACGCTGGCGCTAGGCGCCACCTACCGTGACAAGGCGCCGGTGCTGCCGGACGCGGCGATCGCCGACTTCGCACGAGGCAAGGGCCTGACGGCGCACAGCGAGTACGAGCAGGCGATCGCGGCGTTTGGCGCGGCGATCGAGCGGGCCCCGGCCTACGGCAACGCCTACGCCGCGCGCGGCGACGCCTACATGGCGCTCGAGCCGACCGACGAGCGCCTGCGCGCCGCGATCGCCGACTACGACCGGGCGCTCGAGTACGACCCCGACAACACCTCCATCCTCTGGAACCTGAGCTGGGCCCACTACCTGCTCGGCCAGTACGACGAGTCAGTGGCGGCGTCCGAGGCGGCGCTGCGCGTGGACCCGCAGCTCTTCGCGGTGGGGTGCAACCAGGGGGCGGCGCACCTGGCCGCCGGGGATGTGCAGCGTGCGCGCGAGGCCTACCGGCGGGCGCAGCAGGCCGCCACCGACCTCGTCCAGCAGAGCCGGGCGGTCGGCGGCCAGCCGCCCTGGTCGGTCTGGTGGGTGCTGGATGCCTGCGTCACCGACCTGGACGACCTGTTGCTGCGGCTGGACGGGCAGGAGACCGACAACGCGCCGCCATACGACCGCCTCGCGCACAGCGCCACCGTGCGGAGCGAGGCGAAGCGCTGGCGCGACCGCTTCAAGAGCCTGAACACCGCGCTCGAGTTCGGCGTGGACCCGGAGGCGCCGCGGACGCGGGCGGCGGTGAGCGCGGTGCGCTTCATGCGCGAGGGCGAGGACGGCGAGCCGACGGGCGAGCCGCTCGAGACCTTCCCCTCGACGACGGACGAGGTGGTGGTGGAGTTCGACTACCGCAACTTCGGCCCGCAGATGCGCTTCGACCGCAAGGTGTACCGGGACGGGGTGGAGGACTTCCGGCTGCGGGTGCAGGAGATCGACATCTCGGAGCTGACCGAGGAGGGCACGGCCACCTTCACTATCACTCGCAGCTACAGCAGCTTCTGGTTCGAGCCGGGCCTCTACCGGGTGGACTTCTTCATCGACGGGCAGCTGGTGGGCAGCGGGAGTTTCACGATCGAGCCGAGCGAGGGATGAGCGCTGTCGCGCCAGGCGATAGGTCATCGGTGATAGGGGTTGCCCGAACTCCTATGACCTGGCACCAATCACCTACGCCCTATCGGGAATTGAGGAGCACACATGGACCTGTGCTGGCTCACCATCTCGGATGCCGCCGATCTGCTGGAGCGCCGCGCGATCTCGCCGGTGGAGCTGGTGCGGGCGCACCTGGAGCGCATCGAGGCGCTCGACGGGCGGCTGAACTGCTTCATCACCCGCACCCCCGAGCTGGCGCTGGCGCGGGCGCGGGAGGCCGAACAGGAGATCGGGCACGGCGGCTACCGCGGGCCGCTACACGGCGTGCCGCTGGCGCTCAAGGACCTGTACGCCACGCGCGGCGTCCGCACCACCGCCGGCTCATCCTTCCTGGCGGACCACGTGCCGGACGAGGACGCCGAGGCGGTGCGGCGGCTGAACGCGGCGGGCGTGGTGCTGCTGGGCAAGCTCAATATGCACGAGTGGGCGCTGGGGCTGACGAACGAGAACCCGCACTACGGCCCGGTGCGCAACCCCTGGGACCTGGAGCGCGCGCCGGGCGGCTCCTCGGGGGGCTCGGGCGCGGCGCTGGCGGCCGGGCTGTGCATGGGATCGCTCGGCAGCGACACCGGCGGCTCGATCCGCGTGCCGGCCGCGCTGTGCGGTGTGGTGGGCCTGAAGCCGACCTTCGGGCGGGTGAGCGCGCGCGGGGTGATCCCGCTCAGCTGGCACCTGGACCACTGCGGCCCGATGGCGCGCACCGTGCGCGACGTGGCGCTGCTGCTGGGAGCGGTGGCCGGCTACGATCCGGAGGACCCCTGCTCGGCGGCCGTGCCGGCGGAGGACTACGTGGCGGCGCTGGGCGCGGGCGCCTCCGGGCTGCGCGCGGCGCTTATAAGCGGCGCGTACGCGGAGGAGGCCGAGCCGCAGGTGCTGGCGGCCGTGCGCGCGGCGGCGGAGACGCTCGCCGGGCTTGGCGCGCGCGTGGATGAGGTGGAGTTGCCGGACGCGCCGGAGGCGGCGCAGATGAACGCCCGCATGATCGTCAGCGACGCGGCGGCCTACCACCAGGACCGGCTGCGTGCGGCGCCGGAGCGCTTCGGCGTGGACGTGCGGGCGCGCATGGAGTTGGGCGCGAGCTTCAGCGCCACCGAGTACGCCCTGGCGCGGCGGGCGCAGGCGTTCTGGCGGCGGCGCCTGGAGCGGCTGTTCGAGCGCTTCGATCTGCTGCTGTTGCCGGCCGCGCCCATGGTGGCGCCGCGCCTGGGCGGGGATGCGCTCGAGGCCGCGCGCCGCCTGACGCGCTTCACCGCGCCGTTCAACCTGGCACGCCTGCCGGCCCTGGCGCTGCCGTGCGGCTTCAGCCAGGAGGGGCTGCCGATCGGGTTGCAGATCGTCGGGCGGCCGTGGGCCGAGGCCACCGTGCTGCGCGCCGGCCACGCCTACGAGCAGGCCACGGAGTGGCATGGGCGGCGGCCGGAGAGCTAGCGGTCCCTCTGCGGTGTGGCATCCCGTGATCTCTCTTCGCTATGGGTTTGCTTCTACAGTGCCGAGATTCTTCCATGCCCGGCCTCCAGAAACCGATCGCGCAGCGCCACCGCGCTTGCTCACGCCTCGGCAAACCGTCGCTCTGCGTCGGACAGGTCGCCTGCGAACATCGCCAGCATGCCGAGATCGACCGTCAGCATCGCAAGCGGCCAGATGTCTCCGAGCGCACGGAAGATCGCCTCGGCACGCACGATCAGCGGGCGCGCCAGATCGGGCCTGCCCAAGCCATAGAGCATGCCGCGGCCGTAATGCAGCGCATGCGCGCCGGCGGCTCGCTGTTCATCGAGCGCGTCTGTGAGAGCGATCATCTCGTCGATCTGGGCCTGCTCAGGGTGGTTGCTCAACATGCCTTCGGCCTGGAGCAGGCGAATGAGCGCCTGGTACAAGAGCCTGCGCACGTCGATGTCGCCGCCCAGGGTGGCGCCACGTGCGCGAAGATCGGCGACAACTGCCGCGAATTGATCGCGCGCGGCGACGAGGTCTCCGCGCACCAGCGCGAAGTGCGCGGCAGCCAGGCGCGCCTGTGCGACAGTGAGGCGTGGCGCGCGGTGGGTGTTGCCGGCTCGTCTCTGGGCATCTGTGCAACCGCCTGCAGCGCCCGGATGAGCCAGGCGTGGCCCTCGCCGAAGTGCCCGCGCACGTACCAGAAGTGGGCGAGGGCGACGGCAAGCTGGAGCGCGCCGGACACATCCCCCACGGAGAGCAGCCAGGCCAGCGCGACGCGCAGGTTGGCGTGCTCCTCATCGAGTCGGTCGAGCCAGGCGATCTGCTCTGGCCCGTGCAGCAGCGGTTCCGTGTGCTCAGCCAGATCGCGGAAGTAGGCGGCGTGAGCACGCTGCGCCGCCACAGACTCGCCGCGCTCGGTCAGCCGCTCCAGGGCATACTCGCGGATCGTCTCCAGCATCGTGAAGCGCGGCTCGCCATCGCTGCCAGGCAGAGACTGCACCATCTGCTTGTCGAGGAGCGCGTGCAGCCCGTCGAGGGCGCTGGCCGCCAGTGGACCGACCGCCGTGCAGATCCGCTCGGCGGCGTCGAGCGTCCAGCCGCCGGCGAAGACCGCCAGGCGGCCGAGCATGAGCTGCTCGCCCACGTCAAGCAGGTCGTAGCTCCAGTCGATCGTCGCCCGGAGGGTACGCTGGCGCTCCGGCAGATCGCGCGGCCGCTCAGTCAGCAGCGCCAGGCGCCTATCCAGGCGGGCCAGCAGCAGCGCGGCGAGAGCAGCGCGGCGCGGGCGGCCACTAACTCGATCGCCAGGGGCAGCCCATCCAGGCGCGCACAGATCGCGGCGAGCTCGGCAGCGTTCGCGTCGCTCAATCGGAAGCCGGGCACGCGCTCGCGGATGCGCGCCAGCAGCAGCGCGACCGCGCCGATCTCGGCCAGCTGGAGGGGCGGGGGGAGCCTCGCCATATCTGGTACGGGAAGCGGCGGTACCGCATACGCGTATTCGCCGGCGATCCGCAGCAGCGCCCGGCTGCCCACGAGCACGTTCAAGCGTGGAGCGGCGGCCAGAAGTGCCGCTACGTCCGCGGCTGCCTCCACCACGTGCTCAAAGTTATCGAGCAGGAGCAGGATCTCGCGGGTGCACAGCGCGTCCTGCAGGCGCACCAGCGGCGGGCGGTCGTCGCGCTCGCCCAGCCCCAGCGCGGTGGCGATGGCCGGCAGCACGGCGGTCGGGTCGCGCAGTGGCGAGAGCGGCACGAACACGGCGCCGTCGGCGAACCGAGCGGCCAGCGCGCGAGCGACCTCGATCGCCAGGCGCGTCTTGCCGGCGCCGCCAGGCCCTGCGAGGGTGAGCAGGCGCACGTCCGCACTGCCCAGCAGCGTCGTCAGCTCCGCCAGCGCATCGTCGGAGCGGCGTTCCCAGGCGCTGCGCTCCAGGTCGAGCCAGGCCTCGAATTCCGGGCAATCCGGCAGCGCGAACCGATCGAGGAGCGGGCCGCGGTAGAGATCAAGCGCCTGGGCGAGGGCCGAGGGCCGGACCTGGGCGTCGGCGGTGCTGGTCAGGCACGCAAAGGTGTTCGTATCGGCCCAGACGTGCTGGGGGTGCAGGGCGATGGTCTCGCCGTCGGTCAGCAGCAGCGCGGGCGGCGGCAGCGCCCGGCGCAGCACGGTCAGCAGGTGCGTGAGGTTGCGCCGCGCGGCCGTGTCGGGAACGTCGGGCCAGAACAGGTAGCCGAGCTGGATGCGCAGGAGGGGCGCGAGGTGCACCGCCAGCCGATAGAGCAGCGCCCGCGCCTGCCGGCGCGCGATCGGCAGGCTTGCGCCGGCCCAGGTCACGACGGTGGGCCGAGCAGGCCGGTCCTGAGCGATGGGTTGGGATCATCTGTTGGCATGCGCGACCTACCGGATGAGTCGACGCAGGCCGCCGCGTAGCGCATGATGGAGCCGGCGTCACGCTGCGAAGAAGTCGTCCAGCGCATCCTGATCGTTCGTGAAGCCCCAGCCCTCGACCACCTTCCCATCAGCGCTGAGCCGCATCAGGTGACCGCCGCGGAGATCGATCGCTTTGCCTTTGCGCTCGCCCTGCAGCCGAAAGGTGGTCATCACGTAATCCCCGTTGACCATCACGTCCTCGAGCGTGAAGTCCCAGCGGGTGAGGGGTGCCATGCGCGCGGGCATCAGCTGCGTGTACGCGTCGAATCCGCGGTACTCCCCGGAGACCGGATTGTGGCCGGGCACATGCCAGACGATATCGCCGGCGATGCTGCGCCGCTCCGATTCGTCGCCGGTATACATGCGGCGCACCGTCTCGATGTTGCGGAGATCCTCTTCGGTCATGGCATTGGTGCTCCTCGCTCGTGGAGAAGGGTGGGTTTCAGGGTGGGCTTGCCCTTCCTGACCCTCCCAATTGGCTATGCGGAGGTGGCGGCTCAAGCGGATGAGCGATCGCGGCGTGGGCCGCGCCGAGGCCACCCGCACCGATCCGTCACGCCTGTTTCTCCTGGATGAAGCGCGCGATCTCCAGCACCTCCTCCAGGTCCGGCGAGCGCACGATGTAGCCGTGGTCCCCCATGGCGCGGCGGAAGACCGACGCCATCGGCTGCTGCAGCACGATCTGGCGGCCGTAGCGCTCCAGCACTTGCTCGTGGCTGTGGACGTAGCGCTTGCTGTGCTTGCGGCTCACGTAGCACGCGTGGTAGGGCCAGTCGAAGGACGAGCCGAAGCGGCCGTGGACCAGCACGTTGGCCCACTCGTAGTACAGGTCGATGTCATTGGCGAAGTTGAACATGTCCAGCGACAGGCCGCCCGGCGGGCGCATGTTGACCTCCAGCGCCACCAGGCGCCCCTCCGGCGTGCGGAAGAACTCGAAGTGGAAGAAGCGCTCGCGCACGCCGAAGGCGCCGATAATGGCCCGCCCGGCGCGCTCGATGTCCGGCGGGATGTCGCGCTGGGTGTAGTAGTAGACGTCGTCGTCGTTGTTGACCACCTCCATCACGCCGCTGCTGTACTGCATGGAGGTGTAGAACACCGGGTTACCCGCACGGTCGGTGAGGCCATCGAAGGTCTGGATGACGCCCTGGACCCACTCCTCGAGCAGGTAGCCCACCAGCGGTTTCTCCAGGAACTCCTCCAACTCCTGCTCACTCGTGATCTTGTAGGTCTTGGCCGCACCTACGCCCACGTCCGGCTTGGCGACGACCGGGAGGCCGACTTCGGCGACGAAGGCGCGCGCCTGAGCGGGGGTGCGGACGATGGCGCCGCGGGCCACCTCTACCCCGGCCTTCGCGAACAGGCGCTTCATCTCGGACTTGCGCTTGATGCCAGGCAGCTCAGCGAGCTTGAAGCCCTCCACGTTGAAGTCGGTGCGCAGGCGCGCCTCGGTCTCCAGCCAGTGCTCGTTGAGCGACTCGACGCGGTCGATCCTGCCGTAGCGGTGGGTGAAGTAGCCGAGCGCGCGCAGCACCTCGTCGTAGTGGTGCAGGTCGCTCACCAGGTAGTACTCGCTGAGGGCGGCGCGCAGCGTGGGCGAGAGCGTGTCGTAGGGTTGCTCGGCGACCCCTAGCACTTGCGCGCCGAGCGCGCGCAGGTGGACGCAGAAGTGCTCGTAGTTGGGCGGGAAGTTGGGGGAAAGGAAGACAATGTTCATGGGCTGCTCGGTCCATTGCGATTGCAGACGGCGGATGACAGATTGCCGGTTGAAACTCGACGCCGGAGTATCTCGCGGCCCATGATACACAGTTTTCCTGGCGCGCCGGAAGGGCCTGAACGATATCCCGCCAACGTTGCTACCCCTTGCGCGCTGATCCGCCTCTTGCTATACTCTGCACCACACGTTGTGCTTGCAGGCCAGGTCTGCCCGAAGGAGCGGGGTGGTGCAGGGAGGGCATACCCTCCCTGCCCTTCCCGTGCCGCCGCATACGTCTCAGAAGGGGGACGCGATGGGATTCGAGCAGCATACGACACCCGTCATCGCGGATGCCTTCGAGGCGCTGCGCGCGAGCGAGGAGCGCTTCCGCCGCGCCTCGGATGCGGCGGGCGCGCTGGTCTACGATGTGGATCTGCTCGGGCAGCGCCCGGCGGTCGTGCATGGGCTGGAGCGCGTCGTCGGCCTGGCCCCGGAGAGCATCGTGCTCACGAGCGACTGGTGGCATGCGCGCATCCACCCCGAGGATCTGCCGGCGCACCTGGAGAACCTGGAGCGCTCCCTGCGAAGCGGCGCGATCTACCGCGCCGCGTACCGCGTGCGGCACGCCGACGGCCGCTGGCTGTATGCCGAGGACACCGCCGAGGTGATCCGCGACGATGCGGGGCTGCCGGTGCGCCTGGTGGGAGCCGTGGTGGACGTGACGCAGCGCAAGCAGGCCGAGGAGGCGCTCAAGCGCTCCGAGGCCAAGTTCGCCACGGCCTTCAACGCCGGCCCGATCATCCTGACGATGACACGCGTCGCCGACGGGCGGCTGGTGGAGGTCAACGAGAGTTTCCTCACCACCACCGGCTACACTCGGGACGAGGTGCTGGGCCGTACACCGGTGGAACTGGGGCTGTGGGTCGACCCAGCGCAGCGTGAGGCGGGCCTGGCGCGCCTGCGCCGCGGCGAGCGGGTGCGCGAGGTCGAGGCCGACTTCCGCATGAAGAACGGCGAGGTGCGCACCTGCCTGATGTCCGGTGAGTTGATCGAGGTGGACGGCGAGCGCTGTGTGCTGACGGCGCTGACGGACATCACCGAGCGGAAGCGGGCAGAGCAGGACACGCGGCTGATCGCCGAACTGGCGGAGCGCATCCGGCTGGCCGAGGACGCGGACGAACTGCTGTGGGCGACGCAGGAGGTCGTGGGCGAGTACCTGCGGGTGCGCCGCTGCTTCTTCGCCGAGGTCGACGTGCCGAACGACCGCGGCCTGGTGCGCCGCGACTACTGCCGCGGCGTGCCGTCGCTGGTGGGGGAGTACCGGCTCTCGGCCTGCAGTCCGGTGACGATGGCGGAGATCATGGCCGGACGCACGATCGTCAACTGCGACACGCAGGCCGACCGGCGCACGGCACCGCTCTACGAGAGCACCTACCGCGTCTACGGCGAGCGGGCGTACATGGCGGTGCCGCTGATGCGCGAGGGCCACTGGGTGGCGGCGCTGCGGGTCAGCACCGACGAGCCGCGCCAGTGGGAGCCGCGCGAGGTGGCGCTGCTGGAGGCGGTGGCCGAGCGGGCCTGGCTGGCGGTGGAGCGGCTGCGGCTGTACGCCGCCGAGCGGCGGGCGCGCGCGGTGGCCGAGGCGGCGGTGCGCGCGCGTGACCAGTTCCTCCAGATCGCCTCGCACGAACTGAAGAACCCGCTCACGTCGCTGCTGGGCAACGCGCAGCTGCTCACGCGCCGCGACGCGCGCGAGCATATGCTGTCCGAGCGCGACCGGCGCACGGTACGGACGATCGTGGACCAGGCGGTGCGGCTCAACGAGTTGGTCGCCACGTTGCTGGACATCTCGCGGCTCGAGGCCGGCCAGGTGCGCATCACCCGCGCGCCGCTGGACCTGGCCGCGCTGGTACGGCGCGTCGTCGAGGCGGCGCGCCCCTCGCTCACGCAGCACACGATCGAGGTCCAGGGCGCCGAGGCGCTGCCGGTGGAGGGGGACGCCATCCGGCTGGAGCAGGTGTTCCAGAACCTGGTGGGCAACGCGGTCAAGTACAGCCCGGCGGGCGGGCAGATCACGGTGCAGGTCGATGAGGAGCGCGCCATGGCGCGCGTGCGCGTCACGGACGAGGGCATCGGCATCCCGGCAGCGGATCTGCCGCACCTGTTCGAGCGCTTCTACCGGGTGAGCAGCGCCGAGGCGCAGCAGATCAGCGGGACGGGGATCGGGCTGTACGTCGTCAAGGAGATCGTCACGCTGCACGGCGGCGAGGTGACGGTGGAGAGCGTCGAGGGCCAGGGGAGCACATTCACGGTCTGGCTGCCGCTGGGGCAGGCGTCACCAGGGGCCAGCCATAGACGCGAGCCATTGCCGCGATAATCTGATACGATCATACCCGATCGAGCCAAGCAAGAAACAGGGCTACATGACGACTGAGGTTCTACTCAAGCGCGACGATCTCCTGGCCCGCGCCCGGGAGGGCGGGCTGTGGGATGTGATCATCGTCGGCGGGGGGGCCACTGGGTTGGGGGCCGCGGTGGACGCGGCGGCGCGCGGCTACCGCACGCTGCTGCTGGAGGCCGCCGACTTCGCCAAGGGAACCTCCAGCCGCAGCACGAAGCTGGTGCACGGCGGGGTGCGCTACCTGGCCAAGGGCGAGATCGGGCTGGTGTACGGGGCGCTGCGCGAGCGCGGCCTCATGCGCCGCAACGCGCCGCACCTGGTGCGCTCGCTGCCGCTGGTGGTGCCGGCCTACCACTGGTGGGACCAGCCGTTCTACGGCTCGGGTCTGCTGCTCTACAGTGTGATGGCCGGCCGGCTCGGGCTGGGCTTCTCGCGGCTGGTGGGCCGGCGCGAGGCGCTGCGCCTGGCGCCGACGCTCGAGCCGCAGGGGCTGAAGGGCGGCGTGGTGTATTACGACGGGCAGTTCGACGACGCCCGCATGGCGGTGGCGCTGCTGCGCACCTTCCTGGACCTGGGCGGCACGGCGCTGAACTACACCCCCGCCGAGGGCCTGGAGAAGCGCGATGGGCGCGTGGCGGGGGTGCTGGCGCGCGACGCCGAGAGCGGCGAGGAGCTGCGCCTGGCAGCGCGCGTGGTGGTGAACGCCACCGGCGTCTACGCCGACGAGCTACGCCGCCTGGACAACCCGGGTGTGAAGCCGATGCTCGCGCCCAGCCAGGGGGTGCATATCGTGCTGGACCGCTCGTTCCTGCCGGGCGACCACGCGGTGATGATCCCGCGCACCGACGACGGCCGGGTGCTGTTCGCGGTGCCATGGCACGGCCGGGTGGTGGTGGGCACCACCGACACGCCGGTGCCCTCCGCTGTGCTGGAGCCGCGCGCGCTTCCCGAGGAGGTGGAGTTCCTGCTCAGCCACACCGCGCGCTACTTCGCCAAGGATCCGTCGCCCGCGGACGTGCTGAGCGTCTTCGCCGGCCTGCGCCCGCTGGTGAAGGGCGCGGGCGGCGTGAGCACCGCCGCGCTCTCGCGCGACCACACGCTGCAGGTCTCGCCATCCGGCCTGGTGACGATCACCGGCGGCAAGTGGACCACCTACCGCCACATGGCCGAGGACACGGTGACACGCGCGGCCGAGGTGGGCGGGCTGGCGCCGCGGCCCTGCACCACCCGCGACCTCAGGCTGCACGGCTGGCATGACCGGCCGATCGAGGAGCCGTTCGGCGCCTACGGCGCGGACGCGCCGGCGCTGCTGGCGCTCCTGGCCGAGCGGCCGGAGTGGCGCCAGCCGCTGCACCCACGCCTGCCCTACCGTCTGGGCGAGGCGGTGTGGGCGGCGCGCTACGAGCTGGCGCGCACGGTGGAGGATGTGCTGGCGCGCCGCACCCGCGCGCTGCTGCTGGACGCGCGCGCCAGCCTGGAGGCCGCGCCGGCGGTGGCGCGCGCCCTGGCCGAGGAGTTGGGCTTCGACGAGGCCTGGCAGACGGAGCAGGTGCGGCGCTTCGCCGAGCTGGCGCGCGGGTATGTGCTGGCGTAGGGGATCTCCGGCTCCCGTACCCCCTACACAGCGGGGAGTTGGCGGGGCTGCGCTCCGCCAACTCCCCGCTTTGCGGATACGCCCTAGCGCGGCTGGAAGTTGATCTCGACGCGGCGAAGCACGATCGGGAGCTGCACCACCTCTCGCCCACCTTCGAGGTCGCTCTCATAGGCCACGATGAGCACCTGCCGGATCCGTAGCGTCTCCGGGCGCGGCGACACAACGTTCAGCACGTATGGCCCCGGCACGCTCAGTACCAGTTGCGAGGTGTTCGCCACCTGGCCGCTCTCGTCCAGCGCATAGGCCACGAAGACGACGCCGGGCGCGGTGTTGCTGTTGAAGATCTCCACACGCGCCTGGTAGATGTTGCGCTGGAACGTCACCACGCCGAACAACCCTGGCAGAAACTCGTTCTCGCCCTGGTCGGCCGTCAGGAAGGGGACCTCGGAGTTGAACCCCTGCCGCGGCGGGTAGACGGCGAGCGGCAGGGTGAGCACCGGGCGGCCCTGGTAGGTGTATCCTCCACTGCCGAGACCGAGACCGGGGATGACATCCGTCAGCACGTCGTCCGCCGCCGGGCGGCAGCGCACCGTTGGGTCAGCCTGCAGCGCGCGCGAGAAGAGCATCAACTCGCCGGGCGCCGGTGCGCCGGCCGCGGATCCCACCGATGTTGAAGCGCCGGAGTCCGGCAGAAGACCCACCGGGACCGGGCTGGCCGACAGTGAGGGGCTGATCGGTGTAACCGAACCGGGCGCCACGCCGAAGATGCAGATCGAGACGCTTTGATCCAGATACTCGCTGCCGCCGATCGGCTGG
>DATMBA010000177.1:0-5591 GCA_035559635.1 Roseiflexaceae bacterium
GCTGGGAGGACCTGCCGCTGCGCGACATGTTGCGCGCGCGCTACCGCCTGCCGGTGTACCTCGGCAACGACGCCCACATGGCGGCGCTGGCGGAGTACACCTTCGGCAGCAGCCAGCGGCGGAAGAATCTGGCCGTGATCCGGGCGGGGCAGGGGATCGGCGCAGGCCTCATCCTGAACGGCCGGCTGTTCTACGGGAGCGGGCACGGCGCGGGCGAGATCGGGCACATCGTCGTCGCCGAGGGGGGCCGGGCCTGCAAGTGCGGCAACTCCGGCTGCCTGGAGACGGTCGCCGGCAGCCAGGCGATCGTCCGGCAGGCGCAGGCGCTGGCCGCCGCGGGGCGCGCGGCGCTCCTGCGCCAGCTGGCCGCCGGCCCGGACGCAATCGACTTCGAGGCGGTCGTGGCGGCCTGCCGCGCCGGCGACACGGACATCCAGGCGCTAGTCGCCGACGTCGGGCGGTACCTGGCGATCGCGATCGCCGGTCTGATCGGCATCCTGAACGTCGAGCGGATCGTCATCACCGGCCCGCTGGCGCGCTTCGGCGACGCGCTGCGCGAGGCTGTGCTGGGCGAGCTACCGGGGCGCGTGCTGCCAGCGCTCACGCAGATGGCCGAGGTGGCGGTGGTGGAGGAGCACGACGACGCCATGCTGCTCGGCATCGCGGCGCTGCTGCTGAACTACGAACTGGTGCTGCAGCGCGACGTGATGGCCGCCTACGTCTGAGAGCCGGAGGGACCGATGAGCGAAGCGCTACTCACACGGGCGGAGCCGGGCGCGCAGGCCGGGCGCTGGCGCTGGGCGCGGGCGGTAGGCTCGAACTTCCTGGTGCGGCGCATCGCCAAGGCGCTGTTCACGATCTTCTTCGTCACCTCGCTGCTGTTCTTCCTCATCCGGCTCATGCCCTCCAACCCGCTGGAGATCTACATCCAGGAGCTGATGAGCCAGTACAGCATGTCCTACCAGGACGCGGCCAGCCAGGCGGCCTCGCTCTTCTCCATCGACCTGGACGCGCCGCTCTGGAAGCAGTACCTGGACTACCTGGGCGGGCTGGCGCGTGGCGACCTGGGGATGTCTCTGCGTAGCACCGGGACGCCAGTGGTCGCGATCATCCGGCAGTTCCTCCCCTGGACGCTCTTCAGCGTCGGGGTCGGGCTGCTGCTCAGCTTCACGATCGGCGTCGTGCTAGGCATGGTCATGGCCTACCGCCGCGACAGCTGGCTGGACAACCTGCTCTCACTCTTCGCCTCGATCACCACCAGCATCACGCCCTTCCTGCTCGGCATCATGATCATCGTGTTCGTGGCCGTGCAATGGCGGCTGGTGAACTTCGCCGAGCTGCGAGGCTCGACCTCGCCGGGGGTTCAGGCCGGCTTCACCGTGGAATTCATCAAGGACATCTTCTGGCACGCCATGCTGCCGATCGGCACCTACGTGCTCACGACGGTGGGCTTCTGGATGCTCAGCATGCGCAGCAGCACGGTGGCGACGCTCGGCGAGGACTACGTGACGGTGGCCCGCGCGCGCGGCCTGAGCGATGCGCGCATCGCCACGGCCTACGTCGGGCGCAACGCCGCGCTGCCGCTCGTCACCCAGTTCACGCTCTCGCTCGCCACGGTGATCGGCGGCTCGGCGGTGATCGAGCGGCTGTACTCGTACCAGGGCCTGGGCGCACAGCTGGTGGCCTCCGTCTTCCAGCGCGACTACTCGGTGATGCAGGGGATCTTCCTGATCCTCACGGTGGCGGTGGTGCTGGCGAACCTGCTGACGGACCTGTTCTACGGGGTGCTTGACCCGCGCATCCGGCTCGTTGGAGGGGAGTAGGCATGGCCTCGCAGACAGCGTATCGCCCGGCGTGGCGCAGCGCCCTGGGCGACATGGCGCACAGCGCGTGGGCGGGGGTGGTGTTGCTGGCGCGCAACCGCATCGGCCTGGTGGGCCTGGTGGGCCTGGTGGCCTTCCTGCTGCTGGCCTTCGTCGGGCCGTACGTCGTGCCGCTGGACACACAGGTGAAGGTGGACGAGATCTACGCGCCGGTCTCGTGGGAGCACCCGCTCGGCACCGACAGCCAGGGCAAGGATGTCTGGTCGCAGATCGTCCACGGCGGCCGGGAGCTGATCCTGGTGTCGGTGGCGGCCGCGCTGCTCTCCACCGTCATCGGCGCCGGGCTGGGCGCGCTGGCGGCGGTGGTGGGTGGGCGGGTGGACTCGGCGCTGATGTTCCTGACCGACATCTGGCTGACGATCCCGCAGCTGCCGCTGCTGATCGTGCTCGCGGCCTTCATCCGGGTCAACAACCCCACCACGCTGGTGCTGATCATCGGCCTGCTGAGCTGGCCGGTGCTGCTGCGCGCGGTGCGCTCGCAGGTGCTGGCGATCAAGCAGAGCGACTTCGTGGAGGCGGCGCGGGTGCTGGACCTGGGCACGGGGCATATCATCTTCCGCGAGATCCTGCCAAACATGATGAGCTACATCACGATCAACTTCATCCTGGCGATCACCGCGGCGATGGGCTTCCAGGCCACCCTGATCTTCCTCGGCGTGGTGCCGCTCACCGGCACCAACTGGGGCGTCATGATCCGCTTCGCGGACACGCGCGGGGCGATCTTCGCCGCCGATAGCTTCTGGTACATCATGGCGCCGGTTATGGCGATCTCGCTGTTCCAGCTGACGCTTGTGGCGCTCGAGCGCGGCCTGGCCGAGGTGTTCAACCCGCGCCTGCGCTCGTAGGTGGGGCTTACGCAGCCGGCGCCGCCCCGCCGGGGGCACGGGGCCTGTGGCCGCAAACAGAATCCGAGGTAGAGGGTTCTTTTGGAGGGGCTGCGCCCCTCCAGGCCTCCCTGCCAGGGCGAAGCGCCCGCGTAGGTTCCGTCATTGTGGATTGGAGGTCACCATGGCACAGCCCAGCGGCGCCGGGCAGCGCAATAGCCGCGACGTGGTCCTCTCGGTGCGCGGGCTGGAGGTGGAGTACCGCGCGCGCCGCGGGCTGGTCAAGGCGGTCCAGAACGTCAGCTTCGACCTGCACCGCGGCGAGAGCATCACGCTGGTGGGCGAGAGCGGCTGCGGCAAGACGACCCTCGGCCTGAGCCTGGTGCGCTTGTTGCCCAGGCAGGCCGAGATCGGCGCCGGCCAGATCCTCTACCAGCGCGACGGCCGGCAAGTCGACGTCGTCGACCTGGAGGGCGAACGGCTGCGCCAGTTCCGCTGGGCCGAGTGCGCTATGGTCTTCCAGGGCGCGCAGAACTCCTTCAACCCGGTGCTGCGGATCTGGGATCAGATCTGGGACACAATCAGCGCCCACGGCAGGATGCCGAAGGCCGCCGCCCGCAGCCGCGCGCTGGAACTGCTCAGCATGGTGCAGCTCGAACCGCGGCGCGTGATCGACGCCTACCCGCATGAGCTGAGCGGCGGCATGCGCCAGCGGGTGCTGATCGCTATGAGCCTGCTGCTCAACCCGCAGGTGCTCATCCTGGACGAGCCGACGACCGCGCTCGACGTCCTCACGCAGCGCACGGTGATCGAGGTGCTGCGCCGGCTCAAGGAGGAGCTGGGCTTCGCCATGATCTTCATCACGCACGACCTGGCGGTGGCCGCCGAGCTGGCCGACCGGGTGGCGACGATGTACGCCGGCCGGATCATCGAGATCGGGCCGGTGACCGAGATCTTCTACCGCGCCAGCCACCCCTACTCGCTCGGGCTGATCCGGGCCGTGCCGACGGTCACCGGCGAGTTCACGGACCTGGTCTCGATCGAGGGCTCGCCGCCCGACCTGATCAGCCCGCCGCCGGGGTGCAAGTTCCACCCGCGCTGCCCGTACGCCACGCAGCGCAGCCGGGAGGAGGAGCCGGAGCTGGTGCAGATCGGCGAGGACCACTTCGTGGCCTGCCACAACTGGCAGGCGGTGCGCGCCGATACCGAGGCTAGGCGGCCCGCCGCCGCAGGCGTCGAGGGGAGCACGCTGCCCTGACCGCGCGAGAGCATTTCTTGGGGCTGCGCCCCAGATTCCGATGGGGGGGCGCGGAGGGGCGCTGCCCCCGTCACCCCGCCAGATCAGACGTGGCTGAGGCTAGAGGCCACGAGGAGAGGGTATGAAGGACGCCATCCTGCAGCTTGTCGATGTCTCGCAGGTCTTCCGATGGCACGGCAAGCCGGTGCGGGCGGTGGACCGCGTCTCGCTGGCGATCGGCGAGGGTCAGACGATCTGTCTGGTGGGCGAGAGCGGCTGTGGCAAGACGACCACCGGCAAGATCGCCGCCGGCCTGCGCCGCCCGACCTCCGGGCGGGTCCTGTTCCGCGGCCGCGATATCTGGAGCCTGAAGGGGCGCGACTGGCAGGAGTACCGCAGCGCGGTACAGCTGATTCACCAGGACCCGTACTCCTCGCTCAACCCGGCCCAGAATGTGGCCCAGATCCTGAGCGCGCCGCTCTTCCGCCACGGCCTGGTGCGCGACCGGCGCCACGCCCGCGAGCGCATCCACCAGTTGCTCGAGTTGGTGAACCTGACGCCGGTGGAGGACTTCTACGATAAGTACCCGCATCAGCTCAGCGGCGGCCAGCGGCAGCGGGTCTCGATCGCCCGCGCGCTGACGGTCAACCCGAGCTTCCTGGTGGCCGACGAGGCGGTCTCGATGGTCGACGTGTCGATCCGTGTCAGCCTGCTCAAGACGCTGGCCCTGCTGCGCGAGCGGCTGGGGGTGGGCTTCCTGTTCATCACCCATGACCTGGCGATCGCCAAGTACTTCGCCTGGCAGGGCCAGATCGGGGTGATGTATCTGGGCCGCATCGTGGAGTACGGGCCGACGCCCCAGGTGGTGGGCGACCCCGGGCACCCCTACACCCGTGCGCTGCTCAGCGCCGTCCCGGAGGCCGACCCGCTGCTGACGCGCAGCAAGGAGCGCCCGGCCCTGCTGAGCCAGAACATCCCGAGCCTGCTGAACCTGCCGCCGGCCTGCACGTTCCACCCGCGCTGCCCGCTGTTCGTCCAGGGGGTGTGCGATACGATCGAGCCGCCGCTCATGCCCTACGGCGCCGGGCAGTCGGTGGCGTGCCACGTGACAGCCGGGCAGGTGGCGCCGCGCGAGAGCGCGCCGGTATGACGCCGCAGGCCGGCCGGGCCGCCTTCTCGCTGGCCACCTTCATCACGGTGACCGGCCTGCTGCTGCTGCCGTTCCTCGAGCGCGACAGCGCGGAGTTCGTCGTCACCGTCCTGGCCGTGGCCGCCGGGGGGCTGACGCTGCTCCTGATCGCGATCCTGGCGCGCCTCGGGCGGCATTGATGCTATACGAGCACAGCACGCAGTCGGCGCTCCTGGCGGGGCTCCGGGGGCCTGCGGCCCGCGAAACGATCCCTCGAGGGGTCTTGTGGAGGGGCTACACCCCTCCACACCCCCGGTGGGGTGCGGGGGCAGCGCCCCCGCGTAACTCCTGTCAATCACCTGAAAGGAGGGCTATCGAACGCTATCACACCATTGGACCGTCGTCGGAACCAGGGTTATGTAGGAGGAGCAGACCGTGAAGCACAGATTCATCGTGCCGCTGCTGATGATCCTCGCGCTGGTCATCACGTCCTGCGGCGGCCAGGCACCCGCCACCGG
>DATMBA010000178.1:0-6189 GCA_035559635.1 Roseiflexaceae bacterium
CGGGCCGAAGCGCGCCGCGCCGCCGTGCGCCCGCCAGAAGCGCCAGATCGGCGCCGGCACCGCCACGCCCCCCTCCTCCACGTCTGCCAGCGACGGCACCAACTCCTCGGCCCGCGCCAGCACCGCCAGCACCCCGGCCAGGTTCTGCTCGTACTCCGTCTGGTCGCCGGTGAGCAGCTCGGGGATGGCGGCCGCGATCCCCAGGCTGGCGGCCCAATCGTGCATGCCGCCGGTGATGGTGTAGGCCTCCCAGTAGCGGGCGTACTGGTAGCCGGCGCCCGCGGCGTAGGCCTGCGCCAGCGCGAGTGAGGGACCGTGCTCGCAGAAGGCCGGGAAGACGTTGCCGGCGTTCGAGTGGTAGAAGATCACCGCCGAGGCGTCCAGCAGGAAGCTGCGGATGAGCCGGCTCTCCACCTCGGAGTCCGGGTAGGGGCCGCCGGTGTCGGAGACCAGGCCGTAGGCGCCCTGGACGGTGATGCTCCAGTCGTTCTCCGGGCAGGCGTCCAGGCCGGTCTGCATGTTGCGATTGAGGTCCACGCCGCGGGCGTTGAAGCGCGTGCCGAGCGCCAGCCCGTCCGGGTTGAGGGCCGGGATGATGTACAGGCGCACCAGCGGCGGCACCGCCTGCGGGTTGGCGCGGAAGTAGTCCGCCAGTTGCAGCGCGAGGTCGTAGGTGTTGCGCTCGGGGAAGCCGTGGGTGGCGCCCACCAGCACCAGCTTACGCGGCCCGTCGCCCACCCGCAGCGCGGTGATCGGCCGGCCCTCGGTGGACGCGCCGATGGTGATCTCGGCCACCGTCTCGCGCGCGCGGGCCGTGGCCATCCCACCGGTGGAGAGCGCGAGGAGGAGGGTCAGGGTCAGCAGGAGCAGGCGCAGATGCATAGCGCCAGCGATTATACCACGCAGGGGCGCCGCCCCCGCACCCCAGCCGGGAGGCGTTTCAAACAGGCTCTTAGCGGATTCTTAACCTGGCGCGCCCGCCGCACGTTGACGGGCCGGGCGCGGCGGCTATAATACAGCGAGGAGTGAGAAACGATACCGGAGCAACTCAATGACCACACGATCGCAGCGCGGGCGCGCCGTGCAGAAGAAGCCGAACAACACGCTGCGCACGCTGTACATCATCATCGGCGTCGTGGCCGTCGTCGCGTTGGCGGCGCTCGGCATCTCGGCCCTTCAGGGCGGGCAGGCGGCCGAGGTGCCGGCAGGCACCCTGCCAGTCAAGCCGGCCTCCAGCGCCCCTACCGGCCGGACGGCCGAGGGGTACTACTTCAAGGGCCAGGAGAACGCCCCGGTGACGGTGACCGAGTACGCGGACTTCCAGTGCCCCGGCTGCGGCTACTACGCCAACGCCGTGGCGGCCGCCTTCGACAAGGAGTACGTCGAGAGCGGCAAGGTGAAGTTCGTCTACCACGAATACCCGCTCAACGGCCACCCGAACGCCGTGCCGGCCGCCGAGGCCGCCCGCTGCGCCGGGGATCAGGGCGCCTTCTGGAAGATGCACGACATGCTGTTCACCAACCAGCGCCAGTGGTCGCCGCTGCCGCGGCCGCAGGACCAGTTCGCCGGCTATGCCGGGCAGTTGGGGCTGGATAAAGCCGCCTTCCAGCAGTGCATGGCGGACGGCACGCACCGTGAGGCGGTGCGCGCCGCGCAGCGGGCCGCCGAGAGCCTGGGACTCACCGGCACCCCCTCGTTCGCCGTGAACGGCACGGTGGTGGACACCACCGGCGCCCAGAGCGTGGACGACATCGTCACCCGCATGCGGGTGGCGGTGGAGCAGGCGCTGGCGAGCCAGTAGGACGACGTGCTGCGTGCTGCGTGCTGTGTCAGCAGTGAGCTACTCAGCGCGCAGCCCGTGTTTTGACAGCCCCCCGGCAGTGTGCCTATAATGCCGGGGTTTTCTAGGTGATCATATGGGCGCGCTCGCGTGCGAGCGGCGCCGGAGGCAAGGAGACCGTGCGCAGCCGCGATGTGACCTTTCTGATCGTCGTTCTGATCGTGACCGGCCTGGCGCTGTGGGTGGTGTTCGCGCCTAACAACGAGGTGCTCGGCCGCGACGTCTCCACCCGCTTGGGGCTGGATCTGCAGGGCGGCACGCAGGTGCTGCTGCGCGCCGACGAGCCGAACGTCAGCCGCGACATCATGCAGACCGCGGCGGGCGTGATCGAGCGGCGCGTCAACGGCCTGGGTGTGTCCGAGGCGGTGGTGCAGCTCTCCGGCAGCGACCGGATCATCGTCGAGTTGCCGGGCGTGCGGGATCCCGGCCAGGCGATCGAGACGCTGCGCGGCACCGGGCGGCTGGAGTTCATCGACCCGCAGGGCCAGTATCTGCCCGAGGGCCAGGTGGTGCGCACCAGCGGCAACCCCAACCCCGCCGCGCTGCAGCGCACCGAGACGGTGACCGGCACAGCCGAGCCAGACGGGCCGGTCTACACCAGCATCACCGACGGGCGGGACCTCGACCTGCGCTCGGTGAACCCGCGCTTCGGCGGCAGCCAGAACGTCGGCAACCAGTTCGCCGTCTCGTTCGCCTTCACCGGCCAGTCGGCGCAGCAGCTGGCCTCCTTCAGCGCGGCGAACATCGGCAAGCCCATGTGTATCGTGCTGGACAACGTGGTGTTCAGCTGCCCGGTGATCCAGGCCGCGCTGGTGGGCGGAAGCGGTGAGATCACCACCGCCACCCGCGAGGACGCCGAGCGGATCTACAATCAGCTCAAGTACGGCGCGCTGCCGGTGAGCCTGAGTGTCGAGTCCAGCCGCACCGTCTCGGCCTCGCTCGGGCAGCACTCGGTGGAGGCCAGCATCATCGCCGGGATCATCGGGCTGAGCGCCGTGATGCTGTTCCTGATGCTGTACTACCGGCTGCCGGGGGTGATCGCCACGCTCGTACTGCTGATCTACACCGCGCTGATCTTCGCGCTCTACAAGCTCATCCCGGTCACGCTGACGCTGGCGGGGATCGCCGGCTTCATCCTCTCGGTGGGCGTGATGGTGGACGCCAACGTGCTGATCGCGGGGCGCCTCAAGGAGGAGCTGCGGCACGGCAAGACGCTGCGCGCCGCGGTGGAGAGCGGTTTCGCGCACGCCTGGTCGGCCATCCTGGACTCGAACGTGGCGATGCTGATCACGTCGCTGATTCTGTTCCTGTTCGGCAGCAGCTTCGGCGTGGGCATCGTGCGCGGCTTCGCGGTGACGCTCGGGCTGGGCACGCTGGTAAGCCTGGCGATCGTGTGGACGGTGACGCTGCCGCTGCTGCGGGTGATCGCCGGCATCGGCGCGGTGCGCCGCCCCTGGCTGTTCGACCTGCCGCGGGCGCCGGGCCTGGAGCGCGAGCCGGCGGCGTAGGGGTATGGCCCCGTGGAGAGCGCGAGGGGCATCCCCTCGCAAAGATCCCAGGGGAGCGCGAGGGGTGACCCCTCGCACCAACCTCTCCTCCGGTGGGCGGGGAGCGCGAGGGGTGACCCCTCGTAAGACCCTCCCGCAGCGGCGGGGCCGGAGAGGGCGCAGCCCTCCCCGAATCCCAACCCGAATCCGAAACATCTGGACTTAGCGAAGCAAGAAGCAGAGCATGGAAAAGATCGTCCAACGCAGGTACTGGTGGTTCATCATCTCCGCGGTGGTGATCGCGGCGGGGGTCGTGCTGCTGGCGGTCGGTGGGCTGCGGCAGGGGATCGACTTCGCCGGCGGCGCGCTGTGGAACATCCGCTTCACCGAGCGGCAGCTCGCGCAGCTCAACACCGAGGAGATCGCCAGGGTCTTCGCGCAGCAGGGCTTCGACGGCGCGCTGGTGCAGCTCAGCCAGTCGCCCGAGGGGCAGGCCACGGCGATCGTGCGCACCAAGACGCTCAGCGAACAGAACCCCGACGCTCAGGCGCAGCAGGTGATCGCCGCGCTCTCGGCCGCCTTCGGCACGGTCGAGCAGGACTCCATCCAGACGGTGGGCGCCACTGTCAGCGCGCAGTCGCGTCTGTACGCGATCTTCGCGGTGGTGGGGGCCAGCGTGGCGATCCTGATCTACCTGACGATCTCGTTCCGCAAGGCGCCCCACCCGATCCGCTACGGCGCATGCACGATCGTGGCGATGCTGCACGACGTGCTGATCTGTGTGGCGGCAGCGGCTATCCTGGGGCAGCTGATCGGGCTGGAGGTGGACGCGCTGTTCCTCACGGCGCTGCTCACGGTGATCAGCTTCTCGGTGCAGGACAAGATCGTGGTGTTCGACCGCATCCGCGAGAACCTGCTGGAGCGCCGGCCGGGGCAGCGCTTCGAGGATATCGTGAACGTGAGTGTGGCGCAGGTGATGCCGCGCTCGATCTGCACCCAGCTCACGTCGTTCTTCACGCTGGCGGCGCTGCTGCTGTTCGGCGGTGAGAGCATCCGCAACTTCGTGCTGATCCTGATGATCGGCCTGATCAGCGGCACCTACTCGTCCATGTTCATCGCGGCGCAGCTGCTGGTGGTGTGGGAGAACCAGGAGTGGCGGCGCTGGTTCGGCCGCGGTGCCGAGGAGCCGGCGGCGGCGTAGGCGCGGACACGAAGGCGCGAAGGCACGAAGGCGCGAAGATACGAAAGGTTTTCAGTCTTTGTGTCTTTGTGCCTTCGTGTCTTTGTGGTTTGTTTGAGCGACGTGTTCGGTGCGCTCGAGGCCGCCGCGGGTGCCGAGCGCGATCAGTTTGTCCCCGGCGGCCAGCACCATGTCCGGTCCAGGGTTGATAGCCATGCGCCCGTCGGCGTGGCGTACGGCCAGCACGGTGATGCCGACCTCCTCGCGCAGGCGCGCCTCGCCCACCGCCACCCCGTCCAGCGACGAGCCGGCCTCCACCGACACCTCCTCGAGCCACATCTCCAGGTCATCGCTGTGCACCAGCAGCTCGAGGAAGTCCATCACCGCCGGGCGCAGCGCCATGCCCGCCATACTGCGCCCGCCGAGCACGTAGGGCGAGATCACGCGGTTGGCGCCGGCGATCGTCAGCTTGTGCTCGGCCTCGGGGGTGGCGGCGCGCGCCACGATGAACAGTTGCGGGTTGAGCGCCCGCGCGGAGAGGGTGATGTAGACGTTGCCGGCGTCGCTCTTGACGGCGGTGAGTAGCGCGCGGGCGCGCGCCACGCCCGCCTTGCGCAGCACCGCGTCGTCCGAGGCGTCGCCTTCCACCACCAGCATGCCGGCCGTGCGGACGCGCTCGACGCGCTCGGGCGCATTGTCCACCACCACGAAGTCGCAGCCCTGCTGCGCCAGCTGGCGGCAGAGCTCCTGCCCCACGCGCCCGTAGCCGCAGACGATGTAATGGCCCGTCAGGTGGGCGATCTGCTGCTCCATGCTGCGCCGCCTCCCCCAATCCAGCTGGTCCTCGATCACGGTCTGCGCCAGCGCGCCCACCAGATAGTACAGGGTGCCGACGCCGCCGGCGATCAGGCCGATCGTCAGCACCTGCCCGGCGGTGTCGCTCGGCCGCAAGTCGCTGAAGCCGAGCGTGGAGACGATCAGCACCGTGGTATAGAGTGCCTCCACCGGCGACCAGTTCTCGACCGCCATGAAGCCGGCAGTGCCGACGATCAGCACCGCCGCCAGCACACCGCACCCGATCTGCATGCGGCGGCTGGAAGGCGGTGGGGTGAAGGTCATGGCGGCGCGGTCTCCGTGGCGGTGGGCGTCTCGCGCGCGAGTGTAGCATGTGCGCCGGAGGACGTCAACGGCACGCGGGGCGTGGTAGGGCATATGCGTTCTCGGCGCCGCACCACGCCCGGCCCGTGGGGTGCCCTCTGAGCCCGGCGGTCGATCCATTCCGCAGGCCGCCGGCGCGGCCTGAAGGGCAGCCCGCACCGGCGGGCGTGGCAGGGCGCCACGGACCTACCGCTATTCCCAGTGGCGTTGACAAACGCCGCGCCGCGCGCTACACTCAGCGCATCCCGCAATACCAGCCGACCGTCCCGCGCTGCCGGGCCACCGCTCCACCCGCCGCTCCGGCCCGGCGCGTGCCGCCGTCCCCCGGCGCGGAGCCCGCGACCACAAGGAGGCACTGATGTTGGAGTTCGGGATCACCCTCAAGCTCGACATGCCCCCGCGGCGCAGCGTCGCCCTGACGTACCAGGCGGAAGAGGCCGGATTTGCCTACGGCTGGGTGTTCGACTCGCACGTGCTGTGGCGGGAGCCCTACCCGCTGCTGGCGCTCATGGCGGCCAACACTG
>DATMBA010000179.1:0-1785 GCA_035559635.1 Roseiflexaceae bacterium
GGCCTCCCTTCGAGTCGTTGGTAGCGAACCTCGTTGGGAATCCTATCAGCTGCGGCACGTACTCGTTTCAGGACCGCAAGGCGAACAGGTTTTCTGTACGGTAGTCAAACGCGGTAGGCCATTGATCCACTAAGATAAGGCTCGCGCTTACTTTGCAGTTCGCGTGAACACGCATGGGGGTGTGGGGGCCTCTGGCCCCCACAAAAACTCTTTTCGGAGGGGCGAAGCCCCGCCGCGCCTCCTCAGACTGGAAGGCTGGAGGCCGCGCAGCGAACGCATGTCTAAGGGCCCGAAGGGCACGCAGGCTCCGTCTCCAGGGAACGTGGCAGCCCACCTCCAAGTGCTGTACGGCATTAAGAGGTGGGCTGCAGCGTCCTGACCGTCCCGATCTGCGTGTCCTTCGTGCCCTTCGTGGTGCGGTTACTCCACCCGCACCACCACCAGCGTCATATCATCGTGGTGGGGAGCATCACCGGTGAAGCGACCCACCTCGAGCAGGACGCGCTCGATCAGCGCCGCGGGCGGGAGGGCACCGTGCACGGTGAGCAGCGCCTCCAGCCGTTCGAAGCCAAACATGCGGCCGGATGCATCGTGCGCCTCCACCACACCGTCGGTGTAAAACACTAGCGTGTCGCCTGGCGCCAGCTCCAGCTCCAGCGCGGCGTACAGCACGTCCGGCACGATCCCGAGCGGCAAGGTAGGGCCGGGCGGCTGCAGGTAGGCGAGCGACCCGTCGGCGCGGCGCAGCAGCGGGGCCAGCTGCCCAGCGCCCGAGACCGCCAGGCGGCGGGTGCGCGGGTCAAGCGTGGCGTAGCTGAGCGCCACGAAGGTGCCGCGTGGCACATCGTGAGCTACCCAGCGGTTCGTCTCGCGCATCACCACCGGCGGGGCCACATGGTCACGCGCCTCAGAGCGCGCGATCGAGCGCGCCACCGCCATCAGCATCGCGCCGGAGATACTCTTGCCGGAGGCATCGCCGACCATGATCGCCAGCAGCGGGCCCTCCGGCTGGGCGCGGCCGCTGGCCACACCGGGGACCTCCACATAGGCGTCCGGCAGCGTGTCCTGCGGGTCGCCGAGCACCATACAGTCGTAGAAGTCGCCGCCAGTCTCACGGGCCGGCAGACACTTGGCTGCCAACAGCAGGCCGGGCACGCCGGGCAGCGCGCGCGGGAACAGGTTGCTCTGGATGCGGTGGGCGATCTCGAGCTCCTGCTCCATGCGCCCCACCGACTCGGCGTACAGGCGGGCGTTCTCCAGCGCCACCGCCGCCTGGCTGGCGAAGGCCTCGGCCACCTGCATGTCACGTGCGGTAAAGTGATGCGGCTGGCGCGAGTCGATGTTCAGCACCCCGAGCACCTCGCCCTTGGCGATCAGCGGCACGCCCAGCCACGAGCGCACATGGTTGTCCGAGCCGAGGCTGGCCCAGTCGGGGGACTCGTCGGTGTCGGCGATCAGCACCGGGCTGCGGCGGGCCACGGCCAGCCCGGCGCCGCTACGCTCGTTGAGGTGAAACACCAGGCCACCGGGCGCGGCCGTCTCCTCGAAGCCGCGCAGCGCCGCGCAGCGCAGCCGCTGGCCCTCCAGCAGCATCACCGAGGCGGTGTCGTAGGGGATGACATGCTGCAGCTCGCGCAGGATGGTCTGCAGCACCTCGCGCGGCTCGAAGGAGCTGCTGAGCGCGCGCGCCACCTCGCGCAGTGTGTCGGCGGTACGGCGGGCCTCCTGCTCGGCGGCGAACAGGCGCGCGTTCTCGAACGAGGCCGCCACCGAGGCCGCCACCGT
>DATMBA010000180.1:0-2241 GCA_035559635.1 Roseiflexaceae bacterium
GGTGGGCGCCGCCCGCCATTACACCGCCATCGAGCAGATCGAGCGCGAGGCGGTGGACGGGGTGTTCCTGGTGCTGCCGAACACGCAGCACGCCCCCTACGCCATCGCGGCCGCCAGGCGCGGGCTGCACGTGATCGTGGAGAAGCCGATGGCGCCCACGCTCGCCGAGTGCCGGCAGATGATCGCCGCCGCGCGCGAGTCCGGCGTGACACTGGCGGTGGCACACTGCATGGCCTGGGCGCCCCCGGTGGTGAAGGCGCAGGAGCTGGTAGCCGCCGGCGCGATCGGCCGGCCGATCAGCGCCAGCATCAGCGCCTCGTGGAACGCGCCCGCCCCTGAGCCCTGGCGCCAGAGCGACACCACCGAGCGCGGCGGCGGCCCGCTGTACGACGCGGCAGTGCACGCGCTGGACACCATCCAGCGCATCCTCGGCCCTATCACGCGCGTGGCCGCGCTGCTGGACCACCTGGCGTACGACTACGCCGCCGAGGACGCCAGCACCACGCTGGTGCGCTTCGCCTCCGGCACGCACGGGGTAGTGCACGCACACTTCAACTGCAGCCAGAACAGCCTGGAGATCGTCGGCACCGAAGGGCGTCTGTGGAGCGACCAGTGGCTCGGGCGCGAGTTCGCCGGCGAGCTGCACCTCAGGCGCGGCACACAGACCACCAGCTTCGACCTGCCGCGCGTCAACGTGTACGTGCCGCAGATCGAGCACGTCTCCGGCTGTATCCTGCGCGGCGAGACGCCGATCATCGCCGGGGAGATCGGCGCGGCTCATGTGGCGGTGATCGAGGCCGCTATCCGCTCGGCGCGCACAGGGACATTCCAGGACGTGGAACGCTGAGGCCCTGGAGGAGGTGAGGCCGCTGAAGGAATCGTTCAGCGGCCTCACGCAACGGCCTCAGCGTTCCAGGATATCCACCCTGGCGCTCATGCCGGCGCGCAGGCCGGTGATGTCATCGAGCTGCACGCGCACCAGGAAAGTACGGATGGTGCCCCGGGTGACGGCGGTGGGCGAGACGAAGCTCACGGTGCCGGTGTACTCCCGCTCGGGGATGCCGTCCACCCGGACGCTGGCGCGCTGGCCAACCCGCACCCGTGCGATGTCCACGTCGCTGATGCTGACGTCCACCCGCAGGCTGCTCACGTCCACCACCTGGATGGCGGGCGCGCCCTGGAGCACGCCCGGATCGCCGGGGTCGATGTTGACGATCGACACCACGCCGTCGAAGGGGGCGCGCAGCTCGGCGCGCTCCCGGTTGATCCGCGCCAGCGTGAGCGCCGCCTCGGCCTGGGCCACGCCGGCGGCGGCGGCGGCCATCTGCGAGGCGCGCGGGTCGGGGAGCACGCGCGCCTCCTGGGCCCTGGCATTCGCCAGAGCCGCCTGCGCCGCGGCCAGCCGGTCGGCGTCCGGCGGCAGCCGCAGCTTCTCGAGCTGCAGGCGCGCCTGGGCTAGCTGCGCCTCGGCGGCCTGGATGCCGGTCACCTCGGCCTGGCGCGCGCTCTCGGCGGCCTTGACCGCCAGCTCCACCGCCTTCTCGGCCTGCTTCAGCGCCGCCTCGGCCTGCACGTACTGGGCGTAGTAGTTCTCCAGTTGCCCGTCACTGAGCTTGTTCTCCACCCGGCGGCCCTGGGCGGTGGTCACCTCGGGCACGATCGGGTCGTTGCCGGTCTCCTGCGCGTAGGTCCAGTTGTACTTCGCCTGGGCGTAGCGCGCCTGGGCCTGGGTGAGTTGGAAGGCAGCCTGCTCGGCCGACAGCTCGGCCTGGGTCTTGGCGAACGAGAGCCGGTCGCGCGTGGACTGCAAGTTGGACTCGGCCAGCGCCACCGCCGCCTCGGCCGCCTGGATGTCCTGCGCCTTGGGGCCGTTCTGGAGGGCCTTGAGCGCCTCCTGGGCCTGGCGCACGCCGGCACGCGCCGCCGCCAGGTCGGCTTCGCGCGGGTCCTCGGTGAGCGCGGCCTGCTGCGCTTGAGCGCTCGCCAGGGCGGCCTCGGCCTGCTGGACCTGCTGGTCGAAGCCGCGCACATCCAGGATGGCCAGCAGGTCACCCTTGCGGACCAGCGCACCCTCCTCCACGAGCACCTGGTCCACGGTGCCCTGCACCAGGAAGCTGAGATCGGCATCCTGGGCGGCGGTGATCTCGCCGGCGCCGCTCACACCCAGATCGAGCGGCAGGGCGGTGGGGGCGGATGCAGCGGCGGTGGGAGCCGCGGCGGCGATGGGGGCGGCGGCGGCCA
>DATMBA010000181.1:0-14968 GCA_035559635.1 Roseiflexaceae bacterium
CGGGTGCGGGCCTGGTGGCGGCCCCAGGTGGGGGCGTAGCAGTCGGCGAACTGGGCGGATGTGCCGTCGGGGTAGACGTTGTCGCCGGTGGTGAAGACCGTGCCGGGGATGGCGTCGAGCAGGCGGGCGGTGGCCTCGTCCGTATCGCGGCTACAGCTGGCGATGTCGCCGGCGCCCACCAGCACCGGGTCGGCCGCCTGGCTCGGTTCGGATGACAGGGAGCCGCTGGCGAGCAGGGCGAGGGCCGAGACGAGCCGCAGGGCGATGCGCATACTGGTCCCTCCTCTTGCGCTTGGCGCGAAAACATCTTTCGCAGGGGCGCAGCCCCTCCGAGCCTCCTCACCCCATGCACGGTGTTCCACGATGCGGTACACTACCCCCGAGCGATCCGTGGGCGAGCCACCTGAAAAGGCGTAGCGCTATGATACCAGAAGCGGAGGCCAAAGCGGCCCGCTGCGCGTCACCGCAAGCCGCGGGGCTTATGAACTTTGCCGCGGTATACGGGTATGCTGGTGTGGCACCACGCCCGGCGGGGGTTGAACGTGGTGCCTAGGGAGGAGCGGAGGGACGTAGCCACTCCGCAGAAGAGCCAGAGGAGCGCCACATGGCCGCGATGAAATTCGGCGTCACGATGGGCTACCTGGATGCGCGCACAATGGTGGACCTGGCGTGTGAGGCGGAGGAGGCCGGCTGGGACGGCTTCTTCCTCGGCGAGGCGATCTGGTGCACCGACGCGTGGGTCACACTTGGCGCCGCCGCGGTGCGCACCGGGCGCATCCGCCTCGGCACGCTGGTGACCCCGATGCCGCTGACGACCCCGTGGAAGTTGGCCGGCGAGAGTAGCACGCTCGACCATCTCTCGGGCGGGCGGGCGATCCTGGCGCTAGGGATGGGCGCGGTCTGGATGGGGTGGCAGGGGTGGCCAGACCAGGTCACCGACACGAAGGCGCGCGCCGAGATGCTGGATGAGGGGATCGACATCCTCACGCTGCTGTACCGCGGGAAGCAGTTCGACTACGCGGGCAAGCACTACCGCCTGCGGCTGACGGCGGTGGACGAAGTGCACTACCCGCCGCCGCCGGTGCAACAGCCGCGCCTACCGATCTGGGTGGTGGGCGTGTGGCCGCGCAAGGCGTCCATGCGGCGCGTGCTGAAGTGCGACGGGCTGATCCCCCACGTGATGGGCGCTGACGGGACGTTCGCCGAGGTGCGGCCCGAGGACCTGCGGGCGATGCGCGCCTACGTCGAGGCCAACCGCACGCTCACCACGCCGTTCGACTTCGTCGTGGAGGGGCGGACGATAGGGTTGGACGCGGCGGCCGTCCGCGCGAAGCTTGTGCCGTGGGCCGAGGCCGGCGCCACCTGGTGGATCGAGACGCTCTCCGAGGCGACGCACGAGCAGATGCTAGAGCGCATCCGCCAGGGGCCGCCGGCGATCGAGTAACGCTCATTCGAGGGTTCGGTTTGGAGGGGCTGTACCCCTCCAAACCTCCTCACGCGGCTATTGTAGCCGGACGCGCAGCGTCTTCACCTCGAACGGGCGCAGGCGTACTAAGATGCTGGCGCCCTCCACCGCCGCCGGCCCGGCCTCGCGCTCCAGCAGGTCCACCTCCACCGCGCTCGCCACCGGGCGGGCGAAGGTGAGCCGCGCCGTGCCGCGCTGGTTGTGGGCCTCGTACATGCGCACGATCAGCCCGTCGCCGTCATCCGCCACCTTGATCGTCTCGACGATCACATGGTCGGCATCGACCTGGACGAACGACGAACGCCCAACGCCCAACGCCCTGATGCCTGGATCGTTGGTTGTTGGTTGTTGGTCGTTGGTCGTCACCGCCCGCAGCGGCGCGTTCAGTTCGTAGGCCCGCCGCACCACCTGGCCCACGCGCCAGTCCCCGGCGTGTGGCAGCAGGCTGTAGGTGAAGCGGTGCAGCCCGCGGTCGGCCTCGGGGTCGGGGTGGATGGCGGACTTAAGGAGCGAGAGGCCGAGGGTGGTGTTGTGCAGGCTGTGTCCGTACTTGCCGTCGTTCATGAGCGCCACGCCGTAACCGCCCTCGCTCAGATCCACCCACTTGTGGGCGCACACCTCGAAGCGCGCCCAATCCCAGCTGGTGTTGCGGTGGGTGGGGCGCTCCACCGCGCCGAACTGGATCTCGCAGGTGGCGCGGCTGGCGTTCACCTGCAGTGGGAAGAGCGCTCGCAGCAGCATCTGGCGCTCCTGCCAATCCACCTCGGTCATGAAGTCGATGCGGCGGCTGTTGCGCCACAGGCAGATGCGCTGCCGGAGGGTGCTCCGACCGAAGCGCCGGGTGATCTGCACCGCCGCGCGCAGCGGCCCCTCCTCCACCACGCGCCAGTCCACGATCTCGCGCAGCGGGTAGGGCTTCTCCTCGTAGAAGGGGTCGATATCCCAGGCGTCCCAGTTCAGCGGCCGGTCCTCATAGAGCACCAGTTGGTTCGCGCTGCTGCCCGGCAACACCACCTGGCGGTTGTGGCGCACGTCGTAGAGCAGCGCCACCTCGCCGTGGTCGTCCAGCTCCAGGCGCAGTTCGTCGTTCGCCATCGCTGAACGGTGAACGGTGAACGATGAACGGTGAACGTTGGTCGCTCTTGATTCCGTGGCGAGCGGGGCAAATCCGTAGGATGGCACCGTAGCCTCGACCAGCAGCTCCTTTGCGCTGTCGAAGGTCTCCACCACCTGCGTCTCGCTGCCCAGCTCCGGCGTCTGCTGCCCATCGGCGAGCGGGATGGCCACCGCCTCGGTGCGATCCCACGGCAGGGAGTTGAAGACGACGAACGACGAACGACGAACGACGAACGACGGGTTCCCAGCACGCTCACTACCAGCCCCAACCTGTTCAGGCCCCGCCGATCGTTGGTCGTTGGTCGTTGATCGTTGGTCGTTCGTCATGACGAACGCACCTTGCGCGTCGCGAACCGCCTCGGCCGTGCGGTGCACCGCAGCGAACTGGCGCTCGCTCTCCACGTAGACCAGCGCCACGCTCGAGCCGGGAAGGATGTCGTGGAACTGGTTGAGCAGCACGGTGCGCCAGGCGGCGTCCAGTTCCTCGCGGCGGCTAGGCGCGCCGAGGGCGGCAGCCCAGGCGTCGAGCCACTCGGCCTCGCGCAGCAGCAGCTCAGCGCGGCGGTTGTTGCGCTTAGTGCGCCCCTGGCTGGTGTAGGTGCCGCGGTGGAACTCCAGGTACAGCTCGCCGACCCAGGTGGGGGTCTGGGGGTGGTCCCAGGCGCGCTGGTAGAGGCGCTCGAAGAACTGCTCGACGCGGCCAGGGCGCACCTGCGGGAAGCCGGGCAGGTCCGCCATCTGGCGCGCCAGCTCGAGCATCTCCTCGGTGGGGCCGCCGCCGCCGTCGCCGAAGCCGTAGATGTAGAGCACCTCATCGCTCACCGCTTTCTGGCGGTAGTGGTTCCAGGTGCCGAACACCTCGGCAGGCAGCATTTGGCCATTGTAGGTGTAGAACTGCGCCTCACTAGGGTTGGGCTTCACCGGCTGGTCGGTGGCGGTGACGAAGTGCGCCAGCACCTCGGATCCATCGATCCCGCGCCAGCGGAAGGTATCGTACGGCATGCGGTTGAACTGGTTCCAGCTGATCTTGGTGGTCATGAAGCAGCTGATGCCAGCCAGCCGCATGAGCTGGGGCAGCGCCGCGCTGTAGCCGAACACGTCCGGCAACCAGACCACGTGGTTGATGGCCCCGAACTCCTCCTCGAAGAAGCGCGCACCGTGGGTGAGCTGGCGAGCGAGCGACTCACCGCTCGGCACGTTGCAGTCCGGCTCGACCCACATCATGCCAACCGGCTCGAAGCGCCCCTCGGCCACGCGCTGCCTGAGGCGCGCGTAGAGCTGCGGGTCGTCCTGCTTGAGGAAGGTGTAGGTCTGCGGCTGGCTCATACTGAAGTAGTACTCGGGGTAGCGCTCCATCAGGTTCAGCGCGGTGGCCACCGTATGGGCGATCTTCTGGCGGGTGCGCCAGAGCGGCCAGAGCCAGGCCACGTCCATATGGGCGTGGCCGGTGGCGAGCAGCGTGGGGCGCACACCGCCCGCTAGCCCGAGCGTCAGCGTCTCGCGCAGGAACACCAGCGCCGCGCGGGCCGTCTGGGCGAAGCGCTCGCTGCTCCAGCCCTCCGAGAGGTCCAGCAGGTTATAGGCGCGGTTGACGCGGTCGATCAGCGCATGCTTCTGTGGGTCGCTGTCGCGCATGGTCTCGGCGGCGCCGAAGGCGGCGTACATGGTGCAGGCCAGTTGGAAGATGTCGTCGTCGCGCAGCTCGAGGCTGAGGCCGCCGAAGGGGTGGCGGTAAGGAGCGTAGGCGCGGATGAGGACCTCGTGCTCGCCCTCGTGCGTCCAGGCGGGCAGGATCGCCGCGGGGTGCGGCTCGTCGATCCCGGCCACCGCCTGGCCGTCGATGTACAGGATGGACTCGACGCTGGCCTGGCCGCTGCCCTCCCACTGCATGAGCAGGCGGACCGTCTGGCCACGCCACTCGGGGGGCACACGCAGGGTGGCGCGCAGCCAGTGATTGTGGCCGCCGTCGGCCGGCATGCCCCACGGGATGCGCACCTCGGGCTTATCGGGGTTGTGCGGGTCGCCGCCCCACACCTCGCCGCGCCGCAGGGGGCGCCAGGCGGGGTGGTCGGGGGGCGGCGGTGGGGCCATAGCGTTCTCGGGGGGCGCGCCGGGGGCGGGGCAGGTGAAGACCTCGTCGATCGGGCGGGTGTCGCGGACGGCGGCGGCGAAGATGCTGGGGCTGCGGCGGGGATCGCCCCAGGCGTCCATGTCGATGATACGGCGCCGAAGCTTCTCGGCGGTGAGGAGTGAGGGCATGAGGCGGTCTCCTCGCAGAGCGCGGGCGCCCGGCTGCGGGCGCAACCTCAGGCCGGGATTGTACCACACCACGGGGGTGGCCTCGAGCGGGGCGGCGCTGTGGACGCGGCATGGCGCCGCGGTCCCTACAAGATGGTGATAGCACTGGCGAAACGCTGCGGCAGCGACGGCAACGCCGGCAGGAACGGCACGGCACACAGTGGCGCGACGCCCCCCGCTGAATTGGCCAGTGGTCAGCCGCGCAGCTCCAGTTGGCCCGGCTCGTTGTTGATGAGAAAGGTAGCGGTGCGCTCGAAGTAGTCCACCAGCGCCTGGCGGGCGGCGCCGGTGAAGCCGGCCTCGTCGATCGCCGCCAGCATGTGGCCCACCCAGGCGTCGCGCTCGGCGCGGCCGATCGGGAAGGGCAGGTGGCGAGCGCGCAGCCGTGGGTGGCCGCGCAATGCGCTGTAGCGGGGCGGGCCACCGAAGTACTGGGTGATGAAGAGGAACTGGCGCTCCTTGCCCGGCGCCAGGTCCGCCGGGAACAGGGGGCGCAGCAGCGGGTCGCGCTCCACGCGGGCGTAGAAGGCGTCCACCAAGCGGCGGAACGGCTCGTCGCCGCCGGCCAGTTCGTAGATTGTGTTGTGTGCCATCATACGGCCTAGTCTACCTATCGTGGTGCGGGCGCGCCGCCAGCCCCGCGCCCCCGGGTGTGACGAACGTTCCTGTGCGCCGACCACGCCCGGCGGGTAAACCCGCGGGCTCTCCCCTGCCAAGCCCGCCCGTTGGGATTTTCAGGGAGGGCGTGCCACCCCCTGAAAATCCCTCTTTCGTATGACACAGGCCTGGCCTGCACGTATTGAGCGGCTACAAGCTGCAAGAGTCCTCCTCACGAGGAGGACTTTTGCACGATCGTATCGCCGTTGCTGTAGCAGGCGTAGATCAGCCCCATGATGTTGTTGTGGGTGTCGCGGTAGAAGCGGCGGCGCTCCAGCAGCAGCTCGCCGAGGGTCTTCTCGCCCTTGGCGAACTCGGCGATCAGCTCGGCGCCGAAGCGGGCGGCGAAGTTGACCGGCGTGTTGACCTCGGTGCCGATCGCGCCGCGGGCGCCGCGCTGCATGAAGTAGGGCAGCACGCCATCGAATTGGCCGGGCACCAACTCGGCGCCCTGGCAGGCGTTGAGGAAGATCAGCGGCGTATTCTTGAACTTCGGCAGCTCGACGCTGGCGCGGCGCTTGATGTCGCGCAGCAGCAGTTCGCCCTCGCTGGTGGTGATGCGCGCGGCATCGGTACCGATCGGCAGCTCGGGCCGCTTCTTGTCCACCTCGGCTGGCAGCAGGCTCTCATTGTGAACGTAGAAGTAGATCACCGGCGGCGCGTTCTGGTCGCGGAGCAGGCTGATCACGTCGGCGGACTTCGTCAGCTCCTTGACCTCCAGGTCGGCATTGGCGCCGAAGGTAGCGCGCTGCTCAGCGATCACCGGGAAGCCGAACTGGGCGTCGATGCGCTCGTCGTACACCACCGCGAGCGGCAGCTTGCCCTGCACCACGATCTCGGTGCCGAAGTTCACCTGGGTGCCGGCGCTGAACTCCGGCATGAACTGGATGATGTGCTTGAAGCCCCAGAAGCCGTCCGGGTCCACCGGCTCGCCGTCGTCCGGCCGGTCGTACAGCAGCTGCCAGGGGAACGTGAAGCGATCGGAGACGATCTTGATGTCGAGGGTGTGCTCCCTGGACAGATCGCGCAGGCAGTCGCCCATGGCCTTCGCCTCGGCTGTGGACTCGCCGAGGCGGCCGTAGAACAGGGTCTGGTACAGGTCGCGGCCGATGAAGGCCAGCTCCTCCAGGTCAGCGCGGTAGACCTCGGACGGGATGCTAGGGTCGGGCTCGAGGTAGATCCAGACGCCGTCGAACTTCCTGAGGATGAACCGGTCGTGGAACTCCTTGCGGGCGTTGACGAGCGCCTGCTGGAGCGCCTCGGGGGTGAGTCGCACGGTGGCGCGCATAGCGTTGGCGCCAGCAAGGATGAACTTGTACACGCCGGGCTGCTGCTCGTCGATGTAGAGGCTGATGCGCTCATTGTCCGGGTGGCGCGGCGTGCGGCTGAGCGCCGCGGCCATGGTCAGGCCGCGGTTCTGCACCGTGATGGCGCCCGGCTGTCCGCCGGGTACCGCCTGCTCGGGCCGGTCGGTGACGGTGACCTTCACCTCGCGCTCGAGGAACAGCTCGTTGAGAGCGTAGCAGATCACCTTGATGCTGTGCTGGCCGGTCTTGAGCGGCTCCAGGCTGAAGGTGACGCGGTTCTTGGATGGGCGGACCTGGCGCGGGACGATCAGGCGGGCGTTGGGCAACTCCTCATAGAGCCGGAAAGCGCTCTCGTCCACCACCAACTCGATGAGGATCGCCACCTCATCGAGCTCCGTCCGTTGGAAGATGGCCCCGACGTCCCCGCCGCTGATCAGCGCGTCGGTGCGCGGCACGTCCACCTCGATCTTCAGTTCGTAGGTCTGGCCCAGGAGCAGCGGTTCGTCCCTGCCGATCTGGCGCCAGGCGCGCGGGCTGCCGGGGGTATCGCGGCTCCAGCCCTCGATCCAGCCGTTGATCCGGCGGTTGTCCACCGGCTGAGCCTCGGGGGTGGCGGCGGTGGGGGACAGGACGGCGGGCGGGCCATCGGCGGAGAGCACGGCCGGGCCGGATGCGAATGGGTCGGCCGGGAGATGATCGGCGGAGAGCATCTCCTTGAAGAACAGGCCGTGCACCTGGCCGCCGCGCAGCACCAGGATGCGCTGGCCGGGCTGTCCGTCCCGCGCGGCGCGTGCCTGGGAGAGCGACAGATCGGCCTGCTCGAGGGCCGGGACGCGGGCGAAGTACCTGGGCAACTCGCTGGCCCGGATCTTCTTGCCGCCGGCGTCCACCTCGATCGCCGGGTCGATCTGGCCGAGCAGTCCTGGGAGGTCGGCGATGCGCAGGCCGGTGATGTCCCGGCCGGCAGCCAGAGCCAGCAACTCAACCTCGATCCAGCGCGGCAGGAGGTAGGCGCCACCGTCCAGCGGCACGGCCACGAAGATGTAGGCGCGCTGGCTGCGGCGGCGCGGCAGCTTCGCGAGCGCGTCGCGCACAGTAGCGCCGGCGTCCAGCACGATGAAGCGCGGTGGCTGGCCCTCCGCGTTGAGCGTCAACTCTTCGTCTAGGATCGGCATAGGCCCCTCCCTGATGTAGAACAGGTCGATCCGGCCGGTGCGTGGGCTCCAGGAGTGCAGTCGGCGAGGCGAGGACTGAGGACTGAGGGCCGAGTCACATATGTCTCAGCCCTCCACACGTGCGATGGTAGCACGGCGCGTTGGGGGAGTCAAGCCGGCCGCGAGACGCGTCAGGGCGCCGTCAACGTCCTCAGCCCTGTACCACGCCCGGCCGCTGATGCACTTTTGCCCAATAATCGGGTCCGTGGCGCCCCCCCACGCCCGGCCGGGCCCAGCGGGCACCCCGCGGCGGGCTACCCATTGCCAAGCCCGCCTGCGCGGGCTGTCCTGCAGGCCGCGCAGGCGGCCTTCGTAAGAGCTAGCCCGCGCGTACCCAGTGGGAAGCCGCAGGCGTTCCCGCGCCGGGCGTGGGACGCCGCCAATGGACGTTGACGTAGCCCTACCGGGAACCGCCGGCGTATGCGGGAGCCAGCGGCAGCCAGACGCTGAAGGTGCTGCCCTGCCCCTCCACGCTGCTCACCTCGACGCTCCCCCCGTGGAGCGCCACGATCTCGCGCACCACATACAGGCCGATCCCCATCCCCGCGATCTGCATGCGGTCGGCGTTGGCGGCGCGGTAGAAGCGGTCAAAGATCTGCGGCAGCGCGTCGGGCGGGATGCCGATCCCCTGGTCGGTCACGGCCAGGTGGGCCCGCTCGCCGCTGACCCCGACGCGCACATGGATCTCACCCCCGTGCGGACTGTACTTCACGGCGTTCTGGAGCAGGTTGTACACCACCTGCTCCAGGCGCAACGCGTCGCCGGCGATCCACACCGCCGCCGCCGGGCCGATCAGCGTCACCGTGTGCGCCGTAAGCGTGGGCTGGACCTCCTCGACGATGCGGCGCGCCAGTTCCTGCAGGTCGAGCGGGGCGAGGTCGATGCTGAGGTGGCCGGCCTGGATGCGCGAGAGGTCGAGGAGCGACACAACCAGCCGGTTGAGCCGGCCCCCCTGCGCGTCGATGACGCGCAGCAGGCGCAGGTCCTGCTCGGAGAGGGCGCCGCTGCGCTCGGCGCGCCGCAGCAGCAGGCCGGTGTAGCCCAGCAGGGTGGCCAGCGGCGTCTTCAGTTCGTGCGCCGCGATCGAAAGGAACATGTCGCGGATGCGGATGGCCTCCTGGGCCTGCTCATACAGCTCGACGTTGCGCGCGTAGCGGCGGGCCAGTTCGATCGACCCGCTCAGCGCGGTGGCGACCTTCTGGAGCAGCGCCATGTCGTGCTCGGTGAAGGCGTGCGGCTCGATCGAGTCCACCTCGAGCAGGCCGAACGCGGCGCCGCGCCAGATCAGCGGCACGGCCAGGAACGAGCGGAAGTCGCTGCTCGGCCGCCGGCCCTCGGCGGCCAGGTCGTGAGAGAGATACGGCTCGCCGCTGGTCACCACACGCCAGACGATGCTGTCGCCGCGGGGCAGGCGCAGGCGGCGGGCGGTCTCTGCGAAGGGGCCGATGGCGGCGCGCACCACCAACTCGTCCCCCTCGACCAGCGCGATCGATCCGCCGGTGAGCCGGACGACGCGGCTGAGATGGTCGAGCGCGACACCGAGGATGTGCTCCAGGTTGTCCTCGCCGGCGGTCGCGACCGCGATCGCGTAGAGGATCTCGCCGTCCCTGCGGTCCATGCGCTGTGCTGCGGTATGAGCGATCGAGGATATTGTAGCAGTTTTCACGCCACCTATCACGGCACGGCCGCTGCTATGTGAGGTGAGGAGGGGCCGGGAGGGTACGCCCTTCCTGCAATACCACCTTCCTGCTCGGCAGGCCGGGCCTGCATGGGAGGGGCAGGAAGGCATATCCTCCCTGCCATAGCTCACCTCCTGCTCGGCAGGACTGACCTCCACACACAGAGAGAAAGGACGGAGCCGTGGCGCGAACGATCGTCGGGCAGTTCAAGAGCCGCGAGGCGGCCCAACGCGCCGCACGCGAGTTGATGGCCGCGGGCGTGCCAGAAGGGGACATGCGCCTGGCGGCGGCCGGCGGTGCGGCGCTCAAAGTGACCACCGACGCGATTCTGGGCAGCGCGGTGTACGACATCCTGCAGCAGTGCGACGCGACCGGGACGCAGGTCTGGCGTGAGGCGGACGAGTTGACCGGTTGGGAGCGGCTGGACCCGGCCAACGACCCGCCGCTGCGCGAGCAGGCGCGCGGCGATGAGTACCGGGACCCGAGCTAGTACAGCGCGAAGGGAGGGTCAGGGAGGGCTGTGCCCTCCCTGACCCCCACCCCGTTTCCACTGGCGGTGTGCGCGCAGCGTGTGGGAGTCTGGCAGGCACTTGACAGACGCCCACGCCGCCTTTATAATGAATGTACGTTCATTCAAAAGAGGCCAGCGATGCCCCGCAGCGACGAGCAGAACGAGGCCGTGCGGGCCGAGTCGCGCGCGAAGATCATGAACGCGGCGCTCGGGCTGTTCAGCCAGCACGGCTACGAGCAGACCAGCATCCGCATGATCGCCCAGGCGGCGGGCATCTCGCAGGGCCTCATGTACAACTACTTCGAGAGCAAAGAGCACCTGCTGGCCGAGATCTTCCGTGCCAGTATGCGGGATGTCCGCGAGTCCTTCGCCGTGGCGGAGGCCGCCGCGCCGGGGGAGCGCATCGAGGCTCTCATCCGCGGCGCGTTCGGCATCCTGCGCCGCAACCTGGACTTCTGGCGGCTCTCCTACGCGGTGCGCATGCAGTCCCCGGCGCTCGCCGCGCTCGGCGACGACGTGCGCGCCTGGACGGAGCAGATCCACCGGACGCTAGCCGGCTACTTCCGGGAGGCCGGCGCGCCCAACCCCGAGGTCGAGGCAGCCATCCTGTTCGCTCTGATCGACGGCGTCTCACAGCACTTCGCGCTTGACCCGCAGCGCTACCCGCTCGACGCTGTGGCCGACGCGTTGGTGGCGAGGTATCGTAATGCGTAATGTGTCAGCCGTAATGTGTCAGCCGTAATTCATACCCGCATATGTAACTGTGGCGTTAATCCGCTATCCGCTTACCCGCTTCCTCTCCGCTGTCCCCTCCCAACCACCCAGAAGGAGCCTGACCTCATGCAGACCCCAGCCTGGCTCGACCGCACGCTCTACCCTTTCGCGCCCCACTCCCTGGAGCTGGACGCCGGCCGCATGCACTACGTGGACGAGGGCCAGGGGCCGCCGGTGGTGCTCGTGCACGGCACGCCGGTCTGGTCCTTCCTGTATCGCGACCTGATCCGCGCGCTATCGCCGGACCATCGCGTCATCGCGCCGGACCACCTCGGCTTCGGCCTGTCGGACAAGCCGGAGGAGTTCGGCTACCGCCCACAGGACCACGCTCGCAACCTGCGCGCGCTGATCGAGCGCCTGGGGCTGCGCGACGTCACGTTGGTAGTGCATGACTTCGGCGGGCCGATCGGGCTGTCCTACGCCGTGGAGCAGCCGGAGAACGTGGCGCGTCTGGTGATCTTCAACACCTGGATGTGGTCGCTGCGCGAGAATGTGGAGGCGGCGCGCATCAGCCGGGTGATGGGTGGGCCGATCGGGTCGTTCCTCTACAAGCGGCTGAACTTCTCTGCCCGCGCCCTGATCCCGCTGGTCGCCGGCGAGCGCAGGATGCCGCGGGCGGTCCACCGCCACTACATCGACGCCGCGCCCGGCCCGCGCGAGCGGCACGGCATGTGGGTGCTCGCCCGCGAGTTGGCCGGCTCTAGCGACTGGTACGACTCGCTCTGGCGGCGGCGCGAGCGCATCCGCAGCATCCCGGCACTGCTACTGTGGGGCCTGAAGGACCCCGGCGTGCGGTCGGGCGTGTTCGACCTGGCGCGTTTCCAGGGCCTATTCCCCGGCGCGCGCACCCTCACCTTCCCCGCCGCCGGCCACTTCGTCCAGGAGGAGGAGGCCGCGGCGGTGGCCGCGGCGGTGCGCGAGTTTCTCGGCATGCGTTCAGCACAGGGCTAGTGGTCTGTCACCATACCGGTGAGGGGTGGGGTTTCAGGGGAGATCCCGTGGCCCTCCCCTGGCCCCTCCCCGCTTCATCTGGACACCGTCCATAAGGCGCAGATCGCGCAGGCCAGCTCCGTGAACGAGGAGCGCGCTCATAGAGCAGTCCCATGGGCATCCAGCAGCGCCCAGGCTTCGTTGATCAGAGCAAACTCGTACGGGACGCTGGCGCTCCACAGCTCGACCATCTCCTCGAGCGGGCGCCCCATCGCCTGCTCTGACCAGGCGCGCATCCCGTCGTCAAGCACCACCCCCAGGAGCAGCCCCACCACGCCGACGCCGTAGCGCAGCACGGTGGCCGCCACATAGCCGAAGCGCGCCAGCTGCGCGTCGCCGCGCCAGCCGGCCTCACGCAGCCCGGCGAGGTAGCCGTCGAACACGATGCGGTCCAACTCCGCTTCGTCCGCGGGCGCGACCTCGAAGAAGGCGACGCTAGCCCGCACCAGCGGGGCCAGCTCCTCGCCGACGGCGCAGATCCCCGTGAACGACCAGTCGATCAGCACCGTCTCGTCCTGGCCGTCCGCGGTGCGCTGCGCGAACATGTTGCGCCGGAACGCATCGTTGTGACAGAACGTCCGCGGCAGGGCGTCGAGCGCTACGAAGAACCGCTCGCGACCAGCCCACAGCTGCAGATAGGCGTCGGCGAGCGCGGGCGGGCACAGACGGCGCACCAGCGGGTGGTCCAGCGCCCATGGCAGCGCGGCGATGCCATCAGCGGCCTGCTCGACCCACCGCCGCAGCCAGCCGCTGCTCAGCCAGGGTTGGGGAGGCAGCAGCTGGCCCACCAGGTAGGCACCGTTGAAGCGGCCCAGGTGCCGCGCCACCACGCCGTAGTGCGCCAGCGGCCACGAGGGACCGATGGCGTCCTGGACATCTTCGAGCCAGATCCAGCCACCTGTACCCGGCTGCTCGACGATCCCCAGGCAGCGCGGGGCGCGCACGCCGCCTGGCAGGTCCTCCAGCAGCCCGTCCCGGTACGCGAGCGCCTCGCGTCCCACGAAGTCGCCCATCTGGTCGTGCACCACCCCCAGGGTCTTCAGGATCACGGACCACTGCACCGGCCCGCCGCCATCGCGCCCGCTGCCGGCGAAGCGGTAGACGCCGGTGCCGTCCAGGTTCGCGCCGCCGTGGATGCGCGCGCCGAACCAGTCGTCCACCTCCACCGTCTCGCTGCGCAGCAGGCGGCGGACGGGGCCGGTGAGCGCCGGGCGGTCCACCGCCGGCAGCCGGACCTCGAGCCCTGTATCCACCGTGGCACCTCCTCTGCTCTTCCGAGCGCGACGCGACCCTCCTCGTTTCGACGCAGAGGGCGCTCCGCCCCGCGTCTCCGATTCGCGGGCGACCGCGTAACTCCTGTTATTTACAGAACGTAGACGGTAGCGTTTTCAGAGGGGCACGGGGCTGCAGCCCCAGAAAAGCGCTGAGTGCTGAGCAGGCGCTCAGCACTCAGCGCTCAGCATTCAGCACACGGCTACATGTTCGCGATCATCGCGTCGGCGAACTGCGACGTCTTCACCTCCGTCGCGCCGGTCATCAGGCGGGCGAAGTCATACGTCACGATCTTCTGGGCGATAGTCTTCTCCAGCGCCGCGATGATCAGGTCGGCCGCCTCGGTCCAGCCCATGTAGCGCAGCATCATCTCGCCGCTGAGGATCACCGAGCCGGGGTTGACGCGGTCCTGGTTGGCGTATTTGGGGGCCGTACCGTGGGTGGCCTCGAAGATCGCGTGGCCGGTGACGTAGTTGATGTTGCCGCCGGGCGCGATGCCGATGCCGCCCACCTGGGCTGCCAGCGCGTCGCTCAGGTAGTCCCCGTTCAGGTTGAGCGTCGCGATCACGTCGAAGTCCTCGGGGCGGGTGAGCACCTGCTGCAGCGTGATATCGGCGATCGCGTCCTTGAGCAGGATGCCCGCACCAGGGCGGCCCTCAGGGATGCGGCGCCACGGCCCGCCGTCGATCTCCACCGCGCCGTACTCGCGCCGCGCTAGCTCGTAGCCCCAGTCGCGGAACGCGCCCTCGGTGAACTTCATGATGTTGCCCTTGTGGACGAACGTCACGCTCTTGCGCCCGTGGGCGATCGCATAATCGATCGCCGCGCGCACCAGGCGCTCGGTGCCCAGGCGGCTCACCGGCTTGAAGCCGATGCCCACCTCTACGGCGCCCGTCTCACCGGCGCCGAGCAGCCGCAGGAACTCGCCGGCCTTCTCGGCGGCGCCGAAGCGCACCTTGGCGAAATCTTTCGGGAAGGTCTCGCGCAGGAAATCCAGCACGCGCGCGGCCTCGGGCGTGCCGGCCGCGTACTCGATCCCGGCGTAGATGTCCTCGGTGTTCTCGCGGAAGATCACCATGTCCACCAGCTCGGGGCGCTTCACCGGCGAGGGCACCCCTTGGAAGTAGCGCACCGGCCGCAGGCAGACATAGAGGTCCAGCAGCTGGCGTAGCGCCACATTCAGGCTGCGGATGCCCTTGCCAACCGGCGTGGTGAGCGGGCCCTTGATGCCCACCAGGTAACGGCTGAAGTCCTCCACCGTCTCGTCCGGCAGCCAGCTGCCGGTCTGCTTGAAGGCCTTCTCGCCGGCCAGTACCTCGTGCCACATCAGGCGGCGCCGTCCGCCGTAGGCGCGCGCCACCGCCGCGTCGAATACCCGCACGCTGGCGCGCCAGATATCCGGCCCGGTGCCGTCTCCCTCCACGAAGGGGATGATCGGGTGGTCCGGCACCTGGAGGCGCCCGCCCTGGATCGTGATCGGGTCGCCCTCCGGCGCCCGGGAGCGCGTCGCAGTCATGGTCTCTCCTTCGCTTGGCTTCTGCGTGCAGGGCAAGCCTGCAGAAAAGGAAACAGGACATTCAGGGAGGGTTGCCCTCCCCGACTCTCTCATGCCGGATGATCGCGGCGGTGGCGCTATTATAGCAGACAGGTATGTTAGCCGCGCAGGGCGCGGAGAAAGCGCCGGG
>DATMBA010000182.1:0-3138 GCA_035559635.1 Roseiflexaceae bacterium
AGTTGGGTCTGGCCGTCGTCCAGGCGCGCGAGCACGTCGGTGTAGGTCGCCACGATGTCGGGCTGGGGCCGCGCGCGAAATCGGGTCGGCGTGATGCGACTCGGCTCGCAGGTCACGGTGTAGCCGGCCGCGCGCCAGGCCGTGAGCCCGCCGTCGAGCAAGCGGGCGCCAGGGTAGCCCAGGTAGGTCAGCGCCCACACGCCGCGCGCGGCCAGGTAGCCCGCCGTCTCCTCGTAGAAGACAACCGTCTGCCCCTCGGCGATGCCGGCGGCCGAGAACGCCTCCTCCATGCGCGCGATCCAGGCGCGCAGGCCCGCCGGACTGGTGTCGCGCGTGGCGAGCGCCATGAAATCAATGTTGGCGGCGCCGGCGATGTGGCCGGTGGCGTACTGCTCCGGCGGACGGCCGTCCACTACCCGCACCGTCGGATCGTTCAAATGCACGTGCAACCACACGGGCGTCACGAGATACTCGGGGTGAGCGAACTCCTCCGCCATGGCTTCCCTCCCCGCGGCCTCGCCTCGTGCCCGCATTGTAGCACCGCGCGGCCGCGCGCCCACGAGCGGCCGGCCTATTCCGCACGCAGCAGTGCGCCGAGCGCCGCCGCGGCCTCCCGCCGCGGTGGCTCAGCAGAGGGCTCCCACCGTGCGGCCGCGAGGGGCAGGGGGAGGCTTTCAAGGGTAGGTTTTTCGTTAGGGAAACAGTAGGGTGCGGCCGGTAGAGAGGATGCGTAAAGACTTGGCAAGACACCGGGCGATCCGGCACGCTGTGGATCACCACCCATCCCAGCGCAAGGAGCACGCCGATGTCTTGCCGCGCTGCAGTCTACCAATGGCAGTCCGTCATTGCAACGCACCTGCCCCACCTCTCCAAGCCCCAGGCGGCGGTACTCGCGCTGTGGAGCCTCGGCATGGTCCTGGCCCACTCGTGTGCCCTGACCGCCGTCACCCTGGTCGTGGCGACGACCTGTGGCCGCAAGGAGGCGGCGGTCCGCCAGCAATTGCGCGAGTTCTGCTACGAGGCGACCGCGAAGGCCGGGCAGCAGCGGGTGGCGCTCGTGGTCGAGGACTGCTTCGTCCCGCTGCTCCGCTGGGTCCTCTCCTGGTGGCAGGGCACCCACCTCGCCCTGGCCCTGGATGCCACCACTTTGGGCCAGCGCTTCGTCGTCCTGGCGATCAGCGTCCTCTACCGGGGCTGTGCCATCCCCGTCGCCTGGTGTATCTTGCCGGCCCAGACCAAGCACGCTTGGCGGGGCGAATGGCTGCGCCTGCTGCGCCTGCTGCGGCCCGCCATTCCCCTGACCTGGACGGTGATCGTCTTGGCCGACCGGGGCCTGTACGGCGGCTGGCTGTTCCGGCGGATCGTTCGCTTCGGCTGGCATCCGCTGCTGCGGGTCACCGCCGGGGGCACCTTTCGGCCCGAAGGCAGTGCTCGCTTCCAGCGGCTGGCGACCTTTGCGCCTGCCCCCGGCCGTTGCTGGCGGGGGCGCGGGACGGCGTTTCAGGAGCGGGACAAGCGGCTGGCCTGCACCTTGCTGGCGCGCTGGGAGGAAGGCTGCGACGCGCCGTGGCTGCTGCTGACCGACCTGCCACCCGAAGCGTGCGATGCCTGTTGGTACGGGCTGCGGGCCTGGATCGAGCAGGGCTTCAAGCTGACCAAACGGGGCGGGTGGCAGTGGCAGCGCACCCGGATGACCAATCCCGAACGAGCGGCGCGGCTGTGGTTGGCTGTGGCAGTCGCGACGTTGTGGTTGCTGAGTGTGGGAGGGGAAGCCGAGGCGACGATGCCCGCAAGCCCCGTGCCCGACGTGGCCGCGGTGCGGCGGGTGGCCCCGCGGCAGCGCAGGGCCACGCGGCTGCGGTTGGTGAGCATCGTGCGGCGAGGATGGGCACTGGTGCTGGCCGCCCTGCTCAATCAGCAGCGGTTGCCGCAGGGGCGCTTGGTGCCGGAACCCTGGCCACTGTCCCCACGCGCGCCGGTCACGTCGTGGAAGGTGGTCACTCATGCCACAACTTAGCAGAAGAAAAAAACCTACCCTTGAAAGCTGGGAGAGGGTCGGGGTGAGGGCCCAGGCCACCCTATGGCATCATGCCCCCGCCGGTGCATGGTCTCACTGGCGCGGGGAGGCGGGGGACAAGCCCCCGCCCTACCATGCGCGGCATACACCCCCGGCGTCGGGGCGCCGCGCGGCCAGGCGGATGGGCGCTCGCTCCTCACGGGCAGACGCAGGCGCGGCGGACGAGGCCCGGGTCGAGGGCCGTGACGCGCGCCTGCCCCGTGTTGGCCATGGCGATGCGCAACTCGAGCGCCAGCAGCTCGAGGACACGCACCACGCCGTCCTCGCCCGCGGCGCCCAGGCCCCACGTCGCCGCCTTGCCGATGCACACCGCGCGCGCGCCCAGCGCCAGCGCCTTCAGCACGTCGGTGCCGCGCTGGAAGCCGCCGTCGATCACCACCTCGGCCCGCCCGGCCACGGCCTCGACGATCTCCGCGAGCACCTCGATCGTGGCCGGCGCGTGGTCGAGCTGGCGGCCGCCGTGGTTCGAGACGTGCACCGCCTGGACGCCGTGCTCGACGGCCAGCCGCGCGTCCTCGGGGCTCAGGATGCCCTTCACGATCAGCGGCAGCCGGGTGGTCTGGCGCAGCCAGTCGACGTCGCGCCAGGTAAGCGACGCCTGGCGCGCGTAGGTGTTAGGCACGTCGATGCCGCGCCGGGCGCCGGCGTGGCGGTCGTAGCGCGCCTCGATGTCGCGCTCGCGGCGGCCGTAGGCCGGCACGTCCACGGTCAGGCACAGGGCGCGGTAGCCCGCGGCCTCGACGCGCCGGATCAGCGCCTCGCCCCAGGCGTTGTCGCCGCGGAAGTAGAGCTGGTAGACGAGCGGGCCGGTGGCCGCCGCAGCCACCTCCTCGGGCGTGAAGGCCGAGACGGTGGTGAGCCAGTGGATGGTGCCCATGCGGCCGGCGGCGCGGGCGAGCGCCAGGTCGCCCTCGGGGTGGATGCGGTCGGTCGAGCCCATCGGCGCGATCATGATGGGCAGCGCCAGCGGCATCCCCAAGAAGCTGGTGGTGAGGTCGATCTGGCTCACGTCGCGCAGCACGCGCGGCCGAAAGACGTAGTGGCTGAAGGCGCGGCGGTTG
>DATMBA010000183.1:0-4057 GCA_035559635.1 Roseiflexaceae bacterium
GGTCAACCGCCACAATGTCTACTTCGGCTCGGGGGACGACGCGATCGACCTGGATAACATGACCCGCCCGCTGCTGATCGAGCGCAACCGCATCATGTACGCCGGGCAGGACGGGATCGAGATCCGCCTGCAGGACGCGAGCGCCCCCGCCCAGCTGATCGAGATCATCATCGGCGACAACGTGATCGTCGGCAGCGCCCAGGACGGCATCCAGATCATCGACTACACCGGCGCGCCGGCGGATACCAACCGCCGCTTCGTCATCACCGGTAACCTGATAGCCGACTGTGCCAGGGCCGGGATCGGCCTCATGCCGGACGAGCGCACCAACGAGGACTACTCCGGCGCCGCCGTGGCGGAGGCCATCCGCATCTCCAACAACACCTTCTACCGCAACGACTACGGCATCTCGGGCGGTGGGAACCTGGTGGCGTTCAACAATATCATCGCCGGCTCGCGGACCAGGGGCGTCTGGCGCGTGCAGGGTGGCAACGGCGTGGTGGCCTACACCCTGTTCGCCAACAACGGGACCGACGCCGCGCAGAGCACGCTCGGGGCGGGCGTGGTGTTCGGGCAGGACCCACGCTTCGCATCCGCGCCGAACCCTGGCCCCGACGGCGCCCAGCGCACGGCGGACGACGACTTCGGCGGCCTGACGCTCCAGGCCGGCTCGCCCGCCGTGGACGCCGGGACCGCCCAATACACGGCCGCCAGCGGCGAGGCCATCCCGCCCGCCCCGATCGCAGGCTTCTCCGGCGCGGCGCCGGACCTCGGCTGGCGGGAGTTCGACGTGTCGCCTCCTGCTGAGACCGGCACTCCCACTGCCACGCGGACGAGCACCCCGGCTCCCACCAGCACGCCCACCAGCACTCCCGCGCCTCCGGATGTCATCTTCGCCGACGGGTTCGAGTCCGGCGACCTGTCGGCCTGGTCATCCAGCGTCACCGACGGGGGGGACCTGAGCGCGAGCGCCGCGGCGGCGCTCGCGGGCGCATACAGCATGCGCGCGGTCATCGACGACAACGTGCCGATCTACGTCACGGACGAGCGGCCGGCCGCCGAGGCGCGCTACCGGGCGCGCTTCTCGTTCGACCCGAACAGCATCGCGATGGCGAAGGGGGACTCCCACGCCATCCTGCACGGCCTCACGGCATCGTCCACCCCGGTACTGCGCGTAGAGCTTCGTTTCTCGGGCAGCACGTACCAGGTCCGGGCCGGCCTGCGGGACGACGGCGGTACCTGGAGGAACAGCGGCTGGTTCGCCATCGGCGCTGCGCCCCACACGATCGAGGTGGCCTGGCGCGCCTCCACGGGAGCCGGCGCGAACAGCGGCGGCCTCACCCTGTGGATCGACGGGGCGCAGCGCGCCGATCTGACCGGCGTGGACAACGACACGCGGCGCATCGAGCGCGCCCGGCTGGGCGCGGTGGCGGGCATCGACAGCGGCACGCGCGGCGCCTACTCCTTCGACACGTTCGAGTCGCAGTTGCAGTAGTGGTCGGCCACACTGATGGTGACGGATGCAGGGGGAGGGTCCACGGGAGGGCACAGCCCTCCCGTGAACCCCCCCCATCACCATCACGGTGGTGGACCAGCAGGGCTTATGCATTCTGAGCGCGGCACCACGCCCGACGCGTGGGGTGCCCGCTGGGCCCCGCGGGTTAGCAGGACGAAGGCCGCCTGCGCGGCCTCAGCAGCAGCCCGCACCGGCGGGCTTGGCAACAGATAGCCCGCCGCTTGAGCGGCCGGGCGTGATGTGGAGCCAGGGACGTTGACGGCGCTCTAGGGTCTCTCCGCAACCTGCGTTTGCGGGGGCGGGGGGGCGCAGCCCCTCCAAACCTCCCGCTGTGCGGATACACCCTAGTGCTGCGATAGACTCTTGACATCCCGTGCGCCAGCGGGTACCATCACCGTGTTAAAGTCGCGCACTATGCCGAAGCCCCACAGCCGGGGCGCGGGGGAACCATACCCTGGGGTGAAGGCGTCAGCCGGGGTATCCTTTCGACCCTAACCCGTCAGCTCACCTCGCAGGCGTACCGAAAGGCTCATTCCCGGTGGCCGGGGGTGAGCTTTTTGCGCTACCAGGATGGAGGGAACCTCATGCGCCTCGCCCCCCCGCGGCTCCCGCTGCTTGCGATCTACCGCCGCGAGTTCGCCGGCTACTCCTGGGACATCTTCCGGCGCGACCTGCTCGCCGGCCTGACGGTTGGCGCGGTGGCGCTGCCGCTGGCGCTGGCCTTCGGCGTGGCCTCCGGCGCGAACGCCGCTGCCGGCATCGTCACCGCCATCCTGGCCGGCCTGGTCATCGCCGGGCTAGGCGGCGCGCCGTTCCAGATCAGCGGCCCCACCGGCGCTATGTCGGCGGTGCTGATCGTGCTGGCGCAGCGCTACGGGTTGGCGGGGATCTGGGTGGCCTGCCTCATGGCCGGCCTGTTCCTGGTGCTGCTCGGCGTGTTCCGCCTCGGGCGCTACATCGCCTTCATCCCCTCGCCGGTGATCGCCGGCTTCACCAGCGGCATCGCGCTGATCATCGCCATCGGTCAGATCGACAACGTGCTCGGCGTGGCCAACCCGCACCGGGCTGATAACGCGCTCGAGAAACTGCTGCACTACCTGCGCCAGCCCCCGGCAGTGGACTGGCACAGCCTGGCGATCGCCGCGATCGTGGTGGTCACCATGGTCCTGCTGCCCAGGCTCACCAGGCAGATCCCCGGCTCGCTGGTGGGCATCGCGCTCGCCTCACTCGTGGCGACCCTCGCCGGCTGGCAGGCGGCCACCATCGGCGAGATTCCGCGCACCATCCTGCTGGACGAGCGGCTGACCTGGCAGGCCATCCCGTGGGGCCAGCTGAACGACCTGCTGCCGGCGGCGATCTCGATCGCTGCGCTGGGGGCGATCGAGAGCCTGCTGTGCGGCGCGGTGGGCGCGAACATGACCGGCCAGCCCATGGACGCCAACCAGGAGTTGATCGGGCAGGGCATCGGCAACATGCTGATCCCGTTCTTCGGCGGGGTGCCGGCCACGGCTGCCATCGCCCGCTCCAGCGTGGGGATCAAAAGCGGCGGCGTGACGCGTGTGGTGAGCTTCGTCCACGCGCTGCTGCTGCTGCTCAGCGTGTTCGCGCTCGGCCCCCTGATCGGGCGCATCCCGCTGGCGGCGCTCGGCGGGGTGCTGCTCGTCACCGCCTGGCGCATGAATGAGTGGGAGTCGATCCATTTCTTCACGCGGGCGCGCCTCAAGCACGCCCTGGCTGGTATGCTCGTGACGATGCTGGCCACGGTGGCTCTCGATCTGACGCAGGCCATCCTGATCGGCCTGGCGATCTCAGCGCTGATCTACCTGCGCCAGTCCGCCGGGGCCATGAACGTGCGGCGCGAGCCGGTGAGCCTGGAGCGCATCCGTGGCGTGGGCCACACCCTGCAGGTGCCATGTCCGCAGGTCCACGTCTACTACCTCACCGGGTCGATGTTCTTCGGCAGCGTGCATACGGTGCTGGAGTCCTTCGAGACGGCCCGCGAGTACCGCACGCTGATCATCAGTATGCGCGGCGTGCCGGTGATCGACGTGATGGGCGCGCAGGCGCTGATGCAGATCGTGGAGGAGCAACGGCGCCACGGCGGGGACGTGTACTTCAGCGGGGTGCAGCCCGCCGTGCGCGAGATGTTCGGCCGCACCGGCCTGACTGAGTTGGTGGGCGCCGACCACCTCTTCTGGAGCGCGGACCAGGCGATCGTCGCGGTGCACCTGGCCCACGAGGCAGACGGCTGCGGCCACTGCACCCGCCACCCCGAGGAGCGCGCGCTGTCGCCGGTAACGTGATACTGAACGCTGAACGCTGAACGTTGAACGTCGCATAGGAACTATCGGGGCTGTACAACGTTGATCGCTCCCCGATGCTTCAGCCTTCAGCGTTCATCCTTTCCAAAGAGCCACAGGCTGATATGCGCCGGCTGCAGCGCCCACCCCTCCGCTCCGCCCTCGCGCCGGACCGCTGAGGCGCTGCGGCGGATGCGCGCGCTGACGAGCGGCACGCCTTCAGCGGCCTCACCCGCTCAGC
>DATMBA010000184.1:0-20150 GCA_035559635.1 Roseiflexaceae bacterium
CGTCGCCCCGTCGCCCCGTCGCCCCGTCGCCCCGTCACCCCGTCGTACCGCCCTTGCCCATACCGCATGCCCACGCCGGCGTGACGGTACGCAGGAACGTACGCCCGCACCCCGCCTCGCCGCCTTGCGCCCCGCAGAGCCATGCGGTACACTCTGGAGCCATCGTGAGAACCGGACGCACGAGGCGAAGCCCCTCGTAACAGGGGGCGAGGCGGCGCCCCCGGCGCACGAACGAGGAGCACGAGGGGACGCCCTTCGTAACGACTTTTCTATCCGAGGCTGTGCGCGTTGGGCACAGCCCCCGTCAAGGAGCTTTGCAATGGCGAGCGATTTGCGATCGATGGTGGGCGCCATCGTCGAGCAGGTGGGCGCGGTGCGAGCCGGGCGCGCCACGGTGGCCCACCTGGCGCCGTTCCAACCGGCGGAAGACCCGCGCCTGCTGGAGGGAGTGCTGTTCCTCAAGCCTGAGGCCACGCTGCCCGGCGTGGCGCTGGAGAAGGTGCTGGACACGCTGGCGGGCTACGTGGAGCGGTGGGATCTGCAGTTGGGCGGCGTCTCGGTGCTGGGCGCCGAGTACCTCCGGCAGCACGACATCATCGCGCGGCACTATGGGGTGATCAACAGCATCTCGCGCGGCGGGCGCGCCGCTCTGTCCGAGTCGGCGCAGGCCCGCCTGCAGGAGTTGTTCGGCGAGGAGTTGGCGCGCGGGGCGCAGGTGCTCGGCGGCCATGAGTTCATAGCCCGCCACCCGGAGTACACACCGGCCCGCCTGAACGAGATCGTCGATCGGGTCGGCTCGACGAAGCTGGCGCCCGGTACCTACGTCACGAAGTGGGAGCACGGCGGCCAGACGGTGCTACTGCTGAACGCTTTCCACCCGCAGCAGCTCGAGCACTTCACCGCCCCGGGCCGCTCGATCGTGGTGATGGTGGCGCGCGCGGCCGCCACCCGGCCGGAAACCTGGAAGGCGCTGCGCAACGAGATGCTTGGCGTGACCGACCCGGCCGCTGGCGCACCCGGCAGTATGCGGCGCACCTTCCTGGAGCGCCGCGCCGAGCTTGGGCTGGGCGAGGTGAACCGCGGCGCGAACGTGGTGCACTTCTCCGCCGGGCCGCTGGAGGGCATGGTGGAGACTGCCCGCTACTTCAGCGACTACGACGGCGGCAGCGTGCTGTCCTACACCGCCACCTGCTTCGGCAGGCTTCTGCTGGGCGCCGGCGTGCTGAAGGACGACGTGGAGTGGCTGGCCACCAACCCGAACCTCTCGCTCGGCGGCCGGTCGATCTCGGCCTTCGACGCCACCGAGGAGGTGGACCCACCGGCCGCGATCGAGACGCTCAAGCAGGGCCTGGCCGCCCGGTAGGCGCCTTTATTAGTGCCTATCCGACTATCTTTGGGAGGGGGCAGGGGAGGGCTTTGCCCTCCCCTGAAACCTGACTTCCACACCATATTGTCGGTTTTTGAAGATGGAGGGGGCAGGGGAGGGCTTTGCCCTCCCCTGAAACCCCACCCTATCCGGGTAATCCGGATAGGCTCTTACCACGAAGGCACGGAGGCACGAGAGCACGAAGGAAGCCAGAGTTGGCGTATTCAGCGCCGTACAAGCACGCCAGCGTCCCCGGCCGCACGGCGCCGTCGAGGCAGCATGCTCAGGCCCTTCGCATCTTCGCATCTTCGCGGCCTCGTGCCCTTCGGGGTCAGGCCCGGCACGGCGCTGCCGAGGCAGGACTTCGTCAGGCCCTTCGTGTCTTCGCGTCTTCATGCCTTCGTGGTCGGGCGGGGGTAGGATATGTCAGAGCCGACGCTGATGATCGTGACCGGGCTGCCCTGCACCGGCAAGACCTGGCTGGCCCAACGGCTGGCGGCCCGCTTGCGCCTGCCGCTGTTCACCAAGGACCAGGTCAAGGAGGTGCTGTTCGACACGCTCGGCGCCGGCGACCGCGCCTGGTCCCGGCGGCTGGGCGTCGCCAGTACGGCGGTGCTGTTCGCGGTGGTGGAGTCCACCCTGGCCGCCGGCCGCTCGTGCATCGCCGAGAGCAACTTCCACCCCGAGCTGGACGGCGCGCGGTTGCGGGCGCTCCAAGCGCGCATCCCCTTCGCCGTGGCGCAGGTGCTGTGCGTGGCGGACGGCCAGACGCTGTGGGCGCGCTACCAGCGGCGCGTGCAGGAGGGCGCGCGGCACCCCGGACACCTGGACCACGTCCTGGTGGAGGAGTTGAGGCCGCAACTGCTCGGCGGGCGCCTGGCGCCCCTGCCAGCCGGTGGCGCGCTGATCGAGGTGGACACCACCGATTTCGCCGTCGTGGACGATGCGGCCATCGCCGCGCGCCTCTCTCAAATGCTGAGGACTGAGGGCTGAGCCACAGCGCCTCAGTCCTCAGCCCTCAGAGCCTGGTTGAACAGGGGAGATGCGGGGCCATAGGCCCCCGCGCCCCGAGCCGGGAGGCGTTTCAAACAAGCTCTCACATCATCCGCACCCCGATCTTGATCGTCGTCTCGGGGCTGGTGAAGATCGCCCGCAGGGCTGCGGGCGCCTCCTCGAACGGGACGATCGGGTGGACCAGCCCTTCGCCGGTGACCAGCCCGGCGCGCAGCAGTTCGATCGCCGCGCGGTAGGCCCGGTCGTGGTCCCACAGCGGGTAGGAGCGATCCGGATTCTCCCAGCCGTGCCAAGCCTGGCTGCCCACCAGCGTCGGCCGGTTGTGGTGGAACTCCTCGTCCAGGTGCAGGTTCGGGTTGCTCTTCGGCCCCCACGGCACGTGCACTACCGTGCCGCACTGCCGGATGGCGCGGATGCTGTCGTGCAGCGCCCGGTCGCTGCCGGAGGTCTCGATCGCCACGTCCACGCCCTTCTTGCCGGTGGCGAGCTTGATCTCAAGCGCCGCGTCCACCGCCCGCGGGTCGAAGGCCGCGTCCGCGCCGTGGGCCAGCGCGAAGTCGCGCCGGATGGCGATCGGGTCCACCGCGAAGACCTTGCGCGCCCCGCCGGCCCGTGCGATCTGCACTGCGCACAGTCCGATCGCCCCCAACCCGTAGACCGCCACGTAGTCGCCCACGCGCACGTTGCCGTCCCGCACGGCCACGAGCGCCACGTGCGCCGGGTCGGCCGTCACCGCGTTGGCGTCGCTCAGCCCCTCGGCCGCGTAGCAGCGGCTCTCCGGCACCTGCGCCATCTCGGCGATCGGCCCGTAGCCGAAGACCCGCTCGCCCGGTCTGAACTGCGTCACCTCCGGCCCGACCTCGGTGACGGTGCCGACGACGATGTTGCCGATGTTGCGCTCGGCGGGCGGCTCGGAGGCCGGCTCGCCCTCCGGGCGCGGCAGGAACATGCGCAGCTCCGGGTCCCAACGCTTACGAGCGAAGGCATTGTCCGTGATGACCTTGGACTCGGTGCCGTGCTTGGGAGCGGCGAACACGACGCGCAGCCGCACGTCGCGCGGGCCGAGCGGCGGCAGGTCGAACTCGCGGAAGAAGAACGACGTGCCGTCCCTCGTCACGATCTTGCGGGGCATAGGTGTCCTCTCAGTTCCTGAACGTAGGCGGTCAGCGTCTCCGGCGGGGGTACAGGGGCAACTGGCCCCGAGACACATCTTCGATGGTTTGTCGGAGCGGCTACGCCCCTCCTTCCCTCCCACGGCGGTGCGGAAGCGAGGCCACCGGGCGACTCGTGTCAATGTTTGCTCGGGAGCGGGTTACGGGCGAAGACGTACTCCTCCACCACCCGGCCGCCGATCAGGTGCTCCTGGATGATGCGCTCGAGCACCTCCGGGGTGCAGGAGTGGTACCAGACCCCCTCGGGGTAGACGACGGCGATCGGCCCGCTGCGGCAGACGCGCAGGCAGTTGGCCTTGGTGCGGTAGACGCCGCCGGGCGCGAGCGAGAGGTTCAGCTTTTTCAGGCGCTTCTTGAGATAGTTCCAGGACTCGATGCCGGCGTCCTTGTCGCAGCACTTCGGCTCGGTCTGGTCGGCGCAGAGGAAGATATGGCGGGTGTAGCTGCCGATCAGCAGCTCCCCGGCCTTCTCGTGCAGGTCGTCAGCACGGGACATGCGGCTCGTCTCCATCCTGAGATGCGGGCGTACGCGGCGCTATTGTAGCCGCGACGGCCAGGGGGCGCAACAAGCGCCCCTGGCAGCGAGGCCTATGTCTTCTCGCCACGCCCGGCAGCGGTTGAACAATGAAATGAGCATGTCGTGGCGTCCCACGCTCGGCGCGTGCACGCCGCAGGCGTGCCTGCAGGGTACGCGCGGGCTATCTCTCCGAAGGCCGCCTGCGCGGCCTGAGCAGCAGCCCGCGGCGGCGTGCGTGACAGGGGCTAGCCCGCGGCTTCAGCCGCTGGGCGTGGTGCGGCGCCCACAAGACTCTTCGCCACACGCCACATGCGATGAGGCGCTGTCGGACCACCCGCCGTACTGGTAGACTCCACGCTCTATGATGGATACAGCACATCTGGCGCTTCCACCGGACGTCACACACATGCTGGAGGCCCTGCTTGCCGGCCTGCGGCACGCGCTCGGGCCACAGCTCGTGGGGGTGTACCTGCGCGGCTCGCTCGCGCTCGGTGACTTCATCCCCGCCACCAGCGACATCGATGTCCTCGTGGTGGCGGCGCACCCTATCACCGATGAGCAGTTCGCAGCACTGGCGGCGCTCCACGCGCAGCTCGCCGCGCTGCCGAACGCCTACGCCAGCCGCATGGAGATGGCCTACGTCGATCGCGCATCGCTCAGGCGCTTCGAACCAGGCCGGCGCCATCCAACCCTCGGCCAGGGCGAGGCCCTCGTGTGGAGCGAGCACCGGGACAACTGGGTTCTGGAGCGCTGGACGGTGCGCGAGCGCGGCGTGACGCTCCTCGGCCCCGACCCGCACACCCTCATCGACCCGATCGGGCCGGACGAACTGCGCGCGGCGGTGCGCGCCCGGCTGCACGACTGGGCCGATTGGGCCGCCCAGCCCGATGACCCGGACTGGCTGCTGCCGCGCGCCCATAAGGCCTATGTGATCGAAACCATGTGCCGTGCGCTCGCCACCCTGGCATCTGGCGAGCTATGGAGCAAGCCCCGCGCCGTCGCCTGGGCGCTCACATCCCTCCCCGAGCCGTGGCGCACCACGGTCCGGCGGTCGCAGTCGTGGCGCAGCGACACCACACCCGACCCCGCCATCGTGCCGGAGGTCGTGCGCTTCGTGCACTGGGCTGCGACGAAGGGGGCGATCGGGGCCGGTTGAGGATTTCAGAGGGGCTGATCAACAAAGGGATCGGCAGCAACACCGGCGCGGGCAGCGTGCATCGCGCGCACCGGCTCAACCAGTTCGCTGGGCGGATATCAGTGTCAGCGAGGTGTTCGCAAAAAGAAGAAGGAAACGCCCGACAGCATGTTCTGTGAGGGCCTACGGCCCCCACAGAACATGCGCGTCCGCGCGGACGGTCACCTACGCGCGAACCTTGCCTAAGTGGTGCATCCGCCAAGTCCCTTGACACAGGGGGAGGGTGCAGGGAGGGCGCACCTCTCCCTGCACCCTCCCGCTCCGGCACGTGAGCGTAAGCGAACGTGCCGGATGCACCACTAAGTGCCTATCCGGATTACCCGGATAGGGTGGGGTTTCAGGGGAGGGCAAAGCCCTCCCCTGCCCCCTCCCAAAGTAGTCGGATAGGCACTAAGTGAACGAGCGCATCCTGGACTCACTCGGGCTCGAGACAGGACGTGGACCGGGCGACTGACTGCTGGCCCCCGCCAGCGCCGCGTTCCACAGCCACGCGCCCACCACGATCGCGTAGTACCCAAGCAGCAGCCAGAGCGGGAAGGGCGGCAGCAGCACCGCCGCGTACGGCAGATGGGCGAACAGCCGCGCGCCTTCCGTCAGCCAGGCCAGGAACAGGTAGGCGACGGTCGCCAGCCACTGGCCCAACGGCAGCCAGACCAGCCCGCCCGCCAGACAGATCGCCCCGAAGAGCATCGCATAAGGCACCATCGGCAGCAGCGCCACGTTAGCCAGCGGCGCGATGACGCTCAGGTTGCCGAAGGCGAACAGGATGAGTGGCAGCGCCAGGATCTGCGCCGCCAGCGTGGCGGTGAGCGCCTCGCGGGCCCAATCCAGCCAGCCCACCCGCAGCGGGGTCTTGAGCAGCAGCGCTTCCGTCCCCTTACCATAGGCGAAGAGGCTGGCGGTGGCCAGCGCTGAGAGCTGGAACCCCATATCCCACAGCGTCTGCGGATTCCACAGCGTCATGACCCAGGTAGCGGCGAAGAGCGTGGTCCAGGCGTGCGCCGGGCGCTCGAGGCGCTGCCCCACCACCACCACTGTGCCCATCACGGCGGCACGGATCACGGTGGCCGAGGCGCCGACGAACAGGGTGTAGAGCCAGATCGTGACGAGGATGGCCCAGAAGGCGGCGTTCTTCTTCAGACGCAGCCGCTCGGTGACACCATACAGCATCGTGCTGATGATGGTGATATTCCAGCCGCTGATCACGAGGATGTGGCTGGTGCCGGTAGCGCTGAAGTCCGCTGCCACGTCGTCTGGGATGGAGGACTGCAGGCCGAGCAGGATGCCGACGGCGAGCGAGGCCTGCGGCTCGGGCAACTCGCGCAGCAGCACCCGCTGGCAGCGGGCGCGCAGCTCCAGCAACGCGGCGAGGAGCGGGCTGCCGCCTGTGCCTTCTAGCTGCCGCACCCCCTCCGGCTCCATCAGCGAGAAGATCCCCTTGCGCTCCAGGTAGCGGCGGTAGTCGAACGCGCCCGGCCTATCCGGGCCGCGCGGGGTGGTGAGCGCGCCCGCGAGCGCCAGCCGCTCGCCGTAGCGCCGCTGCGGATAAGGCGGCAGCTTCACAAGCACCAGCCCCTCGGCCGGCCGCTCCCGCCCGCCCACCACGGCGCGCTCGGCGCTGAGGACCAACTGCTGCCCCTCGGCGGTACGCTGCGGGTCCTCGGCCACCACGCCGATGAGCGTTATATCGCCTTTGTCGTTGAGCAGCCAGGCGGTGCGCGGGGTGGCCGGGATCTGCGCGGCGTCGTAGCGGGCCGCGCCGAGCGCCGCGCAGCAAAGCGCCAGGGCTGCCAGGCGCACACGGGGGGCACGGCGGGCGAGGAGGGCGCCCAGGGCGAGCAGCAGCGTGCCAGCCAACGGCAGTGCTGCCGGGTGCGGCAGCATGTCCGCCAGCAGGATGCCGAGCAGCCATGCGACGGCGAGGACGATCAGGGTCACAGCGGTGCTTTCTACAGAATCGGTTGTCGATCCATGAACCGCCTTGGTTAAAGCCAGGTTACGGGACCCGGGAGGCGGGCTGCTGGCCCTGGTTTGAGCCCCCGCCAGGCAGCCGCGCGACCGCCGGCTGCCTCAGCCGCGCAGACAGGATGCGCGCCTTTCTGACCGCGGGAGCGGTATATTGGCAGGCAGCGATGGCTTGCTGCCCAAGCCGCCCCGCTGCTCCCGCATCGTTTCGCTCTGCAGCACACGACACCACCATGATCGATCTCATCGCACTCAGCCTCTTCGCACTGTTCCTGGGCACCGCCCTCGGCGGCATCACAATCGTCTGGCGCGTACGCGGCCGGCGCCGCTGGAGCGGCCTGCTGCTCACCGTCCTCGGCGGCGCAGCGGCCGCGCTGCTCGCCCTTATGAGCAGCAAGTACTGGTTTCAGGACCAGACGTTCTTCCATGCGTTCATCAACGTCAAGCTTGTCGACCTCTTCCAGCGCGTCGGCGGCACTCTGCTCCCGCTGGCAGTGGCCGGCGCGCTGATCTTCGTTGTGGGGGCCTGGCTCACACGGCAGATGCAGCGTCGGCGCTGGTGGGTAGGGGTCACGGCCGTGATAGCGCTGCTCGTTACGCTCGACGTAGCCGGGACAGCCGCGCTGGTTGCGCTCAGCAAGCCGGCGTATGTTGAGCAGGTGAGCAACATGGACCGGACGATCGCGCTCCCGGCGGGCTTTCGCGCCGAGCTGTACAGCGCCAGCGCCATACGCATGCCGACAGCGCTGGCGTTCCGGCCGGACGGGGCGCTCTTCGTCAGCGACATCCCTGGCCGCATCTGGGCCTTTCCCCCGCAGTCCGGCCCCGGTGCGGCGCCGCGCCTGTTCGCCGAGGGGTTCGCGGAACCCCTCGGCCTGGCGTGGCGGAACGATACGCTGTACGTCGCCTCGCTCGGGCGCATCTCGGCGATCCGCGATAGCGACGGCGACGGGCGGGCCGACGAGCGGCGTGACATCGTGCAGGGCCTGCCGGCGCGCCTGTTCCCGCTCCACCAGAACAATGCCATCAAGTTCGGGCCGGACGGTCGGCTCTACTTCGGGCTCGGTTCGGGCAATAACAGCGCGGCCGAGACCAACCCCCTCACTGCGACGATCCTGTCCGTCAGGCCGGATGGTAGTGACCTGCAGGTCCACGCCCGCGGGCTGCGGAATGCCTACGGCCTGGCCTTCAACGCCGCAGGCGACCTGTTCGCTACCGACAATGCGCCGCAGGGGCTGCCGATCGTCCCCGGCGACGAGCTCAACCATATCCAGGCAGGTCACGAGTACGGCTACCCGCTCGTCTATGAGCTGCCGCCCCCCGGCAGCCCGGTGGTCGCGCCGCTGGTCATCTTTGCGCCGCACACCTCGCCCACCGGTATCACCTTCTATAACGGCGACGCTTTCCCGGACGAGTATGACGACAACGCCTTCGTCGCCTCCTGGATGCGCGGTGAGATCTACCGCGTGCGGCTGGTATCTGGCCCAGGCGGGACATACACGGCGCACACGTCGGTGTTTGCGAATGGGTTCCTCAACCCGCTCGACGTGGCCGTCGGGCCAGAGGGGTGCCTGTACGTCGCCGACTACGGCGTGAGTGCCATCTATCGCATCTGCCACACCGGGTGATGCGCTGCACCCGTGCTCCTCTCACCCCGACGGCGCGGGCCGCGCAGGTAGTACAATACGCTTGGTGTCTTCGCGCCTTCGTGCCTTCATGGTGAGGAGCGAGCTATGTCAGATACCCTCGACGCCATCGCCATCGGGCGCATCATCGCGATCGTGCGGCTGGAGCGCTACGATCGGGCGGTGGAGGTGGCGCGTGCGCTGTTTGCGGGCGGCATCACGGCAGTGGAGTTCACGCTCACCGGCGCGGGCGCGCACCAGGCGATCGCCGCCTGCCGTGCGGCCCTGGGGGGCGCGGCGCAGGTAGGAGTGGGGACGGTGCTGCGGCGGGAGGAGGCGCGCGCGGCGATCGACGCCGGGGCGCAGTTCGTCGTGACGCCGGCGGTGCGGCCGGAGGTGGTCAACGCCTGCCGGGAGCGCGGCGTGCCGGTGCTATGCGGCGCGCTCACACCCACCGAGGCGCTCGCCGCACACGAGGCCGGCGCCGCCATGGTCAAGATCTTCCCGGCGCGCGCCTTCGGCCCGCAATACATCCGGGACATCCTGGCGCCGCTGCCGTTCCTGCGGCTGGTGCCCACCGGCGGCGTGAGCGCCGAGAACGCCCGCGCCTACCTGCAGGCCGGCGCGGCGGCGGTGGGCATCGGCGGCAACCTGGTGGCGCCGCAGGTTGTGGCAGCCGGGGATTGGGGGCAGATCACGGCCGCGGCACAGATGTGCGCCGCGGCCGTACGCGGCTGAGGAGGGGGATGTGGAGGGCTGAGCCCTCCACGCCTCCCGAGCGCCGCCCTGAGAAAATCTCTTCCCATCTTGGCCGAAGCACGCTGCAAGCGAAGAACGAGGTTCCTATGCCCGAAGTGGTGACGCTCGGTGAGTGCATGGGGGTGTTCTACCCTCCGGATCCGGTGACGCTGGACGACGCGCGCACGCTGCTGTGGGACATCGGTGGCGCCGAGGCCAACATGTCGATCGCGCTGGCCCGGCTGGGGCACACCGCCCGCTTCATCAGCCGTGTCGGCGACGATCCGTTCGGGCGGCGGGTGCGCGCGGTGCTGGAGGCCGAGGGGGTGGACACCGCTGCGCTGGTCACGGACCCATCGGCGCCCACCGGCGTGTTCTTCCGCGAGTGGCTGCCGGACATGGCGCGGCGGGTGTATTACTACCGCGCCGGCTCGGCTGCCAGCCGCCTGGCCCCCGAGCATCTCGCACCGGAGCTGTTCGCCGGTGCGCGTGTGGTCCACCTCACCGGCATCACACCGGCGCTGAGCACGAGCTGCGCGGCGGCCTGCCTGCGGGCGGTGGAACTGGCGAAGGCCGGGGGCGCACTGGTCTCGCTGGACCCGAACTACCGGCCGCGGCTGTGGGGGCCGGAGGCCTTCCGCGCGGCGCTGCTGCCGCTGCTGCGCCAGACCGACATCCTGCTCATGGGCCACGAGGACGCCCGGGCGGCGTTGGGGGTCGAGGACGAGGACGACATGCTGGCGGCGGGGGCCGCGTTGGGGGCGCGCGTGGTGGTGCTCAAGCGGGCCGAGCGCGGCGCGCTGGCGCTGGCCGAGGGGCGGCGCTACGAGGTCCCAGCCGAGCCGGTGGCGCGGGCCATCGACCCGGTGGGCGCCGGCGACGGCTTCGACGCCGGGTTCCTGGCCGGCTGGCTGCGCGGCTGGGATACCGCCGCCGCGCTGCATCTGGGGGCGAAGGTGGGCGCGGCCAGCGTCCAGGCGCTGGGGGATTATGCCGGGTATCCTCGCGAAGGCAACAGGTAAAAGAGTCGAGCCATCCTCGGAAAGGTAAAGGCATAATGGGGCGGGGCATCCTCAAAGCAGTACTGCTTCGAGGATGCCCCGCCTTTAGCGTTCAGCGCTCAGCGTTTCGCGTTTAACGGAACGTCCTGCCCGCTCTCCACGCGCTTCTCGGCGCCGAACGCCCCCGGGTCGGTGACGCGCGGGCGGACGACAACGTTGCGGCCGATGGTGGCGCCGGCCGGGATGTGCGCCCGCTGGCCTACCAGTGTCAGGCCGGTGTTGAGCAGGTCCGGTGCGCTCTGGTTGGGCGTGTTGTCCTCGCCATCGCCCACCTTCGCCTGCGCACCCACGCGCACGTGCTTGTCGATGATGCAGCGCTCCACCACGGCGCCCGGCTCCACCACTACCTCGTTGAGCAGGATCGAGTCGCGCACCACCGCGCCCTCGGAGATGTAGACACCGGGCGAGATCACCGAGCCGCCCACCTGCCCGTAGATCCGGCAGCCGTCACACAGCAGGTTGCCGTCCACCCGCGCCGTCTGCCCGATCTCGGCCGCCGGCAGGTCCGCGCTGCGGGTGTGGATCACCCACTCCGGGTCGTACAGGTCCAGCGCCGGCGTCTCCACCAGCAGCGCCATGTTGGCTTCGTAATACGCCTGCACCGTGCCCACGTCGGCCCAGTAACCCTGGAAGTTATAGGAGGCCACGTGCGTCCGGCGCACCAGCCGGGGCATCAGGTCCCGCCCGATGTTCTCCTCGTTGCCAGAGGCCAGCACCTCCAGCAGGAAGCTCTTGCGGAAGGCGTAGATGCCCATCGAGGCCATGCTGGAGCGGGTGCGGCGGGGCTTCTCCTCGAACTGGCTCACCGTCCCGTCCGCGTCCACCGTGACGATGCCGAAGCGGTGGGTCTCGTGCGGGCTGACGGAATGTACCGCCAGCGTCACGTCCGCGTCGCGCTCCTCGTGGATCTGCAGCATTGGCCGGTAGTCCATCTTGTAGATGTGGTCGCCCGCCAGCACCAACACCACGTCCACCGGCTGCTCGGCGATGAAGTCCAGGTTCAGCCGCAGGGCGTCCGCGTTGCCGCGCTGCCAGCCGCCCCCCTCGCGGGTGAGGTAGGGGTGGAGCACGCGCACCCCGCCGATGCGCCGGTCCAGGTCCCACGGCTTGCCCACGCCGATATGCTCGTGGAGCGAGCGCGGCCGGTACTGGGTGAGCACCCCCACGTTGAAGATGCCGGAGTTGACGCAGTTCGAGAGGGTGAAGTCGATGATGCGGTACTTGCCGGCGAACGGCACGGCGGCCTCGGAGCGTTCGGCAGTGAGCACACTCAGAGCGGGAGTCTCACCGCCTGCCAGGATGAGTGCCAGTGTACGGAGCATTGCATCACCAGTAGTCAGTAGTCAGTAGTCAGTAGTCAGTACCGCTGCCTTATCAGAGCATAGCCAGGACGTGCGACGCAGCTCCAGTGGTACTGGCTACTGACGACCGATATCTGGATACTACGTGCCTATTCGGATACCCCGGAGCGGGTGGGGTTTCAGGGGAGGACGAAGCCCTCCCCTGATCGCTTCCCGAGATATTCGGATAGGCTTTAAATCGTTTCGCCGGACTTCACCTCGTCCTTCGGGAAGTGCTCATGGTCGCGGTCAGCGTTGATCAGCACGTTGCGCCCGATGCGGATGGCCGCCGGGATGTGCGCCCCCTTGCCCACCACCGTGATACCGGTGGTCATCTTGTCGCCCTGTTCCTTGTTGGGCACGTCGAAGTCCTCGCCGTAGCCCACCTGCGCGCCAGCGCCCACCACCACGTTCTTGTCCACGATCACCCGGTCCAGCACCGCCCCCGGCCCGATCCAGGTGTCGTTCATCACCACACTGTCGCGCACGATGGCGCCAGGCGACACGTACACCCCCGGCGAGAGCACCGAGTGCTCCACCGTACCACGGATGGTGCAGCCGTTGCAGATCATGCTGCAGCTGATGCGCGCCTGCGGCCCGACCTTCGCTGGCGGCCGCTCCTCACTGCGCGTATGGATGCGCCAGGTCGGGTCGTACAGGTTCAGGGTGTTGGTGGGGTCCAGCAGGTCCATGCTGGTCTCCCAATAGGACTGGATCGTCCCCACGTCCACCCAGTAGCCCTCGAAGGGGTAGGCGAACACCGCCTCGTGCTTGATCATCGAGGGGATCACGTGCTTGCCGAAGTCGATCCGCGGGCTGCCGTCTCCATCGCCGCCCAAGGCGCGGCGCAGCACCTCGGCGCCGAAGACGTAGATCCCCATGTTCGCCAGCGTGCCCTTGTCCCGGTTCTTGGGCTTCTCGGTGAACTCCACGATCCGCTGGCTGTCGTCCACCGTCATGATGCCGAAGCGGTCGGTCTGCTCCAGCGGCACGTGCATCACCGCCACCGTCAGGTCGGCGCGCTGGCGCAGATGGTACTCCACCATCGCGCTGTAGTCCATCTTGTAGATGTGGTCGCCCGAGAGGATGACCACCAGGTCGGCGCGGCGCTCGCGGATGTAGTTCAGGTTCTGGTAGACGGCGTCCGCCGTGCCCTTATACCAGCTCTGGTCCCCGCGGCCCTGGTAGGGCTGCAGCAGTTGGATGCCCCCGCTCGAACGATCCAGGTCCCAGGGCTTGCCGTTGCCGATGTGGGCGTTGAGCGAGTGCGGGCGGTACTGCGTCAGCACCGCCACATCGTAGATCCCCGAGTTGACGCAGTTGGAGAGCGTGAAGTCGATGATGCGGAACTTCCCGGCGAACGGGACTGAGGGCTTGGCGCGCTTCTCCGAGAGCACCGTCAGGCGCGTCCCCTCGCCACCAGCCATGATCATGGCGACGACTCGCACGGCGAACCTCCAGCACAGAGCGGACACCCCGACATGCGCCTGGCGGCGCGTTCTTATTGTGAGCACGGAGCGGAACAGCACCAACTATACCATACGTTGAGGGGGATGTCATGTGGCACGCATACTGCGACTCAACCCGCGCTCACGCCTGAGGCCGCCTCGGGCGTGGCACGCCATGTGCGTACGTTGCGCCCGGCATCGGAGGAGTTCCGGCGCCCCGATCGGACATGGCGGCACGACATCACCTATGACGATCGGCAGCTACAAGCGAGAAGGAGGGTAGATTATGAAGCTTCGAGTCATGTGGCCAGCGCTGGCGCTGTTCCTGGCGGCGACGTTCGCGCTCGCGCCGTTCAGCACCGCCGCGGCGCAGACCGTCAATCCCTTCCAGGACATCCCCGTGACGGGTACGATCGACACGGGCGGCACGTTCACCGGCACGCTGGATATCACGCGTTTCGCCGTTCGGCAGGGCCAACTCGTCGCGATCGGCACCCTCACGGGTACGCTGACCGACGCCCTCGGCAATGTGATCGGCACGGTGACGAACGTCCCGGTTCAGCTTCCGGTGACGGGGCTCAGCGGCACCTGTGAGATCCTCGATCTCGAGCTTGGGCCGCTGGACCTGGATCTGCTCGGCCTGGTGGTCCACCTGGACCGCATCAATCTCGAGATCACCGCCGAGTCCGGCCCTGGCAACCTGCTGGGCAACCTGCTGTGCGCCATCGCGGGGCTGCTGGACAACACGCCCAACACCTCCGGTCTGGCGCGCCTGCTGAACCAGCTCCTGCGGCTCTTCGGCTAAGCGCCGATCCGTATCCCTCCAGGAAGGGACAGGGGAGGGTGAATCCCTCCCCTGAACCCCCACCCTACCGGGCAGCTCCCGCATCTGGCGCACGAGCGCCCGGTCGAATGTGAGGCGAGAGATCGTCTCAGCGCCTGTTTGAAACCGAGAGCGTGAGGGGTTTCCCCCTCACACATCCCCCGCCCCCAGCCGGGAGGCTTTTCAAACAAGCTCTCAGGTATCCGTCGCGTCCAGCTGCCAGTACAGCCTCGGGCGAGTCGTCCGTCGTCACCTCATCCGGGTGCGCTTGGCGCCAGGCGCGCACCCGCTTGACCAGCGCCGTGATCCCGGGCGCTTCCGCCTCGTCCAGGGCGTCGAGCCGGGCGAGCGCATCCATCATCTGCTGGAACGTCGCCACATCTACCAGCACGGCCACACCGGCAGGCGATCCTTCAGGTCTGTGAGCTGCATGGCGGTGTTCCTCCTGCAAGGAATGATACCCCCCGCACCAGCCCCATCACCTCCTCGAACATGGCCCCGTTCGTGGCGATAGCGTTGCCGCCGTGGATGGTGGGCACGCCGTCCCAGTCGGTGAAGGTCCCGCCGGCCTCCTGCACCACCGGCAGCAGCGCGGCGCAGTCCCAGGCGTTCATCTCCGGGTCCAGCACCACCTCGGCGCGGCCGGTGGCCAGCAGCACGTAGGCGTAGGCGTCGCTCCAGCCGCGGTACATCTTGCTGGCGGCCAGCAGCCGGGCGTAGGCCGCCTCACGGCCGTAGCGCGCCATACTGTGCGGCTCGGTGCATAACAGCAGCCCGTCGGCCAGGCGCGCCACACCCGAGACGCGGGCGGCGCGGCCGTTCCACTGGCACCCCTGGCCCTTCGCGGCCGTCAGGAAGTCCCCCAGGCCAGGGACGTTCACCGCGCCTACCACCGCCTCGCCCTCGCGCTCCAGCCCCACCAGCACCGCGTACAGCGGCACGCCGCGCACGAAGCTCTTGGTGCCGTCGATCGGGTCCAGGATCCAGCGGTGGCTCGCGCCGGGCCGCGTCTCGCCCTCCTCCTCGCCCAGGATGCTGTGGTGCGGGTAGCGCTCCTCGATCAGCCGCCGCATCAGCCGCTCGGACTCGCGGTCCGCCAGCGTCACCGGCGACTGGTCGGCCTTGATCTCCGGCAGCAGCCCGGTCTGGAAGTAGCGCATGGTCAGCTTGCCGGCCAGCCAGGCCAGTTCGGCGGCGAACTCGCGCAGATCGCTCAGGCTCTCAGCAGCCATCTGGTGCTCCTCATCGCGCTTAGCGCGCACTCAACGCCGGGAGGAGGGGCGCGGCCCCGCCAAACCTCCCGCGTGGCGGATACGCCCTAGGATCAATACTTTTCACATACGCGGGCGCTGCCCGCAGCGTGGGGGTGCGGGGGCCGCAGGCCCCCGCGAACCCCTTCCCGGTGGGGGTGTGGGGCGGCGGAGCCGCCCCACACCCCCACCGGGGGAGGATGTGGAGGGTGCGGCCCCGCCAAACCTCCCGCGTGGCGGATACGCCCTGGTGCATTTCCACGCGCTGAAAGCGCACTAGGAAAAGGAAGAGTTCTTCAGGGAGGGCACACCCTCCCATGAGTGAGGTGCCAGCCGCGCTGTTGGATGTGCTGCACACCCCGTCAGCCCATTGTACGCTATCGCGGGCGGCGCCAGTGTAGTACAATGGAGGCGACACCCCACGGGAAGCGCATAGGCAGAGTTGGGATGGCTCGCTGCAGTCGTGCAGGCCGCGCCGTTCCGCGCAGCAGGAGGAAGCCACATGTGCCCGACGGAGACCCTGGCGGCGATGCGGCACCCCGAGATCAGCCGGCGCAGCATCCTCAAGTTCGGCCTGGGGGGCGCGGCGGCGGTGGCCGCGCTGGCGGCTGGCGGCGCCGAGGCGGCCGCCGTGCAGCCGACGGAGTTTCGCCGCGTCCGCGATCTGACCCACATCCTCAGCCCGGCGTTCCCGCTGTTCCCCGGCGCGCCGCACCCCTTCGAGATTGAGGTGGCCGTCACCCACGAGGCGAACGGCTACTACGGCAGCGTGATTACCTACTGGGAGCACAGCGGCACCCACATGGACGCCCCGGTCCACTTCGCGCCCGAAGGTCTGTACGTGGACCAGATCCCCGCGTCGTCGCTGGTGGTCCCGGCGGTGGTGATCGACATCTCCGAGCGGGCGGCCCGTGACCAGGACACGGTGGTGACGCCCGACGACATCCTCGCCTGGGAGCGGCGCCACGGGCGGCTGCCGCGCAAGGCGGTGGTGCTGATGGACAGCGGCTGGGAGGCGCGCGTCGGCTCGGTTGAGGCGTACCGCAACGCGGACGCCTCGGGGGTGATGCACTTCCCCGGCTTCGGCAAGGAGGCGATCGACTTCCTGCTCTCCGAGCGCCGGATCGCGGGGATCGGGGTGGACACGCTGAGCCTCGACCACGGCGCCTCGACGGATTTCGCCGTCCACTTCACGCCGCTGCCGACGAACCGCTGGGGCCTGGAGAACCTCGCGAACCTGCGGTCGATCCCGCGGGCGGGGGCCACGCTGTTCGTCGGTGCGCCGCGCGTCGCGCTCGGCTCCGGCGGCCCGTGCCGGGTGTTCGCGGTCTGGTAATATTCTGGCTGGGGGCAGGGGGCGGCGCCCGCGGCGGGGGGCGGGGGCCGCAGGCCCCCGCAACGAAACCTCGAAGGGGTCTTGTGGAGGGGCATAGCCCCTCCAACCCTCCCTGCGGGGGTGGCACCCTCAGCAGGGGGCACGGGGGCCGCAGGCCCCCGAAAAGAATCTTCGAGGGGTCTTGTGGAGGGGCGCAGCCCCTCCAACCCTCCCCGCGGGGGTGCGGGGGCCGGGCCACCGCGCACCTCCTGTTACGTGCATTGGAAGGCGAGCGTGCTGCGCACCATCACAACGATCACATGGCTGACGTTCCACGAGGCCAGGCGGCGGCGCACGGCCTGGGCCGCGCTGGCCGCGGGCGCACTGTTTATGCTGCTCTTCAGCGTCGGCGTGCGGTTCATCCACGCCGAGCTGGGGCGTGAGGGGGAGTCGCAGCTCGTGGTGCGGCAGGTGCACAGCTTCCTGCTGCTCGCCGGGCTGTACGTCGTCCACTTCCTCACGGTGATGCTGGCGATCTTCGCCTCGGTGGACACCGTCGCGGGGGAGATCGCCTCGCACACCATCCAGGCGATCGTGACGCGCCCGGTGCGCCGCTGGCAGGTGCTGCTCGGCAAGTGGGTGGGCTACGCGCTGATGCTGGCGCTGTTCCTGGGGCTGCTGGGCGGTGGGGTGCTCCTGGCGATGCGGCTGATCACCGGCTACGCCCCGCCCAACCCGCTCCAGGGGCTCGCGCTGCTGATCATGGAGGCGCTGGTGCTGGTGTCGCTCTCGCTGCTCGGCGGCACGCGCCTCTCCACACTCACCAACGGCGTCGCGCTGTTCCTGCTGTACGGCCTGGCGTTTATCGGCGCGTGGGTCGAGCAGATCGGCGCGCTGCTGCAGTCCGGCGCCGCGGTGCGCGTCGGGGTGATCTCCAGCCTGCTGCTGCCGGTGGAGGCGCTCTGGCGCCGCGCGGCGTACCTCATGCAGCCGCCGCTCGCCAACAGCATCCCCTCGCCCTTCTCGGTGGCCTCGGTCCCTAGCGAGGCGATGGTGGCCTACGCCGCGCTCTACGGCCTCGCAGCGCTCGCGCTCGCGCTGCGCGCCTTCGGCAGAAGAGATCTCTGAACCGAGGGTTTCAGGGAGGGCTTCACCCTCCCTGGCCTCCCCTACGCCTCAGGCGCGGCGATGGTGATCAGCCGGTGGGTCATGCTCACGCCGCGCTCGGTCATCACCCGGTCCCCAATGCAGGAGACCAGCGTCACCTGCATCAGGAGGTTGGCTGCACCCGTAGGATATGCCAGACGCGCCGTGCTACTGCCCGCTATCCCGCTCGCCCACCACCTCGAGGAACAGCTGCTCCAGCGAGAGGCGCCGCGGCGTTAGGGCGTACAGCCGCGCGCCGCTCGCCACCACGCGCTCGGCCACGGCCGGCAGCAACTCTTCGTCGTCCAGCTCCAGCTCGAGCCTGGTCGCCTGCGCGCCGCCGTCCGGAGGCCCCGCGTCCAGCGCGCTGCACCCCGCGTGCTGGCGCAGCCAGGCGAGCAACTCCGGCGGCGCCCGGTCCAGCCGCAGCTCCACCCGCAGCCGCCCGGCCGCCAGGTCGCGCAGCGCGGCCGTGCGCAGCACCCGCCCCTCGCGGATGAACGCCACCCGGTCGCAGGTGGCCTCCACCTCGCCCAGCAGGTGCGAGTTGAGGAACACCGTCGTGCCGCGCGCCCGCAGCGCGCGGATGATGCCGCGCACCAGCAGCCGCCCGAACGGGTCCAGCGCCGATGTCGGCTCGTCCAGGAACACCAGCTCCGGCTCGCCGAGCAGCGCCTGCGCCAGCCCGATGCGCTGCAACATGCCCTTGGAGAAGTCCGCCAGCGGGCGCCTGGCGTGCTCGGCCAGCCCAACCAGCGCCAACGACTCGGCGGCACGCCGCCGGCGTACCGCCGCATCCAGCCCCAGCAGTCGCCCGTGCAGCTCCAGCAACTCGGCAGCCCGCAACCACTCGTGGAAGCGGAAGTGTTCCGGCAGGAAGCCGACGCGCGCCATCGCCGCCGGGTCGCCGGGCGGCCGCCCGAGGACACGCGCGCCGCCGCCGCTGGGCTGCACCAGGCCCAGCAGCATCTTCACCGAGGTGCTCTTGCCCGCGCCGTTCGGCCCCAGGAAGCCGAAGACCTCACCCCGCGGCACCTGCAGGGTGAGGTCGGCCACGGCGACCTTCGCACCGTACACTTTGCGCAGATTGGTGGTCTCGATGACGTAGTCGGACATCGTGATACGTTTTCGGAGGGGCGCAGCCCCTGCGCGCCTCCCCAACCGATACAAGCTGGAAGCCGCGCAGCGAAACTATGTCTCAGCTCTCAGTTGTTCTGCATCAGCGGATCGACTCCGCGATCGCCAGGAAAGCACTCTGGTCGATGCCGCCGCGCGCCTCCAGCACGAAGAAGCGGTCGCCGCGCTGCCAGTACAGGTGGCGGTGCCGCCCATCCCCATCCCTGGCCGTCACCAACAGGCCGGTGGCGCCACCAAGATCCACCGTCTGCACGCCGTCCATATCCGCCGGGAAAGGGAACACGAAGGTCGTGCTCCAGTCGATCTGCCGGCCGAGCGCCTCGGCCTGGTCGCGCGGGGTGCCGAGCAGGCGCAGCAGCGCCACGCCGAGTTGCTCCAGCTCCACGCCCTCCGGCACCGTCACCTGCGGGCTGGAGCCCTGGATGAGCGTCAGGTCGTAGGTAGGCCCGCGGTAGGTGGCCGTCACCGTCGCCGGCAGGTCGGCCGTGATCGGCTCGCGGCCCAGTTCGTCCGGCAGCGTCACGTCGTCCACGCCGGCCAGCAGCAGGAGCTGGCGGGCCGAGTCGACGTTCACCTGGAACTGGAGGGCGCTGCGGCCGCGCACCTGGTACTCGGCCGTAGCGGGCGGCTCGGCGAAGGCCGGCTCGGCCAGTACGCCAAGCCCGGCCAGCCGGGCGGCCTCGGCGGCGCCGGCGGCCACCTGCGGCTCGCCCGGGTCGTTCACCAACGCCGGCTCGGAGACGAACAGGGTCGACTCGTCGAAGTTGAGCTGCTCGAGCTCGCGCATGCGATCCTCGCTCACCGGCACGAACACCACCGCCTGCACGCGGAAGATCTTCAGCAGTTGGTCGGCGGCGGCCTGCACCGGCGGCAGCGCCAGCAGCGCGGCCACGAGCGCCGCGGCGGCCAGAGCGGTGATTCGGCCGCGCCAACGTCGAAGCGTTGTCATCGGGGTGCTCCTTGGTACATGCTCCCTGTGGGCAGCGGCGGGCAGCGGCGGCAGCGCGGCGCGAGCTCGCGCCAGCGCCGCCGGCACAT
>DATMBA010000185.1:0-4076 GCA_035559635.1 Roseiflexaceae bacterium
TGCAGGCGCCGCTGCGCGAGCCACTGCCGCGCCAGCGCCGCCAGCCCACTCACCTGCGGCGTGGCCATGGACGTGCCCGAGAGGTAGGCGTAGTCCTGGCCGACGGGGTGCGCGTAGCTCGCAGCCGGCTCGTGCGAGCGGGTCGAGACGATGTTCGTACCTGGCGCGACGATCTCCGGCTTGATGCGCCCGTCGTCGGTGGGGCCGCGGCTGGAGAAGGCGGCGATCCCGGCCGGGTTGTCGCTGATGAGATCGTCGAAGAGCGGCTGCGCGCCAAAGCCGTAGACCTGCCAGCAGGCTCGCTCCGGCACGCCCGAGTCGCACCCGCCCAGGCCGGCGCGGTCGTTCTCGCTTGCGCCCACCGTGAGCACGTTCTTCGCGGTGGCCGGCGAGTTGATCGAATCCGGGTCCACCACGCCGAAGGGCGCGCTCGCGTCGCGCCCGCTGTTGCCGGCCGCCACCACGAACAGGTAGTCCGGATGCCGCCACAGGAAGTCGTCCACCGTGGCGTCCTCGGCGGTATAGCAGCCGTATTCGCAGCTTCCCGTGCCGGTCACACGTCCGAAGCTGCCGTTGTGGACGCGCGCGCCCGCGTCGTAGGCCAGCTGCAGGTAGGTGGCCGCCGCCGGCAGGCAGTCCAGCGTTCGCCCACCGCTCGACACCGCCTGAACCACCAGGCGCGCAGCAGGAGCGACGCCCGCCAGCTGGCCGCCAGAGAGTGCGCCGCTGCCGGCCGCCATACCGGCCACGTGCGTGCCGTGGCCATGCAGGTCGCTCCACGTCCCTGGCTGCTGCGCCGCGGAGAGGAACTCGCACCAGCCGTACATCTCCTGCCGGGAGAAGCCGCGCGCGACGCGGCCGGCGAAGTCGGCACTCAGCGCCTCCTGGGTGTCCAGCCCGGTGTCGGTGAGCGCGATTATCTGGCCAGCGCCAGTCAGCCCAAGCTCAGTTTGCGCGGCAGGGACGCCCAGGATGCCCCGCGCGCGATCGGCCAGCGCCTGCGGCGCGCGGTACGGCTCGACCCACAGCACGTCGCCGCGCTTCACGACATCGCGGAGCGCCGCGGCGGGGAGGACGACGCGCAGTACCGCGCCATTCAGCCCACTGGCCCGATCCAGCAGCGTCCCGCCGCGGCCTACTAACTCGCGCGCCAGTGCCGTGGGGTCGGCGTCCGGGGCCGCGACGATCTGCAGCTCGACCGCGTGCCTCGCATTGGAGGCCACCAGCGCGTCCAGCTCGGCCGGATACTTATACGTTATGTCGAATGTACCAAGCCAGCGCAGGCCGGGCAGCCCTTTGGCGCGCGGCGCGGCGCCCTCGGGCATACGCACCAGGAAGGCGTTATCGGGGATATACCAGAGCGGGCGCAGGCCGGCGGCGGCGAGCGCGGCGCGCGTGGTATCGGCCGGTGGGGCCGAGAGCTGCACCAGCGCCAGGCCAGGGGCCGCGCCGAGGGCGGATGCGGCGGGCGCCTTCTCGAGCGGGTCGAACACCGCGCGGCGCAGGTGGAGCCGCGCGGGCGTGGTGCGCTCCTCGGCGGCCAGCGGCGCCCCGGCGAGCGCCAGGCTCGCCAGCAGCGCCAGCGCCAGAGCGAGGAAGAGTGGTCGGTGCACTGGCAGCGCTCCTCATGCGCGTTACTGGGGCAACGCCCCTGGCGGGGCTAGGGGGCCGCCGCATAACTTCTGCCATATTAGCCGACAAAGCGCCGCCACGGGATAGACCAGGGTTGCGATTCGATGACCGCCGCTTGACAAGATGTGAACAGGACCGCCCGCCCATTCCAATGCGCCGGGCGCGGCGCTAGACTAGGGTATATTCGCAACCTGCGTTCGCGGGGGCTTGGGGGCGCAGCCCCCAGAACAATCCTCATCAAGAGTTCTGTGGAGGGGCACAGCCCCTCCACGCCTCCCGCTGTGCGGATACGCCCTAGGGCCTATTCGCACAGCGGAGAGAAAGAAGAGAAGATTCGTGAGGTTCTGATGTCACCGCGGTCACTGTTGGAGGCGCTGCTGGCGCTTCTGTTTCCGGATTGCTGCGCGGGCTGCCGGAAGGTCGGCGCGCTCCTGTGCGCCGCGTGCCGGGCGGCGCTGCGGCCGTACCCCGGCGGGCTGCGCAACCAGCCCGCCAGCCTGGCGGCGGTGCAGATCGTCTACCTGTTCGACGGCCCGCTGCGCGCGGCGGTCCACCAACTCAAGTACCGGCGCGTGCGGCGCATGGCCCGGCCGCTCGGCGAGTTGCTGGCCGCCGATCTCGCGGCGCGGCCGCTGCCGTTCGCGGCGGTGGCGGCCGTCCCGCTGCATGCCACGCGCCTGGCCGAGCGTGGCTTCAACCAGGCCGAGGAGCTTGCGGCCGAGGTGGCACGTGCGTGGGGCTGCACCCTCATCGGCGCCGGCCTGGCGCGTACCCGCGCCACCGGACAGCAGGCGCGGCTGGACGCCCGCGGGCGAGCGGAGAATGTGCGCGGGGCGTTCGTATGGGTTGGGAAGCGGCCGCCGCCGCGCCAGGTGCTGCTGGTGGACGATGTGCTGACCACCGGCGCGACGATGGGGGCGTGCGCGGATGCACTGCGGGATGCGGGCGCCGAGGAGGTGTACGGGCTGGCGCTGGCGCGCAGCCGTCCCGACTACTGAGCCAGGGAGGGCCAGGCCTTCCCTGACCCTCCCAGTGAATCCTACCAGCGCTTGTTCTGGCCGGGGAGTTGGGCGCCGAAGATGCTGGGCGGCAGCTTGAAGCCGTGGGCCTCCAGGCGGGTGGTGAAGCGCGGCCGGGTGCCGGTGGGGCGCAACTCGGTCATGATCTTGCCATCTGGCGTCTTGCCCAGGATGTGCAGGATGAAGATATCCTGCAGCACCACCACATCACCCTCCATGCCCTGCACCTCAGTGATGTAGGCCACCTTGCGCTGGCCGTCCTCGAGGCGCGTCTGCTGAACGATCAGGTCGATCGCCGAGGCGATCTGCTCGCGCACCACTTGCAGCGGGATGTCCATCCCGGCCATCATGGCCATCGTCTCCATACGGGCGATGGCGTCGCGCGGGCTGTTGGCGTGCAGCGTGGAGAGCGAGCCGTCGTGGCCGGTGTTCATCGCCTGGAGCATCGCCATCGTCTCGCCGCCGCGGCACTCGCCGATCACGATCCGCTCGGGGCGCATACGCAGCGAGTTGATCACCAGGTCGTTGATCGTGACCCGGCCGGTGCCGTCCAGTTCCGGCGGCTTGGACTCCAGGCGCACCACGTGGTCCTGGCCCAGCTTCAGCTCGGCGCTGTCCTCGATCGTGACGATGCGCTCGTCCGACGGGATGAAGTTCGAGAGCACGTTCAGCAGCGTGGTCTTGCCGGAGCCGGTGCCGCCGGCCACGATGATGTTGAGCCGGCTGACGACGCAGGCGCGCAGGAACTCGGCCATCTCGGGCGTCACCGAGCCGAACTTGATCAGGTCCTCGATCTGCAGCTTCTTCTTGGAGAATTTGCGGATCGTGATCGAGGGGCCGTCGATCGCACAGGGCGGGATGACGGCGTTGACACGGCTGCCATCCGGCAGGCGAGCGTCCACCATCGGCCACTTGCGGTCCACCCGCCGGCCAAGCGGCCGGATGATGCGGTCGATCACCTTGAGCACGTGCTCGTCGTTGGCGAACTTGATGGGCGAGAGGGTCAGCTTGCCGCGCTGCTCGATGTAGACCATCTGTGGGCCGTTGACCATGACCTCGGAGATACTGTCGTCGCGCAGCAATGGCTCGAGCGGCCCGAAGCCGAACAGTTCGTCCATCACCATCTCGTAGAGGCGCTTGGTCTGCGCCTCACCGAGGCTCACGCCGCTCTGCCGGTAGTAGTTAGCGAAGCGCTCCTGGAGCATGCGCTCGGACTCGGATGAGCGCTTCAGGTCCGTCTGCGCGCCGAGCGAACCCTGGATGCGATCCACGATCCAGAGCGACAGCTCCAGCATGCGCTGTTCGCTCACTTCGGATGCGCCGGGCTGGGCGGGCGCAAGCGCCGCATGCCCGGCCGGCTGGGAGGGCGGCTGGGATGCCGCGGCGGGCGCCGTGGGCCTGGCCGGCGCCTGGGGCGGGGCAGCC
>DATMBA010000186.1:0-12828 GCA_035559635.1 Roseiflexaceae bacterium
CCTGCAACCGCCTCGGGCAGCCCGCTGGCGAAGGGCACGTCCGGCGCGACCTCGCCGAGCGCCAGGGTGCGCGCCCCCTGCGCCCGCACGTCCGCCAGGACCGCGAGCTCGTGCGCCGCGCTGGACTCAGCGATCAGCCCCACCACCAGCGCGCCAGCGGTGGCCATGGACTTCGGGCCATGGCGGAACTCCAGGACGTGAAACGGCTCGCTGTGGCTGAGCGACATCTCTTTCATCTTGAGCGACAGCTCGGCGGCCAGGCCGTAGCGCGGGCCGGAGCCGAGGAAGTAGAAGCGATCGATGCTCGCGTCCCGCCCGAGTGCGCGCACCGCCGCGCCGTGGCTGCTCAGCAGCCGCTGGCAGGCGCCCGGTAGCGCCGCAAGCGACTCCAGCAGGTCGGTGCGGCCGCTCCACAGCGCGGCGCAGGTGGTGGCGGCCAGCTGCAGGGTGGTGAAGGCGCGCGTCTGCGCCAGGCTCTGCTCCTGGCCGGCCGGCAGCGTCAGGTGCCAATCCCCGAGCGCCTCGAGCGGCCGGCCCGGGTAGCTGGTGAGGGTGAGCACCCGCCCGCGGCCGGCGGCACGGAAGGCCTGCACGGCGCGGAGCAACTCGGTGGTCTCACCGGAGCGGCTGAGCGCCACCAGCAGCGTGCGCCCACCGGTGGGGAGCGCGGCGCGCGGGTTGAGCCAGAGCTCCGAGGCCGGCACGGCGCGCGCTGGCCGCCCCGAGAGCTCCTGCAGGAGCGCAGCCGCCGCGAGCGCCAGGTAGTAGGGCGAGCCGCAGCCGGTGAAGGCCACCGCGTCGTACGGCTCTGCACGGGCGACCCCCGCGAGCATGTCGGCGTGCGCCCGCAGCGTCTCGAGCGTCGCCACCCACGCCGCAGGCTGCGACTGGATCTCGGCCAGGGTGTGTTGGCCGGGGGTGGACATAGAGCGTTCCTTTCGGAGATCCGTAACGCGTGATGCGTGATGCGTAATCTAACATCGCCTACGCGAGCACCACTCGCACGCCGCGCTCCTCCAGAGCAGCGGTGAACGCGCGCGGTGCGGCGGCGTCCGTCACCAGAGTGTGCATCGCACCGATCGGCGCGACGAAGGCCGGCGCCACCCTGCCGCACTTCGTGTGGTCGGCCACCACCATCACCGTGCGGCCGCTGCGCAGGATCGCCCGGTCGGTCATCGTCTCCGGCAGATAGTCGTTCGTCAGGCCCTGCTCGATATCGATCGCGCGGATGCCGATGATCACCGTGTCGGCGCGCAACTCCGCCAGCGCCAGCTCGGTCACATGGCCGATCAGTGACATCTCGCTGCGGCGCAGCATGCCGCCCAGGCCGATGAGCGTGACGCCCGGCGCGCTCGCCAGCTCGTTCAGCACCGGCAACGAGTTAGTGATCACCGTCAGGCCGCTGCGCTCGCGCAGGCGCCGCGCCACCGCCAGGGTGGTGGTGCCGCTGCTGAGGAACACCGTCTCGCCGTCGCGCACCAGAGCGGCGGCGGCCGCACCGATGCGCTCCTTCTCCTCGGCCTGTTCGCGCGCACGCTCCAGCGCCGGCAGCTCGGGGGGAGCGTGGCGCACGGCCAGCGCCCCACCATGCACCCGCCGGATGGCCCCGAGTGCCTCCAACGCCTCCAGGTCCCGCCGGGCGGTGGCTTCGCTCACCGCGAAGCGCGCGCAGAGGCCGGCCACCGTCACGCGCTGGCGCTCCTCGATATAACGGAGCACCTGCTGCTGGCGCTCGACGTTCGACAGCGGCCGAGTGGACATTCGCGCACCGAACAATCAGGAAACGATCGGATACGCGCAGGATAGATCAGGAATCGTTCAGTGTCAAGCGCGGATGCGGCGACGGAGCGATGTGGTGGGGTGGTGGGGTGGTGGGGCGGCGATACGGCGACGGGCGGCCGGCACGGCGGGTGTCCCGGTGCCCCATGCCACATTGCGGCCGGCATGGCGGGGGGCGCATTGCCCAGCGTGGCATTCGGGCCGGCACCGCGCCGGTACACCGCAGTGTCATAGAAAGAAAGCGCGCTGGAAACCGCTGCCTTATGAACGTTGACTATTTACACGGGTATGCTGGCTTGGCACCACGCCCGGCCCGTGAACGGGCGGGCTCTCCCGTGCGAAGGCCACCGGCGTGGCCTGCAGCGCAGCCCGCGGCGGCGGGCTTTGCAAGAGGTAGCCCGCCGCTTCAGCGGCCGGGCGTGATGCCGCGCCAGCTACCCCATTATTTCGGAAAGGTTCATTAGGCACGCTTCGCCACGCGCGCAGCGGCGCGAGAAGGACTCACACATTGACGCTTCGCGCCGCTTGAACATACGTTCAGTGTGGATACTGGTCTCTATGATAGTCCGCCCGTCAATCACGAAGTAGGCTGCATCGCTGGTCTAGCCTTGTCGTAGGATTGCCGTGCCGGCAGGCGCGTCGTAGAGGCGTGTCTGCATTGCCAGCTCCTGGTGTGCCTTGTGGCTCCAGTCAGCGAGCGCTGGCAGATGCACGGCCAGCCGGATGATATCGGCCGGCAGCGCCGCGCGCCCCAGCCCCAGGCCCGGCCCGGAGGGTGCGGCGCGCAGCATCGCCATAACGCGGCGCCACTCGCCAGTTGGCTGGCCTAACCCCGGCAGCGCCAGCGTAAAGGTGCGCCTGCGGAACCCCGCGAAGGCAGACGGGCTGGACCAACGACTAGTCCATGGCGGCGGACGGACGTCCGCCCAGGGTTTTCGAAGGGCTTATGCACGTTGCCAATTTCATGGGGCGCCGGCTGCGCACCACGCCCGGCGCGTGGGGGTGCCCTCTGGGCCCCGCGGGCTATCCCATACGAAGGCCGCCTGCGCGGCCTGAAGGCAGCCCGCGCAGGCGGGCTTTGCCGAGTCTAGCCCGCCGCTTGAGCGGCCGGGCGTGGCAGGGCGCCACGGACCCGGTTATTTGGTAAACGTTCATTAGCCCGCTCGAAAGCGGCGCGCGTAGCGCAACAACCGACGCTTCAGCGTACTAGCCAGTGCCAGGGTGATCACCTTTCACGAGTGTCGATAGCCAACCAGACACGCGGCCGCATCTTCGGATGCGGCCTGCGTGCCACAGGGCTGCGAGCCGGGTCTAAACACCAGCCTGCTGCGCCTGCTCAGCTGTGGGGATGACGCCAAGCTGGTGCATCAGACTGAGATTGTCATAGGCGACCCAGGCCTCCGCGATCTTGCCGCCTTCGAGCCGGAACAGCTCCAAGCCACTCATCGTGATGCGCTTGAGGGTTGGCGGGAGGCCAGACAAGTCGCCCGTTTGCGTGGCGTGGTAGGTCCAGCGTTTGGTGACCATGTCTCCCTCGGCCAGCAGCTGGTCAATCGTGATGTGCAAGTCGGGGCAGCCGGTGAGGAACGCGCGCAGCGCCGTCTTAAGTCCGTCTCGGTCGCGTACATGCGGGGAAGCCGGATCATGCGGGCGTAGGTGGAGCAGTTGGAGCGGCGTGGATAGAATGGCTATGCGAGACGATCGGGCTGGATGATCCAATCTCCACACAATTCGAGGAGCCCCGGGCATGGTCGTGAAAGACTCGGCTTCGCAATCCAATAGATGGCCTCGCGTCGTGTCAGTTTCGCTAGCACCTCTCGCCCGTCCTGCTCGCTCAAATCAAACTGCTCGCACAAAAAGGCTGCCAGACGCTGTTCGCCACCCTCGCGGCTCGCCGGGAATCGCTGGCCAAAGTGTGCGTGTAATCTATGGGCTGCCTCAGACAAATTCATCGATTGTGCCATCGTAGTCTCCTAGCTTTCGTTAACGGCCCGTCATGCTGTCGTGAAGCTATTACACCATAGACGTATGCACAACGGTAGTCACTTTGTGCTATGATTGGCGATGCCAAAAGCGATACCAAAAGTGATACTGGCTCCATGCGCTGCGCTCGGCGACGTGGGAGGTGGCGATGGGCGAGATTCCCTCATTCGGCGCGTGGCTCAAACGTTGGCGCAAAGCGCTTGATCTGACCCAGGCCGACCTGGTGCGGCTGGTCGGCTGCGCGGTGGTTAGCATTCGAAAAATCGAGGCCGACGAGCAGCGTCCTTCGCGCCAGACCGCCGAGCGCCTCGCACAGCACTTGCAGATTGCGCCCGAGGAGCAGGCGGCCTTCGTGCAGTTCGCCCGAGTGCGGTAGCAGGTGGTCGCTCCGCTTCAGCCGGGCCAAGCCCGGCGCCGATCTCGCTTGCCTCGATCGCCGTATGTGGTCCTCCGAATTGTTCGTGAACTATTTTGAATGGCGGTGCGTTGGTTATCTCGATAGTCATACTCTATAGCCTCGCGTCTCATTGCGCATCGTGGAAAGTACGGTAGCGCAGTACATATCTCTGAGGCGCAAGCACGAGTCGCCGGATATGTAAGATTACTTAGACAAAGTTCGCGCGTACGTGACAGTCCCCGCGAACGCGCATGGGGGTGTGGGGCCTACGGCCCCCACAGAACATCTTTTTCGGAGGGGTGAAGCCCCTCCGAGCCTCCCCAGACGGGAAAGCTGGAGGCCGCGCAGCGAAACTATGTCTTACTGGCGCGCAGATGTTCCTCTGATGGACGTGGGTCGTGTAGCCTACGCGTTGGGCAACTATGACGAGGGCCGGCGACTGATCCAAGAAAGCCTCGCTATCCAGCAGGCGGGTGGTTTAAAAAATAGTTTCTTGGATTGCGATTGCCAGGAACTTCTGGGCGAGATCGCCTCCGCGCAGGGCCAGTTCGCCGAGGCCGAAGCGCGTTTTCGGCAGGAACTCGCGACCCTCCGCGATCTGGGCAATCGTGAGCGGCTGTCATGGAGCTTGTCGCGTGTTGGCGCGGCGGTTCTGGCGCAGGACCGGCTCGGCGAAGCCGCCACCCTGCTCGCCGAGGCGCTGGCGATCGCCGAGAGCTGCGGTGACCCGCGCGGCATCTCGCGCGCACACCACCAGCTGGGTTATCTGGCGCTCAAACAGGGCGCGCTGGAGGGAGCCAGGGGGCACTGGCGCACAGCCGTCGACATGGCGTGGCGTGTGCAGGATCGCCCGCACCTGCTAGTGACGCTCGACGCGCTGATGGGCCTGGCCACACTCATGGCCCAAGCGGACAATGTGGAACAGGCGGTCGAGGTGCTCACGCTGGTGCGCCGAGCGGCAAGCATCGACCACCGAACCGAAACCAGGGCCGAGCAGCTGCTGGCCGAACTTGAGCGCCGCCTGTCACCAGCCCACTTCGCCGCGGCGCAGGCGCGCGGCAGGGCGCTCGTGCTCGGCGCCACGGTGACTGCGATGCTTGCGGAAGTCCCGGCATAACGGTCGGAGCGCAGGCAGCGCGCGCGTTGGGCTTTCCACCAGGTGCGATTGTTGGTGTCCTACAAAGCATTGCCGGAGCACATCATGGCCTCTCCCCCCTTCCGCCGTCCGCTCGACGGCGGCCTGGTCCTCCGCTCGCTCGCCGGCCCCGAGGATGTCGAGCGCGTCGCGGCCTTTGACGCGCTGATCCACGGCGAGAGCACCGCGCCGACATGGCGCGCCTGGATGACCGCGCACCCCGGCGCGCAGCCGGACTACTGGCTGTTCATCGAGGAGCAGGCGACGCGCCGGGTGGTGGCCGCGCTCTGCCTGCTCCCCTGGCGCCTGCAGTACGAGGGCGTTGAGCTGCGCTCCGGCGAGATGGGCGTGGTGGGCACGCTGGAGGAGTATCGCCGGCGCGGCCTGCAGCGCGCCCTGAACGAGCGCTTCTCCGAGTTGCTGCGCGCCGGCGGGTTCGACCTCAGCCACATCCAGGGCATCCCGTACTTCTACCGCCAGTTCGGCTACGAGTACGCGGCGCCGCTGGAGGGCTGGTGGCGCCTGGAGCACTCGATGCCGCTGGAGGGGCCGGAGGGCGCGCGGCATAGCTGCCGCCCGGCCACGCCCGCGGACCTGCCAGCGCTCGTGCGGCTCTACGACGCGGCGGCCCGCGCGCTGGACCTCTCGGCGCTGCGCGACGAGGCCACCTGGCGCTATCTGCTCGGCCCCGCGCTGGCCACCGAGACTGCGGCCGAGACCTGGCTGGTGGTGGACTCCGCGGGCGCGCCGGTGGGCTATTTCCGCATCGCGCGCCAGGGCTTCGGCGAGGGCCTGATCGTCGCCGAGACGTCGCTCATGGGGGCCGACGCGGCCACGGCTGCGCTGCGCCTGTGCCGGCAGCTGGCGCTGGAGCGCGGCAAGCCCTACATCCGGCTCAACCTGCCCGCCGACAGCGCGCTGGTGCAGGTGGCACGCGCCTTCGGCGCCTACGACACCGGCAGCTACGCCTGGCAGGTACGCCTGCTGGACCCGCCGGCGCTGCTGCGCAGGCTGGCTCCCGCGCTGGAGCGGCGGCTGGCCACCAGCATCTTCGCCGGCCTCACGCGCGACGTGCACCTCGACCTCTACCGGCAGGCGATCGTGCTGCGCTTCGCCGGGGGGCGGCTGGCGGCCGTGGAGCCTGTGCCGCCGGGCGCCTGGGGCGATGTGCGCCTGCCGCCGCAGCTCCTCGCGCCGCTGCTGCTAGGCTATCGCAGCTTCGGCGAGCTGGCCGCCATGTATCCGGACGCCTCGGCGGACGGAAGGGCGCGCGCGCTGGTGGACGCGCTCTTCCCCAAGATGCGGGCGTTTCTGTACCAGCAGTACTGATCGCTGCGAGGGGCCGCCCCTCGCCCTCCCCCTGATGAAGTTTTACCAACTCATCGGGTCCATGTTCACAAGGGGGAGTTTGTTGCGAGGGACTACCCCTCGCGCTCCCCCTTGTGCTGTGTACACGGTGCGGTGCTCACTGGCCTGAAGGGCACCCTCCGTTGACATCGCCTTGCTGCCGGCTACAATACCCATGGCGTATTGTAGGGCGGGGTGCGAGCGTGAGCGGGCAGGACTTCGGCGTACACATCCGGCCAGCGCAGCCCGGCGACCTCCCGGCGGTCTACGATCTCTTCTACGCGCTCGAGGTCGGCGACGACCCCGATGTGCCGCCGCGCCCGGCGATGCTGCCGGACTACCCACACCTGCTTGTGCACGGCGAACTGTACGTGGCCGAGGCCGGTAGCGAGATCGTCGGCTTTGCAGGGGTGGTGGCGCGCGGCGAGACAGCCTACCTCACCGACCTGTTTGTGCGGCCGGACCGGCAGTCCGGCCGGATCGGCGCGCGCCTGCTGCGCCACGCCCTGCTGCCGCACACCTCTCGCGTGCGCTTCACCGTCAGCTCGAACGACCCGCGGGCGCTGAGCCTGTACATCCGCGCCGGGATGCGTCCGCACTGGCCGAACTTCCTGCTGCGCGGCCATGCCCCGAGCCTGAGCGGCCTGCTGCTCGGGGACGTGGCCGCCGTCGAGGCCGACCCGGACGACCCGGAGTTGCTGGCGTGGGACGCGGCGGCGAGCGGGCGCGAGCGGCCGCAGGACCACGCTTATTGGGTGCGCGAGGAGGGCGCCGCGCCACTGTGGCTGCGGCGCAGCGGGGAGACGATCGGCTATGGTTACGTGCGCCTGCGGGCCGGCACCTTCTACTACCCGAACGCAGCGCGGGTGGGGCCAGTGGGAGCACGCAGCGCGGCGCTCGCGCCGGTGTGCGTTGCAGCGGCGGTGCGTTGGGCAGCTGAGCGCGCCGCGGTGCTGCGCCTCGATGTGCCCGGCCCGCACCCCGCGCTCGCCCCCCTGCTCGAGGCCGGCTTCCGCATCGCCTACGTCGAGACCTTCGTTGCTAGCGCCGCCGTGCTGTTCTTCGACCCGCAGCGCTACCTTGGATCGGGCGGGTCACTGTTCTGACGCAGCACTGAGGACTGAGCACGGTTCCAACTGAGCCGTGCAGGTTCTGGCGAGCAGGCTTTCGCCAGGTAACAGGTTCAGAGCCACGCGCGATTGCCGTGCACGCGCCTCAGGCTTGTCCTGAGGGGCCTTTGTCAGTAGGCCGTACGTCTCGGCTGCCAGCCTTCGGGCTGGTAGCGGCAGAGACAAGCCCACGCGCTTCAGCCGGGGGTAACTGACAAAATACACCTCAGTTCCAATGAAGCTATATGCCCGCAGGGCACGCAACACTGAATGGTATAATCAGCCGCCGCAGACCCGTGTGCAGCAGCCGAGCAAAGTATGCGCGTCGCCATCTTCACCGAGACGTTCCTGCCCAAGATCGACGGGGTCGTCACCATCCTCTGCCAGGCGCTCGAGCGGCTGCGCGAACGGGGCCACGAGGTGCTGCTGTTCGGCCCGCCCGATATGCCGGACAGCTATGCCGGCGCACGGCTGTTCCGCGTCGGCGGCCCGCGCTTCTGGCTCTACCCCGACTTGTACATCGGCCTGCCGCACCCGCGCATCGGCCGGGCGCTGCGCCGCTTCCAGCCCGATGTGGTCCACGTGGTCAACCCGGCCTTCCTCGGCCCCACCGGCATCGCGCTCGCCCGCCGCATGCGCCTGCCGCTGGTGGCCTCCTGCCATATGGACATCCCCACCTACGCCCGGCTGTACGTCGGCCCCTGGGCGGTGCGCCCCGCCTGGGCGCTGTTCCGCACGGTCCACAATATCGCGGACGTGAACCTGGTGCCTAGCTCGTGGATGCTCCGCGACGTGCGCGAGAACGGCTATAAGCGTGTGCGCTGGTGGCGCCGCGGCATCGACCTGGAGCGCTTCCGGCCGGAGTTGCGCAGCGCCGAGATGCGGGCGCGCCTGAGCGACGGCCACCCCGACGAGTTCCTGGCGCTGTACGTCGGGCGCATCTCCCGCGAGAAGAACGTCCAGCACCTCCGTGCGCTGGCGGGCCTGCCCGGCGTGCGCCTGGCGCTGGTGGGCGGCGGGCCGGAGTTGGAGCAATTCCGCGCCATGTTCGCCGGCACAGACGCGGTCTTCACCGGCTTCCTGCGCGGCGATGACGTGGTGGCGGCCTACGCCTCGGCGGATGTGCTGGTCTTCCCCTCCACTAGCGAGACCTTCGGCCTCGCGCCGCTCGAGGCCATGGCCTGTGGGCTGCCGGTGATCGGCACGCTGCGCGGCGGCCTGGTGGATACCCTGCGGGACGGTGTGAACGCGCTGGTGTACGACGCCGACCGGCCGGAGCAACTCGTGGCGCGCGTGCTCGAGCTGCGGCGCTCGCCGGAGCTGCTGCGCGAGCTGCGCACGGGCGCCCTGGCCTATGCCCGCGAGCGCAGCTGGCAGTCCACCATGGATCAGCTGATCGAGTTCTACGAGCTGGCCATCCGCGTCCACCGCCAGTCCGAGGTGCGGCGGCGGCTGCGGCTGAGCTTCGCCAGGTAGGCGGTGGACAGCGGCCTATCGCCCATCGCCCATCGTCCCTACCGCCGCGCCAGGACCACCATTGTCCCCTTGTGCTGCGGCCAAAGCCCTCGTCGGTGTAACCAGGATGTTGGAGGCCATGCACGCCGCTCTCGTCATTCGGTCCGTTTGCAAGCATTTAGGCTGCACATGACCACGGAGCCACACCATGCCAACGCCCCCACGCGCCCCCCGCCGGCCCCACACGCTCAGCGCCCACGGCCACACGCGCACCGACGACTACTACTGGCTGCGCGAGCGCGAGAACCCCGAGGTGATCGCTTACCTGGAGGCCGAGAACCGCTACGCCGATGAGTTCACGGCCCGCACCGCCGAACTGCGCGAGCACCTGTTCCAGGAGCTTGTGGCGCGCGTCAAGGAGGCCGACGAGTCCGCCCCGGTGCGGATCGGCGCCCACCTGTACGCCACCCGCACCGAGCCGCAGCGCCAGTACGCCGTCCACTGCCGCCGCCCCGCTCCCGGCGCGCCGGAGGAGGTGCTGCTGGACGAGAACGCGCTGGCCGCGGGCACGCCGTTCTTCGACCTCGGCACGCTGCGCGTCAGTCCGGACGAGCGCCTGCTGGCCTACACCACCGCCACCACCGGCGGTGAGGTGTACGATCTTTATGTCAAGGACATCGCCACAGGCGCGCTGGTGGACGGGCCGCTGCACGGCGTGGGCGAGGTGGAGTGGGCCGCCGACAGCCGCACGCTGTGCTACACCACCTACACTGAGTCCTGGCGCTCCTACCGCGCCTTCCGCCACACCCTCGGCCAGGAGCAGGCCGCCGACGCGCTCGTGTACGAGGAGCAGGACCCCACGCTCTACCTGCACATCAAGCGCTGCCGCAGCGCCGCCTTCCTGCTGCTGGAGAGCACGAACGCCCAGAGCGCGAGCGCCCAACTCCTCCCGCTCGACCGGCCGGATGAGCCACCGCGCCCGGTCACGCCCCGCCAGGCGGGCGTCAACTACTGGGCGCAGCACCGCGGCGACGAGCTGTTCATCCTGACGAATGACCGCGGGCCGGGCTACCGGGTGGTGGTGGCGCCGCTGGCCGACCCCGACCCGGCCCGCTGGCGCGAGGTGGCGGCCGGACGCGACGGCGTGAGCATCGACGGGATCGACCTGTTCGCCGGCTTCCTGGCGCTGTACGAGCGGGTGAATGGCCTGGTGCGCCTGCGGGTGGTGGACCTGGCGGGCGGCGGCGAGCACACCGCCGCCTTCGCCGAGCCGGTCTACAGCCTCACTTGGGAGAGCAGGCTCCCCTGGCCGCTCAACCCCACCTTCGACACCCGCACCCTGCGCCTGAGCTACTCCTCGCCCGTCACCCCGCCGCAGGTGCTGGAGTACGACACAGACTCCCGCAGCTTCCGAGTGGTGAAGCAGGAGGAGGTGCCGGGCTACGACGCCGGCCTGTACACCGCCGAGCGGCTGTGGGCCACCGCACCGGACGGCGTGCAGGTGCCGATCTCGCTCGTGCGGCGCAGGGATGCGCCACCGGGGGAGCCACGGCCCTGCCTGCTCTCCGGCTACGGCGCCTATGGCAGCATCAGCGAGCCTGCCTTCAACGCCCGCTGGCTGCCGCTGCTGGAGCGCGGCTTCACCTGCGCCATCGCCCACGTCCGCGGCGGCGGCGAGCTGGGGGAGGAGTGGTACCGGCAGGGGCGGGTTCTGACAAAGCGCAACACCTTCACCGACTTCATCGCCTGCGCCGAGCACCTGATCGCCCAGGGCTACACCACCCCGCGGCAGCTGGCCATCCGCGGGCGCAGCGCCGGCGGGCTGCTGATTGGCGCGGTGGTGATGATGCGCCCCGAGCTGTTCGGCGCGGCGATCGCCGAGGTGCCGTTCGTGGATGTGGTCACCACCCAGAGCGACCCTGGGATCCCGTTGGTGGAGCAGGAGTACGAGGAGTGGGGCGACCCGCGCGTGCGCGAGCAGTACGAGTACATGCGCTCCTACTCGCCCTACGACAATGTCCAGCAGCGCGACTACCCGGCCATCCTGGCCACCGCCGGCCTGCACGACCCGCGGGTGCAGTATTGGGAGCCAGCCAAGTGGGTGGCGAAGCTGCGCGCCAACCGGACCGACGACCGCCCACTGCTCCTGCGCACCGAGATGGCCGGCGGGCACCGCGGCCCCTCCGGGCGCTACGACCACCTGCGCGAAACGGCCTTCCAATGGGCGTTTGTGCTGGACGCGCTGGGGCTGGCGAACTGACCACGAAGATGCGAAGACACGAAGGCACGAAGGGTCGGGGTGCTGGGGCTATTTCGTCAGATCTTCGCGGCTTCGTGCCTTCGTGCCTTCGTGTGCGCGCGCTACGGTTGGCCGGCCTTGAGGTACAGATAGATCGCCCGGAAGTCGTCGTCGGAGAACAGCTCGTAGTCCCGCCAGGGCATCCCCGGGCCGAGGGGCACGCCGTCCGACCGGACGCCGGTGCGCAGGGTGTTGACGAACTCCTGCTCGCTCCAGCGCTCCGCAATGTTGGCGATCGGCGGTCCGGACGGGGCGAAGCCGCCCGCCTCGCCACCCCGCAGGTCCCCGCCGTGACACTCGCGGCAGCCGGAGGCGGCGACGAGGTAGCCGCCGTACTCGGTCGTCGGCCCGGCCGGCGGCGCCACCACCGGGGCGCTGATGGGCGGCTGCACGCTGAAGAGCGGGAGCGCGCTCGCCATGATCGCGCCTACCACATTGACCCGCGTCGGTGGGGTGTCTGGCTCCACCGGCTCGGTGCTGCGAAGGTACGCGACGAGCGCCTGCACGTCCTCATCGCTCAGGTTGCGGAAGATCGCCGACGGCATGATGATCAGCGAGCGGCCGTCCTTGTGCACGCCCTCGCGGATCGCGCGGATGATCTCGCCGTCGCTCCAGTCCTGCAGGTGCGTCGGCGTGAGGTTGGCGGCGTACAGGTCACCGATCGGCGGCCCCTCGAAGCGCTGCCCCGTGAGCGGGAGGTCGCCATTGGCCGAGTGGCATCCGGCGCAGGCGCGCGCGATCTTCATTCCGCGGGCCGCCTGCTCGTCCGTGCGTGCCACGGTTATGTCGGCTACCGGGTTGGAATGGCGCTGGTTCACCTTCGCGTAGCCGTAGAGGGCGAGGCCGGCGGCGAGCGCGAAGACCAGCGTCGGGATCGCGGCGAGGAGCGTGCCCACCCACCTGACCAGCACGTTCTTCGCCTGCCAGGCGCGTGCTGCCAGGAAGCCGAACAGCAGCGAGAGGACCACGAGCACCAGGACGCCGACCACGTCGAACATACGAGGATCTCCTTTCTGTGCAGGAAGTGCGCAGCGGGAGGCCTGCAGGCGCGTCCATGCCATGCCCGTGGCCCCTGGGACGAGCGCAGCATAGCAGCCGCTCCCCCCGCGCGCCTCGGTCGGTGGTCCGAACATGGTGGCGTCTGCGTTCGTTGCGCGGCACCACGCCCGGCCCGTGAACGGGCAGGCTATCCGTCGCGCAGGCGGCCGGCGCGGCCTGCGCCACAGCCCGCGGGGGCGGGCCTGGCAGCATCTCGCCGGCGGCTGAAGCCGCCGGGCGTGGGCGGGCGCCCGCTGCCCCCGGCGTGCGGAACCGTGCAGCACCG
>DATMBA010000187.1:0-1591 GCA_035559635.1 Roseiflexaceae bacterium
CCCCACGGAAATTTTTACGCAGGCCGCCTGCGCAGCCTTCGCAGGGATACCCGCCCGTTCACGGGCCGGGCGTGGTGCGAAGCCAGATACCCATGTAAACGCTCAACTCATAAGCGCCGCCAGCCACGTAGGGCGGTGGCCCTATGACCCTGCCAACTCCTCCACCCGGCCGTCCGGGAAGAGCACGAAGACGCGCGGGGTGCCGGCTACCTGCATCATGCGCCCGCCGCGGGCGAAGCGCGCCAACGTGCCGCTGACCTGCTGCTCGGGGATGGTGGCCCAGCCGAGGGCGCGCCGCACCTGCGGATCGCTGGCCCACAGCTGCCGCACGTGCGGCCCCGGTGCGAACCGGCCGGCGGGCGGCGTCTCTCCCAGCTGCGCGCCGCTCGGGCCGCCGGTGCCGTACTCGGACCAGCGCAGCGCCCCGGCGGCGTCGCGCGTCACGAGGTACAGCCGGCTGCGGGTCGATTCGCTAGCTGGCACCCACACCGCCAGCCCGCCCTCGAAGAGTTGCGCCACTGCCGTGCCGCTCTGGAGGTCCACCGGGCAGCCGAGCCGGGCGCGCTCGGCCTCCGCGTGGCGCTGCAGGCCGCCGGCCGCCAGCAGGCAGGGGCTGCCTCCCTGCTCGATCCCGCGCACGTCGCGGCCGAGCAGGCCGAGCAGCACCCGGTGGCGCGCCGGGTTCTCTGGGTGGTGCTCCATGCGGCGGCGCTCGAAGTACTGCACCTCGCCGCGCCAGGTGCGCCCGCCGCCCAGCGGGAGGGTCTCCTCCATCACTGGCGAGATCGGGAAGCCGAAGCGCGCCAGGCCGCCATTGCGCCGCCAGTAGCTCAGGAACGGCTCACACAGCCGGTAGCCGGTCTCGGGGAACTGGACGCAGCCGCGCGGCGGGGCCGGCAGCGGCTCGTTCATCTGCCAGGGTCGCTCCTGCAGCTCCAGGAAGCGCGCGCCGAGCCGGCCGGCCAGCACGCCCAGCCCCTCGTTCGCATGGTCCTCCAGCCGGTCGCGCTCGAACCATTGCACCGGGCCGCGCCAGACCCCCTCCACGGTCTCGATCTGTTGGGGGCCGATCGGGTAGCCGAAGACCGCCAGGCCCCCGTTGCGCTCCCAGTACTCCCGGATCGCCCCGCTGATACAGTGGCCGGTCTCGGGGAAGCAGCGCTCGCCGGAATTCTGCGCCGCCGCCGGCGCCAGCGCCAGCGCCAGCAGCACGGCGAGCGCGGCGTGGGTGATCGTTCGTGCCATCGGGTGCTCCTTGCTGCTCGGGGTGGAACGGATGGAACGGATGGAACGGAACGGGAACGGACGGACAGTTCCCTCGGGGATCTGCCCGTCGGCTGCTCTGTTTTCCCTGGAGCGTGTGTGTCAGAATCTGTGCCACGGTAGCCCCGGCACCCATGGTATCATGCCGGCTGTCCGCAGCCCAGCGAGGTCACCTATGCCCAGGAAGATCCCCCCTGCCACGCTGTTCGCCGCCCTGCTGCTCGCCTTGCTGTCCCCGGCCGGCGCGCGCGCGCACGTGGGGGACAGCGGCCCTATCCAGACGATCACGCAGGCGGTCGGGCCCTACGAGCTGGCGGTCACGATCGAG
>DATMBA010000188.1:0-1342 GCA_035559635.1 Roseiflexaceae bacterium
GGGTGCTGACCGATGGTGGCCCGGAGTTCAAGGGGGCGTTTGATGTCGCCTGTCGCGAGCTCGGTCTGCGGCACACCCGCACCAAACCTCGCCATGCCTGGACCAACGGCTTTGTCGAGCGCCTGCAGGGGACAATCCTCCAGGAGCTCTGGCGCGTGGCGTTTCGGCGGCGCTACTTCACCAGCCGGGCGGCCCTGCAGCGCGCCCTCGACGGCTTCATGCGCTACTACAACACCGCCCGCATCAAGGCTATCGCCTCCGCGGCCGCACACCAGCCGCGCTGCTCTGGGGCGTGGCGGCGCAGTGAGCTCATTCACCACCACTCTGGGGCGGCAAAAGTGTCAACACCCTTCCGAGTCTGGACAGCCTAGGTGCGGCCGGCCGTGGCGACGGTGGACCCGCGGCGCCAGCATCGGCCCATGGAGCTGCATGACGCGGCGAATCCGCTTGCGGTTGTAGCCGCCACGGAACGTCCGGTTCACCATCGCCCACACCCGGCGATAGCCGTAGGTCGCCCGGCTGTTCGTCACCGCCCGGATCTGCTGCAGGACCGTGGGGTCGTCCGCGCGGTGATACCGGCCGCCCGGCCGCGCGCGGACGACGTAGTAGGCGGTGCGCCGGGCGATCCCGAGCACCGAGCAGATGGCACTCATGGAGTAGGTCGTCACCGCCCGGACTCTCTGCGCAACGACGGAGTGTGTTTTACGATCTCCTGGGCCGCGCGCAGGATCTCGACTTCCATGGTCTTGCGGCCGAGGGCGCGCTCGAGCTCCCGGATCTTGGCGTACGCCTCCCGTAACTGACTGGTGGGGACCACATCCTCACTGGCCTGGACGGCCGTCGTCGCCCCGGCCTCCGCGTATCGCTTCCAGTTGCGGATGACACTCGGTGAGATGTCGAGCTCGCGGCTGAGCTCGGCCAGGGTCTTCTCGCCAGTCAGGATCCGCTGGACCGCTGTCCGCTTGAACTCCGTGCCCAGGGTCGCCAGCAGCAGGGCCACGGGCTGCGAGGTCATCGACGGGCCGCGGTCGGCATGAATGATGAGCTGGTCAGGGGCGATGTGCTGGCGCTTGCAACTCTCGGTGATCAGCACCTTGGCCAGGGCGGCGGCCTCCTGGCGGGCCAGGAGCCAGCCGACGACTTAGCGGCTGAAGATATCGAGCAGCACATAGAGGTAGTAGTAGGTCCACTTGACCGGGCCCAGGAGCTTGGTGATGCGCCGGCGGGAGATCGACGAACCGCGCCTCGTGCAACAGGGCCAAGCCCCCCTTCGCGATCCGCCGCCGTCAAGGCCTGCCGGGGCGCCCGCCGCTCACGCGGGGCCGCCGGCGCCGGCGGCGGG
>DATMBA010000189.1:0-2604 GCA_035559635.1 Roseiflexaceae bacterium
GCGCGCCGGGGGCGTGGCCGCCGCGGCGGCGTGGTCGGCGCACGCCCCAATCCGCTATCCGCTTATCCGCTTCCTATCCGCTGTCCCGCTGTCCCGCTGTCTCCCCCTTGACGCCGTGCCCACCCTCCGCTATGCTGTGCCGTCGCCCGCCGCGCGGGTGTCTGAGGCTGAAAAGAAACTGACCCTGGGATACCTGCACACGATGGACTACCAGCAGGCGCTTGACTATCTGTACTCCTTCATCGCCGGCGAGCGCCAGCTGCCGCGGCCGCCGCCGGAGCTGAACCTGGTGCGCACGACGGCGCTGCTGGCGGCGCTCGGCTCGCCGCAGCGCGCCTTCCCCAGCGTGGTGGTGGCCGGCACCAAGGGCAAGGGGTCCACCTGCGCGATGATCGAGGCCATCGCGCGCGCCGCCGGGCTGCGGGTGGGGCTGTGGAGCTCGCCGCACCTGCACAGCTACCGCGAGCGCATCCAGGTGGACCGCCGCCTGATCCTCCAGGCCGAGTTGGTGCGGCTGGTGGAGCAGGTGCGGCCGCATGTGGAGGCGGTGACGCGCGAGACGGGCGGCCCGCCAGTGACCTTCGCGATCGGCTTCGCGCTGGCGCTGCGCCACTTCGCCGACGCGCAGGTGGACCTGGCGGTGCTGGAGGTGGGGCTGGGTGGCCGCTATGACAGCGCCAACGTCGTGGATCCCATCCTCTCGGTGATCACCTCGATCAGCTACGACCACATGGAGATCCTGGGGCGCACGCTGGCCGAGATCGCCCGCCAGAAGGCCGGCATCATGCGGCCCGGCGTGCCCGCCATCACCGTGCCGCAGCCGCCCGAGGCGCTAGAGGCCCTCGTGCGGGCCGCGGAGGAGACGGGGGCGCCGCTCTACGTCATTGCAGATCCCACATTGAAGATTGAAGATTTCTCGGCCAACGATGCCCCTCAAGCTGCAAGCTGCAATCTTCCATCCGTCACCCCCTTCGACCCGCGCACCGAGTACCGCGGCCCGCTGGAGACCGGACTGCCCGGCGCGTACCAGCGCGACAACGCGCGGCTGAGCGCAGGCGCGGCGCTGCTGCTGCGGCGCGCGGGCCTGCCGATCGATGACGCTGCCATCGCCGCGGGGCTGGCCGGGGCGCGCTGGCCGGGGCGCATGGAGATCGTCGGTCACGCGCCAACGTTCGTGCTGGACGGCGCGCATAACGGCGACTCGGCGCGGCGGCTGGTGGAGTCCCTCGGCGAGTTGTTCCCCGGCCGGCGGCTGGTGTTGGTGTTCGGCACCTCGCGAGACAAGGACCTGCCGCGCATGCTGGCCGAGCTGGTCCCGGCGGCGGACGCGCTGGTGCTGACGCACTCGCTGCACCCGCGCTCGCTCACCGACCTGGCCTGGCTGCGCGAACAGGCGGCGCCGCTGCTGCGGCCGGGAGCGCCGGTGGCGGCCTACGACGACGTGCCCGAGGCGCTGGAGGCCGCGCGCGCGCTCGCTGGCCCGCGGGACGTGGTCTGCGTCACCGGCTCGCTCTTCATTGTCGCCGCGGTCCGTGAGGCGCTGGGGCTGGAACACGAGCGGGATTAGCGGAGCTCAGGGTCAGGTGAGGCGGGCGGTGAGCGCGGCCAGCGCCACCACCTCGCCGATCTCGCACAGCGCGCCGTAGGTGTCACCGGTGAGCCCGCCGAGGTCGCGCGTCCACCAGCGGCCGAGCAGGTGCGCGGCCAGCCACACCAGCAGCAGCGCGACAAGGCCGCGCGGCCCGGCCAGCAGCAGCGCCAGGAGCAGCGCCGTCCCGCTGGCGACGACGAAGTCCCGCGGACCGATCATGGACTGGAAGGTCCGCCCCAGGCCGCCCGCGCGCGCCGGCGGGAACGCCACGATGCCGTACACGTCCGCCCAGCGGCCAAGCACCGGCGCGAGCAGCACCGGCAGCAGCCACCCCTCCCCCGCACCGGCGAGGAGGGCCGCCTTGAGGCCCAGTACCGCGGCCAGCGCCAGCGCCCCCATCGCGCCGATCCGGCTATCGCGCATGATCTCCAGCTTGCGCTCACGCGGCCGCCAGCTCATCACCCCGTCGAAGGTGTCGCTCAGCCCGTCCAGGTGCAGGCCGGCGGTGATCACGCCCCAGGCCACCACAAGCCCCACCGCGCGCACGCCGCTGCCCCACAGCGCCCCCAGCGCCAGCCCGAGCGCGGCGAGCAGCGCGCCGACCAACAGGCCGGCAAGCGGGAAGAGCGGGATGGCCCGCCCGATGCTGGCCTCCGTCATCGGCGGCATGCCTGGCACGGGCAGGATCGTCAGGAAGCGCAGCGCCTCACCGAGCGGCCAGAGCCTCCCCCACCAGCTGGCCTCCTGCCGTGAAGGGCCCGTTTGTTCGCCCATCGATTCGCCCACAACGCTCTCTGGCGGAAGGGGCGGGCCAGGGAGGGCGAAGCTCTCCCTGATCCCCACCCCTATTCGATGGAGACATCCTCCCCGTACAGGATCAGCCCTAGCCGCCGTGCCACCCCACGCGAGGCCAGGTTGTCCCAGGAGGTGCTGTAGAGCGGGGTGAGGCCGCGCGCGCGCACCAGCCGCGCCCACAGCGCCACCGCGGCCGAGGCGTGGCCCCGGCCACGGTG
>DATMBA010000190.1:0-3223 GCA_035559635.1 Roseiflexaceae bacterium
AAGGGGTTCGCGGGGGCCTGCGGCCCCCGCACCCCACGCTGCGGGCAGCGCCCGCTTATTTGAAAAGTATTGCACCTAATTCCTGCGCCCGAGGCTCGCCAGCGACTCCTCGATCAGGCGGTCGTGGTTGGCCCTCAACTCCTCGCCGAGCACCTTCGAGGCCGTGAGCGTCACCAACTCGGCCATCTGGCCCTTGAGGTCGCGCAGCAACTGGTCGCGCTCGCGCTCAGCCTGCTCGCGCGCCTCCTGGCGGATGCGGTCCGCCTCGGCGCGCGCCTGCGCGATGATCTCCTGCTCCTGCGCCCTGGCGCGCTCCTGCGCCTGGGCCAGGATGCCGGCCGCCTCCTGGCGCGCCTTCGCCAACTCGGCGTCGTAGTCCCGGCGCGCGTTGGCCAGCTGCTCCTTCACCCGCTCGGCGTCCTGCAGGCTCTCCTGAATGCGGCGCGTGCGCTCGTTGAGCATGTTCAGCACCGGCCGGTACAGGTAGCGCGTCAGCAGCCAGACCAGCAGAATGACATTGAACAGCTGCGCTATCAGCAGCGCCCAGTTGATCCCTAGCTTCTCCACACCCGTGCTCCTCGTCCAGCGCGCCGGGGGCTCGCGCGCCCGGCCGCGTGCGCTCTAGATAATGTTGAAGCCGATCAGCAGGCCGAACACCAGGGCGAAGATGAACAGCGCCTCGGTGAGCGCGAAGCCGAGGAACATATAGGTCCGCACCAGGCCCTCGGCCTCCGGGTTGCGGCCCATCGCCTGCAGCGCGCCGCTGAAGATGATGCCGATGCCGGCGCCTGGGCCGATCGCGCCCAGGCCGATCGCCAGCGCCATCGCAAGAAGCCGCAAACCAGCGTCCGTCATGGTAGGTCTCCCTCCTTGTGTGAGCGTCTCAAACGTGTGCGTCGAGAGATGCTGTCATCGCCAGGTGATCGGTTATAGGTGACAGATCATGGGGGTTCGGCTTCGGCGGCGCCGATCACCTATGGCCCGCAAACTGCGTGTGCGGGGGCTTGGGGGCTGCGCCCCTCCAAATCCCCACGTTGCGGATACGCCCTAATGCGCCGCCGGCGACCCCACCGGCTCGGCGTGGCCGTGGTCCTCGTGCCCACCATGCGCCTGCACGGCCAGCGTGAAGAACACCAGCGTCAGCACCGCGAAGATCACCGCTTGGATGAACGCCACGAACACCTCCAGGGCGTAGAATGGCAGCGGCAGGATGTACGGGAACAGGAAGGCCATCACCGCCAGGATCACCTCGCCGCCGAAGATGTTGCCGAAAATTCGGAAGGCGAAGGCGACGATGCGCATGAACTCGGAGATCAGCTCGATCAGGCCGACGAAGGTCATGATCGCGCCTTCTTTGAAGGGGTTGATGAAGAACTTGCCCAGGTAGCCCAGGCCGAGCGCCTGGAAGCCGAAGTACTCGACCATGAACACCGCCGCCAGCGCGAATGCCAGCGTCGCGTTCAGGTCCGCCGCCGGGGCGCGCAGCCAGGGGATGATGAAGAAGCCCTCCGGGCAGGCGGCCGGCCAGCCAGCGAACGCCGACTGCGCCGTCCCCTCCTGGGCTGCGCCGGCCGCCGCGGCCTCGCCGTGCTCCGCCGCGCCCTCCACCGTGCCCGCCGGCGCCCCCTCGGCCGCCACATGCTCCTCCGCTACACAGTTGCCGATGCTGCCGATGCCCGGCACCAGCGCGGTCATGTTCGCAATCAGGAAGAAGACGAAGATCGTGGCCGGCAGCGGGAAGAACTTGGCGATGTTCTTGCGGTCCACCCCGAGCGCGAAGTTGTAGAACCCTTCGATGATCACTTCCACCAGGTTCTGCAGTCCGCGCGGCACGAGCTGCATGGTGCGTACGCCGAAGATGATGATCAGCACCAGCAGCAGGTCCACCAGGATGGTCATCAGCAGCGAGTTCGTGAATGGAATGATGGTGCCCGGCGAGCAGAACTCGCCCACGCGCTCGCCGCCGATGCACCACAGCGGCTCGGCCGCCGCCGAGATGTGCAGGTCATGTTTCGTCATGCGGAAGCCAAGGGCATAGAGGATGCCCCCCACCACCCCGACGACAAGGAGCACCTGGATCACCGGGTTACGCAGCAGTCGCATGAGCACCGCTCCCTTTCGACTCGTTCGACTTTGGGAACTCTTTCACAATCACTATATCACAACCGGCACAAAAAAGTCAACCTGCCGCGAGGTTGAGCACACGAGGGAGGCTGCCAGAGTACCGGTTTGACCGTTACAACGCTGCGCGAGTATAGCATGGGTGGTACAAACGCGCAAACACGAGGGTACGGGGGGTGTGACATCATGGCGGGCCGCTGCGGCGCCACGCCCGGCCCGTGACCGGGCGAGCGCGCTTGAGTCTAAGCCGGCGGCGCGCCCGGCAGCCCGCGCTCGCTGGCGGGCTTGGGCGTAAGAGCCCGCGGGTTGACCCGCCGGGCGTGGTCGGCGGCGCACGAACGTTCACCACACCCGGTGCGGGGCAAGGCCCTGTCAACGTCGGGGAGGGTGAGGGGCTTCGCCCCACATCTGCTCCATGCCGGGGGTGTGGGGGCGGCGGTGCTGCTCCAGCCCCCGCGAGGGGTTTTCGAGGAGACGGGGTGCCCTCTGGGGCCTCGCCAAAGCCACCGATGACGTAGCCCCAGGGCCAAGGCCTGCGGCCCTCGCGAAGAGAACAATTCGTGGCAGGCCTTGGCCCGCCACACCTCCGCGCGCACATGCAGACCGTCAGGCTAACAGATCCTGAATGTCGCGGATCGCGCGCTTGGCGTAGACCCACACCGAGCCGATCTTGGCCGTGGTGGCGGTCTTGTCGAAGATGATCACCAGCATAAAGCGTTGCAGGATGTCGAAGCAGTACATGTCGTAGTGGCTGCCCTCGTGGACATACAGCGCGGAGGACTCCTGCTCACGCAGCATCTGGGTGATCTGGCTGGCGGTGGAGAAGCTGGTGGACAGCAGCGGCAGCAGCACCATGGTGGGCAACCCCTGGGTGTGCCCGGTCTCCGCCAGCACCATACCGGCCCGGTCCGCCAACAGGATGCAGCGCGACCCCACGTCGCGGTCGAGCCCATCGAGCCGCAGGCGGATCGACATAAGGTTCTCCGGCGTCAGCACCAACGCACCCTCCCGCCGGCGGGGTGCCGGCCTGGTGGGCGGCTGCTCCGCGGCCGGGGCGGATGGGGCGGCCGGGCGCTCGGGAAGCGGGGCGGGGCGCTCGCGG
>DATMBA010000191.1:0-5679 GCA_035559635.1 Roseiflexaceae bacterium
GCCCCGCACCCCCACGCTGCGGGCAGCGCCCGCGTATTTAAAAGTATTGCGGCTAGAGCAACTCTGATTGCAGCGCCTCGTACGCCTCGCTGCGGGCCTCGAAGACGTACTGCACGGGCACGATCGCCATGCCACTGCCGCCGAGGGCGCGCAGGTGGTCCACCAGCGCCAGCACCGATTCCTGGGGCACGACGATCGTGACCATGTACCAGCCGCCGTGGCCGCCTTCGCGGGTCCAGAGCGGCGCGATCGTCGGCCCCTGGAGGCCGGCCAGCTCCGGGCGGGCCGCCACCCGCCGTCCCACATCCTCCAGCGACTCGCCGGCGATATTGGCGGTGACCTGCACGAAGCGCCGGGCGCGCCGGCGGGCCTCCACCAACTCCAGCACGGTGCGCACCGCCGGGAGCGCGGCGGGGCGGACGCGCAGGCTGCGCCGGCTGGCGAGCAGGCAGGCCTGGGAGCGCAGCAGCGGCTCGCCGATGATCTTGAGCTGGTTGTCGCGGATGGTGGTGCCGGTCTCGGTGATGTCGGCGATGATGTCGGCGTAGCCCAGGCCGGGGGCGGCCTCGGTGGCGCCCTGCGAGTCGATCAGGCGGAAGTAGTTGATGCCGCTGGCGTAGCAGAAGCGCCGCACCAGCGCCGGGTACTTGGTGGCGATGCGCAGCGGCCGCCCCTGGGCGTGCAGCTCCACCGCCAGGTCCGCCAGGTCGTGCACCGAGGTGACGTCGATCCAGGCCTCGGGCACGGCCACCACCAACTCGGCGGCGCCGAAGCCGAGGTCCTCGAAGACCACCAGCGGGTCATCCCGGTCGCCGCGCAACTCCTCCACCAGGTCCATCCCGCTGATGCCCAGGTCCAGCTCGCCCTCGGCCAACTTCTCGACGATGTCCGCCGGGCGGTGCAGCAGCACCTCGGCGGGCGGCAGGGCGCGGATGCTGGCGGTGTAGCGGCGCGGGTTGGGCCGCGAGACGCGCAGGCCGCAGCTCTCCAGGAAGGCGAGCGTGCCGTCGTACAGGCTGCCCTTGGATGGGATGGCGAGTCGAAGCATCACGATCCTACGTGTCTATCCAGATACCCCGGAGCGGGTGGGGTTGGAGGGGCGGGCTGCGCCCGCCCCTGGCCCTTCCCCGTGGGGAGAGGCTCTCAGTGCCTGGTTGAACAGGGGAGCGTGAGGGGGCCTGTGGCCGCCGCGCTCCCAGCCGGGAGGCGTTTTAAGCAAGCTCTAAGTACTGAGGACTGAGCGTGATCGCTGCCAATTATACCGCAGTCCTGCGCCTCAGTCCTTCAGCGAAGCGACCGCGCGCGCAAGCGCGATGGCGGCGATGAGGCCAAGGAGCAAGGCCCAGCCGAAGCTCAGCTCGGTGCGGACGAGCAGGGCCGCCGTGCCGAGTGCGAGGCCGAGGCCGGCCACAGCCGCCAGGAGACGCAGGTGGGCACGCCAGAGGGCCGGCTCATCCACCACGCGCCCGGCGGCCGCGAGGCGCTGTTGGAAGCCGCTGAGGTCCCAGGCGGCCAGCGCCGCCACGACGCCGGCCAGTCCCCAGCCGGGCGGGAGGCCGCTCAGCGCGCCGAGGGCGGCCGCGCCCACCAGCAGCAGGAAGCCGGCGGCCGCCGGCCACCCTAGCCCGCGCCGCGCGCCTCCCAGCCAGCCTATGCCCACCACCAGGCAGACGAAAGCGCCCACCCAGCGCCCGGCCAGCGCGTAGGGGGCGGCGGCGATGAAGGCGGCGGCGATGATAGTTGTGGCGACAGTACGGTTCATAGCTCGCTATCGCCGCTGCCGCGCCAGGCACGCTGGACGGGCGCGGCGCTGGACGGCACGGGGCTCGGGCTGGTACGGCATCCCTTTGCGCAAGCATAGGAGCGGCGCTCGGGCTGGTACGGCATATCGGAGGCGGGATGAGCGCCGCAGCGCCCCGACCTCCTGTTCCCCTCAGCGTGGCACGGGCGCGCGGCCGAGGGCCTGCGCGGCGGCCTGCTGGAAGGGCACGGCCACGTCCCAGTCCAGCAGGCGCACCCCGAGCGCGCGCACGCGGCGCAACAACAGGTCGCGCTCCAGGCTGGCCAGGCGCGCCGCCAACTCGGCCTGCGGGCCGGGCGGGAGCGCGCGCCGCTCGAAGGCCACCGGGTCCGGGCTGACCACCAGCACCTGGTAGTCGCGCGCGCGCAGGTAAGTGAGGGTGTGGATGTCGTCCGGCTGGAGCGGGCTGACGAGGATGAGCTGCGAGCGGGCCGGGAACTGGCGGGTGGGCAGGTTGTCCAGGCTCTCGAAGGCCATGTGGTCGCCCTGTTCGGCGCGCGCCAGCGAGCGCATGATGCGTTCGCGCTGGAGCTTGCCGTAGCCAGGGAAGGTCCAGTCCAGCGCGCGGCCGTACACCACCAGCCCCACCCGGTTGCCGCGCTCGAGCAGAGCGTCGGCCAGTGCGGCGGCGGCCTCGACGGCGTGCTCGAACACCCCCCCACCGCCGGCGTCGCTGGCCAGGCGGGCGTCCAGGATGATACCGACGTCGGCGGCGCGCTCCTGCTCGAACTCGTTGACGAACAGGGCCTGGGGGAAGCGGGCGGTGACGCGGGCGTTGATCCAGCGGGTGGGGTCGCCGGGTTGGTATTCGCGCACGCCGAAGAACTCGACGCCAGGGCCGCCCTGGCGGGCGGGGATGAGGCCGGCGATGCTGCGGGTGCGGCGCGGGCGGATGTCCAGCCGGCGCAGGCGGGTGAGGGCGGGCAGCACGAACAGGTGGCCAGGCGCGGGCAACTCCAGGGTGCGCGCGTGCAGTCCCAGCGGGTCGGTGACCGCGGCGCTGGCGGCAGCGAAGCGGTACAACCCGCGCGTGCCGCGGACGGCATAGGCCAACTCGGTGGACGCGCCGGGCGCGAGGACGGCGCGCAGGCTGGGGCGGCCCTCCGCCAGCTCCAGCCCGTCCGGCAGGCGGTCCTCCAGCAGCAGGTCCAGCGGCCGGTCGCCCTGGTTGGTGACGGTGAGCCGCACCGCCACGGGCGCGCCGGGGCTGGCGCGCTCGGCGCCAAGGGAGCGTACGGCATGCAGCGCCACCTCGCCGGGCCGGGCGAGCAGCGCCGCGCCCAGGTAGACCAGCAGCGGCAGGGCGAGCGTCAGGAGCGCGCCGCTCAGCGCGGCCAGCCCGCCGATCACGAGGGCGTAGAGCGCCAGATTGAGGACAAGCGCTCTGCTCACGACGCACCTCCTGGCGCACCAGAAACGAGCCACCGGCGGCGTACCACGCGGCGGGCTTCAGCCCGCTGCTGATATGCGAAGCCCGCTAATGAACCTTGCCTATGTAATCGGGCATCCTGGCTCTGTACCACGCCCGGCGCGTGCACGCGCGGGCTCATCTTTGCCAAGGCCGCTTGCGCGGCCTGAGCAGCAAAGCGCGTAGGCCGCCTTGGCTGGCCGGACGCTGGCGCCACAATGGCCCCGCAGCTCAGGGCGTGCCGGGCGCCGGGGCAGGAGCGCGCCATGACAACGGGCGCCGAGCACAGGACTCGCTCCCTTGCGGGGGTCTGGGGGCGGCTGGCCCCCTGCGGGGGTGCAGGGGGCTGGCCCTCTGCTGCCGGCCGCGCGCAGCGGCACCGGGGTGAGCGCCGGTACGGGGTGTGGGGCATAGCCCCGCGAAGGCCAGCGCAGCGGCGAATCACGGCCGTGCCTCGCCTACCGCGGGCACCGCGACCGCCGCCAGGATGGCGCCGAGGATCTCGTCGGCGGCGCGCCGCTGCATCCACAGGTCCGGCGTAAGAATCAGGCGGTGCGCCAGCGCCGGCCGCACCAGACCCTTGACATCATCGGGGATCACGTAGTCGCGCCCGTCCAGCGCCGCCTGGGCGCGGGCCAGCTTGAGCAGCGCCAGTGAGCCGCGCGGGCTGGCGCCCACCGCCACCCGCGCGTCCTGCCGGGTGGCGGCCACCAACGCCACGATGTAGCGCTCGATGTCCGGGCTGACGTACACCTCCTCGACGGCGGCACGCATCTGCAGCAGTTCCTCAGCGCTGGCGACGGTGCGCAGCTGCACCTCGTCCGCGCGGCGCTCGCGGCGGCGGCGCAGGATCTCCTGCTCCTGCTCGGCGCTGGGGTAGCCCACCGCGAGCTTCATGACGAAGCGGTCGAGCTGGGCCTCGGGAAGCGGGAAGGTGCCCTCGTACTCGATCGGGTTCTGGGTGGCCAGCACCAGGAACGGCTCGGGCAGCGGCATGGTCTCGCCCTCGAGCGTGACCTGGCGCTCCTGCATGGCCTCGAGCAGCGCGCTCTGCGTCTTGGGCGAGGCGCGGTTGATCTCGTCGGCCAGCAGGATGTTGGTGAAGATCGGGCCGCGGCGTAGCTCGAAGCGGCCGCTGGCGCGGTCGTAGACGTGGCTGCCGGTGATGTCGCCCGGCAGCAGGTCGGGGGTGAACTGGACGCGCTTGAACTCCAGGCCGAGCACGGTGGCGAAGCTTCTGGCGATCAGCGTCTTGGCCAGGCCGGGGTAGTCCTCGAGCAGCACGTGGCCGCCGGCGAGGGCCGCGGCCATGATGCGCTCCAGCACGGCGCGCTTGCCGACGATGGCGCGCTCGACCTCGTGGATGACGTGGCCGCAGAGGGTGGCCACATCGCTGATACCGACGGGCACGGGCGTCTCCGCAAGTTACAGTAGCCCCTCGAGCCAGTGCACCACCCGCTCCAGGTCCACGTCCAGCGGGCCGCCGCGCAGAATGCGGCCCTGCGAGCCGGGGCGGGGCTGGTAGGCAACGAGGCCAGCGCGCAGATAGGCGCGCACCGCAGGCGGGGCGTCGAGCGATGGGTCCTCCAGGCGGCGGCGAGCCTGCTGCGGGGGCAGGCCCTCGCGCTCGGCCAGCAGCTCGACGGCCAGTTGGGCCAGGCGTTGGGCGAGCCGCCAGCGGGCATATTCGTCGCGCCCAGTGAGCTGCACGAGGCGCAGCCAGGCGGCGGTGCGGCCGGCAGGCCCAGGGACCGTGCGGCGGCGGAGGGCGGGCACGCGCAAGCCGGAGAGGCTGCGCACCGCCAGCACGGCCGCGAGCAGCACCAGCAGCCCCCAGAGCAGCGCCTGCGGCAGGCTCCCCAGCAGCAGCGAGGCGCCCCACAGCAGGAGCAGCAGCGGCGCCACGACCGCGTCGCGCACGGCGCCGCGCACCGCGGCCGCGATGAGCACGGCGAGCAGGAGGCCCAGGCCAATCAAGAGCAGCCTGTTTCGCATTGGTGATAGCCGCATATCGCTCCACGAAGGACACGAAGGATCGGGGAAGCTGGAAACTCGTGCTGCAATCGAATCTGACTATCACCGGTGGGCGGCTCCCGCTTCGTGCCCTTCGCAGATCATCCCTTCCCGTCAGGTGGTGTGCCATACGCCTCGACGATCGCGCGCAGGCAGGCCAGCGCCTCACGCTCCTCGCGTGGGCCGGGCGCGCGCGGGCCGTAGCGCACGCGCTCGAACAGGCGCGTGAGGCGGCGGATGTGCTCGTCGCGCAGGCCGGCGGCGGCGAGGCGGGCTTCGAACTCGCGCGGGGTCGTCGTCTTGTCGCGTTGGATGCCGCGGCGCGCCTCGAGCACCCGGCTCATCTCGGCGTAACAGCGCAGCACCGTGTTGCGCAAGTCCGCCCCGGCCTCCAGGCCGGCCAGGGCGGCACCGGCCTCGCGGGCGAGCTGCGCCAGCGCGCTCTGCGGCCGCGGCC
>DATMBA010000192.1:0-2243 GCA_035559635.1 Roseiflexaceae bacterium
CATGCCGGTCTACCCGCACGCTGGCGGCCTCGGCGTGGTGGCGATCGGCACCGACACGCCCGGCACTAGCACGGACAACCCCGGCGCCGGCGCGCTGATCTTCGGCCACGAGTTGGTGCACGACTACGACGTCAAGCATACCGACGTGTCGGGCGACTGCGGCTCGGACGACGACACCTCGGACTTCCCGTACACCAGCGCCAGCATCCAGGAGTTCGGCTTCAACACCACCACCGGCAAGGTGTACGACCCGTCCAACACCCACGACCTGATGAGTTACTGCCCGGCGGGCGGCTCGCGACAGGGCTGGATCTCGCCGTTCACCTGGAGCCGCATGTACAACAATCTGGCGCCTTCGGGTGTGGCGGTCGCTGCGCCCGCGCCGGCGGCGCTCGGTCCGGCGCTGGTGGTGAACGCGGCGATCGACAACCCGACCGTGGCGGGCGGGGCCAGCGCCTTCGGCACGCTCTACCGCGTCGAGGCGGATGTGCCCACCACGCCGCCGCCCCCCGGCGACTACGCGATCGTGCTGAAGGACTCCATCGGCGGTGAACTGGCGCGCGTGCCGTTCGCGGTCAGCTTCGAGAGCGAGTACAGCGCCCCCGGCACGCAGGCCCACTCGCACAGCCCATTCGACCCACCCCATGTCCACGGCGCCCTCGACCCGGGCGTGGGCGACCCGGCCGAGACGCCGTTGGCCTGGGTGTCGCTCACCATCCCATGGGCCGACGGCACGACGCAGATCGTGCTGGAGAAGGGCGGGCAGGTGCTGGACACGCGCAGCGTCAGCGCCAACCCGCCGGCGGTGCAGGTCGCCAGCCCGAACGCGCCGGCGGTCTGGCCGGCAGGCTCGACCCAGACCATCAGCTGGAGCGCCACCGACCCGGACGGCGGCGCGCTGAGCTACGCCCTGTTCTACGCTGCGGACGGCGTCTCCTGGGAGCTGCTGGCCGAGGGGATCACCGGCACGTCCTACCAGGTTCCGGTGGACGCCCTCCGCCGCCTCACCAGTGTTCGGCGTGTTCTGAAGGGATCACCGGCACGTCCTACCAGGTTCCGGTGGACGCGCTGGCCGGCGGCGCGGCGGCCAGGTTCCGCGTGGTGGCGAGTGACGGCGTGAACATCGGCGACGACGAGAGCGCGCCGGTGACGGTGCCGGACAAGCTGCCCACGCCGGTGATCGCCAGCCCGGCCGACGCCTCGGACGTGGCGCCGGGCGACCTGCTGGTGCTGGAGGGCTTCGCCGCGGACCTGGAGGATGGCACGCTGCCGGACGTGGCGCTGAGCTGGGCGAGCGACCGGCAGGGCGCGCTGGGCGCCGGCTCCACGCTCCCGGTGAGCGGTCTGCTGCCCGGCGAGCACACTATCACGCTCACGGCGGTGGACAGCGCCGGGCAACCGGCCAGCGCCAGCGTCAAGATCTATGTCGGCGCGCGCACCTTCCTTCCGGTGACGCAGCGGTAGCGGGCAGGGAGGAGGACAGCGGATAGGGAGCGGATAAGCGGATAGCGGATAGGGAGCGGACAGCGGATAGGGAGCGGATAAGCGGACAGCGGATAGGGAGCGGATAAGCGGATAGCGGATAGGGAGCGGATAGGGAGCGGGGGCGGCATGTGGCGCCCCCCTGCTCCTCGTTCGTCATACGTCGTTCAAGAACGCCTGCGCTGTGGAATGCCATGCACGTCCATAGGGGTCCATGCCCGGGAACAGCGACGGCATAGGCGCCTCCTACCGCAGCGTCACCAGCAGCGCCAGCAGCAGCAGCGCGGCCAGGAGCGCCACACCGAGCGCCACGGCCGTCACGCGGTCCCAGTTGAGGAAGCGCCAGTCCTTGGGCAGGCGCTTCTCGAAGCCGTAGATGTACCAGCGGTACAGCCCGCTGTCCTCCGCGCGCCTCGGCCTGCCGCGCCCCGGCGCCGCCTGCTGGCCGGGCGGCAGCCCCGGCTGCACATCCCCCAGATCGAAGACCAGCTCGGTCACCGGGATGAAGGCGATGGCGACCTCGCTGAGCGCCACGCGCGTGTTGGCATCCAGGCGCCGCTCGGCCTCCTTCACCAGCCCGCCCAGGCCCGGCACGAGCTGCCACTCGGGGCGGAACCCCCCCTTGTGGCGCTCGCGGTATACCTCGCGCGCCTTGCAGACGCGGTGCAGCCACTGCTCGTCCACCCGCGGCAGGTCGTCGTTCGTTTGGAGTTGGGCCGCCGCGCCGCCGGCCAGCGCGTCCACCGGAACCTGGTAGGACG
>DATMBA010000193.1:0-31453 GCA_035559635.1 Roseiflexaceae bacterium
GTGAGGGGCGAAGCCCCTCACACTCCCCGCCGTGGGCTGCGCGGGAACGCGCTGATGAAAGCGGGTAGCTGGTGGCGCACCACGCCCGGCCCGGGAACGGGCGGGCTATCCTTTGCGAAGGCCCCCTGCGCGACCTGAAGGCAGCCCACCTGCGCGGGCGTGCCGAGTCTCGCCGGCCGCTGAAGCGGCCGGGCGTGGTGCGCCACGTACCCGGTTATATCGGAAAGGTTCATCAGCGCATTTCACGTGGCTGGAAGGGGCGTCAGCCCCCAGTGGTCCCGCCCCGAGCATCTGGTACAATGCACGGCGCACACTCAGCACGCAGCGCTCAACTCTCAGCACTCAGTTATGCCCCAGGACAGCTACGACATCCTGCGCCGGGCGCTGATCGAGGCGCTCGGCCCGAAGCCCACGCCGGAGCGCCGCCGCCAACTCGCCGCCGAGCTGCGCTCACTCGCCGAGCAGCAGGAGCGCATGGCGGCGAGCGCCGAGCGCCGCCCGGCCGATGCCCCCGCCGCCTCAGGGCGCACGCCCGGCATGTACATCCGCATCGGGCGCGAGCCGGACCCGCAGACCGGCGTGATGCGGGTGCGCCTCTCGCTCGGCAGGCAGGTCTGGATCGAGCTTGGCACCCCCGAGCGCGTCGAGGCGCAGCGCACCGGGCCGCGGGTCTGGATTGTGGCGTCCGCCGGCGCCGGCGGCTACCCGGTGAGCACCGCCGGCAGCCTGCCCTCCTGCATCGTGCGCAGCGACGACCCGCTGGCGGACATGACGCCCGGCCGCTACGCAGTGGCGATGCTGGCCGGCGCGGCGGTGGTAGGCGAGCGCGTGGGGTGAACTGCTATCGGTAGAGGTGCGCTAGCGACCCCTCGACGTAGGCCAGGATGCGCTTCAGGTCCGCCACCGGGTCGTTCGCGGCGTCCAACTCGAACACCGCCCAACCGGTGTAGCGCAGGTCGCGCAGCAGCCGCAGCCACGCCGGCCAGTCCACCACCCCGGTGCCCACCGCGGCGAACCACTGGATCTGCCGGTCGTAGATGCTTTCGTCGATCGGCACGTCGGCCGGCGCCGGGCCGGTGGCGTCCTTCCAGTGGGTGAGCACCAGCCGGTCGCGGTGGCGCGCCACGATCTGGATCGGGTCGGAGCCGGCCACGGTGAACTGGGCCGTGTCGGCGCATAGGAAGACGTACGTTGGGTCAGTGAGCAGCATGAACAGATCCACGTCGCGGCTGTTGCGAAACATGCTGAACGCCTCGGGGTGCAGGGCGAGCTTCACGCCGTAGCGCAGGGCGGCGGCGCCCATGCGGTTGAGCGCGCCGGCGATCGACTCGGCCAGGCGCAGGTCCACGAACAGCGGCGGGTCGGCGTCGCGGCTCCTGCGCAGCGGCAGCGAGGCCACCATCACCCCGGCGCCGCAGGCGCGCAGGAACTCGGCGTAGCCGCTCGCCATCTCCACCAGGGTGTCGTGGTCGGCCGGATCATCCAGGTTCGCGTAGCGGTCGGTGTCGAAGACGCGGGTGGACATATAGCCGCTACACACCTCCAGGCCGCGGTCGCGCACGGCGGTGGCGAAGCCCTGGGCCGAGCCGTAGGCCCTCAGCGCGCTGTGCCAGTCTCCCGGGGCGAAGGTGATCTCAATGCCGTCCAGCCCCGCCTCATGCGAAGCGTCCAGGATGCGTTCCCAGAAGCGCAGCGGGTCCCACCCGCTGGCTCGCATCAGGGCGCCGAGGCCGCTCATCCCGCCGGTCTCTCCCCAGAACTGCGGCGCGTAGAATGTGACAAGGTCGGTGGCGTACTTGAGGTTGCGTGGCGCGGACATGTTTGGTCTCCTTGCTGATCGGAGGGGTGTGGGGAGGCGAAGCCTCCTCACAGACGTTCTCACTCGACCACCGCGCTGAGCACGGCGTTCGAGAAGCGCGGCCAGCGCGCGGCGTTCCAGCGGTTGTAGAGCATGCGGTTGGCCAGCATCACGCACACCAGGTCGCGGGTAGGGCGCCGTCAACGTCCGCGGCTCTGCACCCCGCCCGGCCGCTGATGAAGGTTTACCAAATTCCCATCTTGGTCGTGGCTAGAAGCCCAGGTTCGACTGCTCTGGCCCTGCGGACAGCGCGCCGCTTTCGCCTCCCAGTCACTGCGGAACCAGGTCAGATCACCACCCTGCCTGGCCTGGGCGTGCCAACTGGTAGCGCGCTGCAGCGGGTCGAGCACGTCGATGCCTTGGGTCTGGCTCGTACCCAGCGGTTCGGCATCAGGATAGGCGCTAGCGACGCAGTGTGCGGCGGGCAGCACCTCGCGCGCCGCCAGGGCAGCATGGCCCCGACTCGGCACCTCGACGTCCGCCGTCGTGGCCGGCGTGGGCTGCACAGCGGTGATCACCTTCGGCCGGTCCGCATCACACGGTTCAGTCAGATGCCCCGTGGAGCCATGCCAGTGGTGCTGCGCTTGCTGCTCACGCGCGCATCGGGATCGTAAGGCGCGCCAATCAAGAGTGCCGCCGGGAGCAGATTCGTCTCCGTGCGCAGACGCAGAGGCGCCTCTTTGGCATAGAACTGCTGAATCCAGACCCGGCGCAGGAGCACCACGGCGGGATGGGAGCGCACGTTGTCCGGTGCCGCTTCCGTCTGGGGCCACGGCGCCAGCGGTCGCCCATCCGCACCGAGCGCCAGCGCCAAGGCTTCCCGCGCAGCTTGGGTGTTCGGCAAGCGAACCTCGTCAACGCGCGGGCCATAGCGATCCCACCAGGCGGCGGGGATGGTGGCGCATGCCCAGGCTAGCGCGTCTCACAGCCACTGATGGAGCGTATGGGCCAGGGGTTCGCCGAGCCATGCGAGGCACTTGAGGGTGCGGATGGCCGCCAGAACGTGCGTGGCAGCGGGACGCTGCGCTCCGCGTGCTGTGACGAGTCCGAGGTCGCAGCAGGTCATCAGGAACTGAGAACGCACCGCTTGGCCCGTCTCGGCCTCGCGCAGGCGGTCCCGAAACTCCGGCACCACCGAGCAATGAAAGCCTGGGTCAGTCACCTCCAAGGCGAGCGCAGACTTCCAGTCAATGCAGCGTCGTACGCGCATCCGCCGCTTGACGATCGCCAAGCCCCTCCATGCACTGGAAGAGCGTCACGAGCATCAGGCGCGCGGGGCTGAGAGCGAGTTGTCCAACCTGCGGGAAGAGCGCAGTGAAGGCGGTATCGGCAAAGAGCATGCCCACTTCGTCACGGATGCGCATGCTTGGACTGCCTTTGGGGAAGACTGCTCTGGCCACACGCTCCGTTTCGGCCGGGATCAGGTAACCCGCTTGCGGATGCATCGTCAAGGAAGCCTCCCTCAGCTCGTGGAACGGTGCTGATACAAAAGGCGTGGAGCCTGTATCGGAGCACAGCGTCAGCCTGATCCTGAGCGGAACTGCTCACACGGTGTCTCTGGCAAGTGATTCGCCGACAGCATCCTGAAGCGGCGTGCTAGCGCCTGCAACGCCCGCCGGCGCGGGCTGGGGTGCAGGCCGCGCCGGCGGCCTGCGGAAGGGAGAGCTCGCCCGTTCACGGGCCGGGCGTGGTGGCGCACCCGCACGACGGTTCGTCACACCCTCTGGTTCGTGACCTATAGTATAGCGCCACTGTGGTAGGATAGACACCATTTCGCGTCAACTTACCGCACGGGTTAAACCCCGGCGGCTTGCTCCTCACGACCGAACGAGTCGGTTGTGGAAACGATAGGCTGGTTGCACAGCCCACCAGCGGGGGGTATGCCCCCACCAGCACGGTACTTGGCCGCGATGTTACGAGCGCCATGCAGGTCGGCATTGAGCTGATAGCCGCACTTCCGACACATGAACACGCCCTGCGAACGGCGGTTGTTGCGGGCCGTATGCCCACACGTGTGTGGTAACCGTTCTCGGTCAGCGAAGGCGCATCTGCGAACGGCGGTTGTTGCGGGCCGTATGCCCACACCGGCTGCACGCTTGGGAGGTATGTCGCGGATCGACCGCGACCACCGTACAACCCCGTTCTTCGGCCTTGTACGCGATCTTCGCTTTGAGGCTCGCAAACGGCCACGAGTGCATGCGGCGCTTGGTCTGACTGCGCCGCTTTGCCTTCATCCGTTTGCGAATGTCTTTGAGGTTTTCCAGCACAATCGTCGCACCCGGCTCGGCAGAGGTGACGATCTGCTTGCTGAGGAGGTGATCGGCGTCCTTGCGAAAGCGGGCGCGGCGCTGCTTCAGTTTCCGCAGATGCCGTTGGGCGCTTTTCGTCCCCTTCTTTTGCAGCGCCCGAATCGCTTTGAAGTAGCGCCCTTCAACTGCTTTCCACGCTCGCTTGCCCAAGAAGCGATTGTTGGACGTGACAGCGGGTCGATTGATGCCCAGATCGACGCCAACGACCTGATCGGTCGGTTCCACCTCCGGTGCAGGGACGGTGACGCCGACATGCAGCCACCACGCGCCGTCGCGCTGAATGAGATCAGCCGTATCAACTGGATTGCCAGCGTACTTGGCTGCATAATCCGGCACGCGGAAGCGAATCGTCTGTCGCCCGCCGATCAGCGACAGGCGCACCGTCTGGCTCTCCCAATCGATGCGGTAGGTATGCATGGTGTAGCGCGGCGGGCAGGCGTCCGAGCGAGGCTGGTGAACCGTGCGTGCCGCATCCCTCCGCAGCGTAAAAGCACTTCTGAGGGCTTCGGCGGCTTTCGCTCGCGCCGTATTCGTGAGATTGCTGTTCAGGTCGGGCAGCGCCGTTCGTACCGGATAGTAGGCCAGGAAATGCAGCTTGGTCGCATTCGACACGCCTTCTCGCCATCCCATCGCGACAAACAGGTTGAAGGCCGCCGTAAACTGGCGGCTGGTTTCCGCGAGGGCGGCAGCCTGAGCAGGCGATGGCTGCAATCGGATGCGAATAGTTCTCTGCATAAGTGCGGTATAACATACAACAGCGACGTTCGCACGAGAGATGCCATTTTCGCGCCGCCCATCCCGAACGTGCTGAGACCCCGTGCGGCGCGGCTCGCCTTCTCCCCACGGTCTAAAGACCGGGGGCTACCGGCTCGCTTTTCTTCGGTGTGGCGCAGGTAGCAGGTAGTAGGGGCAGACCGGCGTGTCTGCTCACATTGGAGCACATTGCCCCGCGGTGGGGCGTAGCGGCGCGGCCGGCAATGCGGCGCAATGGGGGGCGCACACATCGGTGCGCCCCGACGCGGTGATAGCGCCGCCGGCGCGGGGGTGATGCCGTGGCAGGGATGTGCGCCGCACCCTCTCATTCGCCACTAGCTGTACGCAGAGCGAGGACTGTGTGACCCAGGAACAGGCCGCATCGCCCGCCCGTGTGCCCCGGTTCGCCGTGCTGCGCAACCGGCCGCTGCTCACGCTTATGCTCGGCCACTTCGCCGTTGACTCATACGTGGGGGTCATCCCGGTGCTCTACCCGCTGCTGGTCGAGCGCTTCGCCCTCAACCTGCGTACCGTCGGCCTGGTCTCGCTGGCCTACTCGGGGGCGGCCGCGCTCTCGCAGCCGATCTTCGGCTGGCTGGCGGACCGCTACGGCACGCGCCTCATCCCGCTGGCGCTGGTGTGGACGGCCGCGGTCTTCGCGCTGATCGGGCTGGCCCCCAGCTTCCCGGCCCTCGTGGCGCTCGCCGCCGCCGCGGGCCTCGGCTCCGGCGCCTACCACCCATTCGGCGCGCTGAGCGCGGGGCGGGCGATCGGCGCGGCGCAGCGCAACACCGCGATGGCGGTGTATGTCACCGGCGGCACGCTGGGGGTGGCGGCCGGCCCGCTGCTGGGGGTGCTGGCCTTCGGGGTGCTCGGCCTGCGGGGCACGGCGCTGCTGTGTCTCCCGGGCCTGGCCGCTGCCGTGTGGATGCTGCGCGCGCTGCACCTGGCAGCCGGGGGGCTGTACCACGCCGCCGCGCCCGCCGCCGCGCGGCCGGTGCCGTGGGGAATCCTCGCCCGTGTGGTGCTGGTGATGATGGCGGTGAACGGCACACTCTACAGTGTCGAGGCCTTCGTGCCCACCTGGTACGCCCGGCTCGGCTACCCGCCTGCCTTCTACGGCGCACTGGCCACCACGCTGCTGCTGGCGCACGCCGCTGGCGCGGTGGCAGCGGGCGCCCTGGCGGATCGCTTCGGGCGGCGGCGAGTGATCGTGGGGTCGATCGCGCTGCTGCTCCCTAGCCTGCTGCTCTTCACCGCCGCCGCCGGGCCGGTGGCGTTCGTCACGGCCGCGCTGCTGGGGCTAAGCATCGCGCCCACCGGGCCACTGCTGCTCCTCACTGCCCAGCAACTCATGGCGCGCCGGGCCGGCGTGGCCTCCGGCCTCATCCTGGGCCTCGGGTTCGTCACCGGCGCGGTAGGGGTACCGCTCACGGGCGCGCTCGCCGACGCGGTCGGTATCCCGGCGGCGCTCCGCGGGCTGGCCATCCTCGTGCTTGCCGGCCTAGTGCTGGCGTGGACGCTGCCGGACGAGCGCGTAAACGCGAAAGAGTGAAGGGCTTCTATCCCAGGGCTAAAGCACCTGGGGTTTACGCCCTCTTTTTCTGACTACGAAGACCTTGAGCGTGACGATGTCTACGCTGTTCTGACGTTCGCCACGCGCTTAAGTCAAGTGAAGCGCCTTCAGCCACTTGCGGCATGAGATACATCGTCAACTCGCCCGTTGGCTGCAAGAGCGCGGCGATGACGTCGTGCATACACTTGACCTCCCACAGCGCAATCGCACGCCTGACTCGGAGATACATGCCCTCTCTGTGCGTGAGCGACGCATCGTCGTACGAAAGACGCCGATGTAGAACGCATCTAATCATTCATCGCTGATCGGCACCGCGCCGCCCAACAAGCGCAGCAGCCGACGGCTGGATCGGGGTGATCTTCCGTTGTGGGGAGTAACCGGAACGCCTTCCCGTTAGCCCCGCGGCGGCCCCTCCAAGAGCCGCCGGCGGACCGTCGCCCGGGCCTGCTTCGGCGTACCCGGCGTGTCCCACATCGACTCGATCCACCATGTGGCGCCGGCCTCCTCCCAGGCCCGCGTGATCGCCGCGGCGCCCGCCGGGTCGCCAACTGGCGTCGTGCCCTCCACCACGATGTCGAGCGGCGGCAGGCCAGGGCGCTCGGCGGCGGCGTGGTCGCGGATCGCGCGCACGTCCTCGTGGGTGAGCGGGCGGAACGTGCCGTCCTCGCCCATCGGCGCGGGGAGGATACCGTCGTAGCGCAGCGCGCGCCGCACCGACTTCGGGCGGGGCCAGGCGCCCACCACCCAGATCGGGATGCGCGGCTGCTGCACCGGGTGGATGCCCGTCCAGCGCAGCGGGCGCACGGAGTAGTGCTTCCCCGCGTAGCTGAACGGCTGGCCGCGCCACAGGCCGCAGATGATCTCCAACCCCTCGTCCAACAACTCGGCGCGCGTCCTGCGGTCGGTGACCTCGCCGAACTCCGCGAAGCCGGTGTCCAGCGCGCCCAGCCCCGCCACCAGGATCACCCGCCCGCCCGAGAGTTGGTCGAGCGTGGCCGTCTCGCTGGCGAGCTTCCAGGGACGCCGGCGCGAGACCGGTGTGAGCAGCGTGCCGAGGCGGATGTGCTCGGTGCGCATCGCCGCGGCCGTGAGCGAGACCCAGGCGTCCACGCCCCACACCGTCTCCGCCACGAAGAACCCGTCCCACCCGGCGCGCTCGGCGTCGGAGGCGTACTCGGCTGCGGTGCGTGCGTCGCCGAACGGGAGCACGAAGCCGTACTTCATCCGCACCACCTCCTCGTTAGATCGCTCATGTGGCTGCGCCACACTGCTGCGGACAATATGGAACAGGTTTTGTGCGAGGGACGATCCCGTGCGCTCCCATTCTTCCCAGGTGGGGTGTGGTGCCGCCGGCCCCGCAGTGGGGAGTGTCAGGGGGTGAGACCCCCACATGCACCTGCCGGGAGGGTGGGGGCGCGGGATGCGTGAGGGGTAAAACCCCTCACGCTCCCCGTTTCAAACAGGCTTTAAGGATAGCAGGGGGGTGTGACAGGTACGGTCACACGGCGGGTCGGATGAGGCCGGCGATCACGGCGATCAGCTCGTCCGGCTCGACCGGCTTGGGCACGAACATGTTGAACCCGGCCGACAGGGCGCGCATGCGGTCCTCCACCCGCGCGTAGGCCGTCAGCGCCACGGCGGGTATCTGCGGCCCATCCTCCGTCTCGTATACCCGTAGCGTGCCGATCAGGGCGTAGCCGTCCGCGTCCGGCATCGCCAGGTCGGACACCAGCACGTCGGGCCTGTACCAGCGGAGGATCGCGAGCGCCTCGGCGCTCGACGCGGCGGTCTGCACCGTAGCCCGGTGCTCGGTCAGGAGCAGGCTGAGCATGTGCAGCGTGTCCTGATCGTCGTCCACGAGCAGGACGCGCAGCCCCTCGAGCTGGGGGAGCGGATCGCGGAGCGCGCGGGCAGCGCCGTCCATCCAGTTGGGGGGTGCGTCGATCTGCTGGCCCTGGGCGTGCTCGTGCGTGGCCGCAAGCGGGAAGCGGACGGTGAAGGTGGCCCCGTGCCCCTCGCCGGGACTGGCGGCGTGGACCGTGCCGCCGTGCAACTCCACCAGGTGGCGCACGATCGCCAACCCCAGGCCGAGGCCGAAGTGCCGGCGCGTGCTGGTGCCGTCGCCCTGCCGGAAGCGGTCGAAGACGAAGGGCAGGAAGTCGGGCCGGATGCCCTCGCCCGTGTCGCTCACCGCGATCTGCACCTCCTGCCCGGCCCGCTCGAGGCGCACGTGCACCGCGCCGCCGTGCGGCGTGAACTTGATGGCGTTCGAGAGCAGGTTCCACACCACCTGTTGCAGGCGCCCCGCGTCGCCCAGGATGTGGCGGGCGGACGGGTCGAGCGTCACGTCGAGGTAGATGCCCTTCGCCTCGGCGGCCAGTTGCACGGCGTCGATGGCGGCGTTGATGACCGTCGCCAGGTCCACCGGGCCGACCGAGAGGCGCAGCTTGCCGGTGATCATCCGCGAGACGTCCAGGATATCCTCGACGAGTTGGGCTTGCGCCTTGGCGTTGCGCTCGATCACCTCCAGGGCACGCGCCACGGTGGCCTCGTCCCGCCGGCCACGGCGCAGCCGCTGCGCCCAGCCGAGGATGGTGGTGAGCGGCGTGCGCAGCTCGTGGGAGACGGTGGCGAGGAACTCGTCCTTCAGGCGGCTGGCCTCCTCGGCGCGCACGCGGGCCGCCTGCTCGCGCGCCAGCAACTCGCGTCGCTCCCGCTCAGCCTTCTGGATCTCCTGGTAGGCCAGCGCGTTCTGGATCGCGATCGAGGCGATGCGGGAGACCGCAATCAGATGCTCCAGGTCGCCCTGGGTGAAGGCGCCGCCGTCCAGCTTGTTGTGCACCTCGAAGAAGCCGAGCACCTCGCCGCAGCCGCTCAGCACCGGCGTAGAGAGCGCCTGGCGCACGCCGAACTGCACGCAGAGCTGGTGGACGATCTGCGGGTCCGAGAGCGCGTCATTCGTCAGATAGGGGACCTTGTGGCCGATCAGCCAGCCCGGCAGCCCGTGTCCCGGCGGCCAGCAGTACTCCAGCGGCAGCCACTGGCCGCGCTGGAGGTAGGCGTGGGAGACCATCCCCTGCGGCTCGTGGAGGCCGGCCACGCCGCTCTCGGCGCGCACCAGGCCCACCGCCTCCATCACCAGGATGTCCATCAGCGTCTGGAGGTCAAGCGTCGAGGTCAGGCTCTCGCTGATGCGCAGCAGCGAGCGCACCGTTTCCTCGGCCTGCCTGCGTTTGGTGATGTCGCGCAGGTTGCATTGGAAGATCTGCTGGCCATCCGCCTCATAGACGTTGCCGACGAGCTCCACATCGCGGCGCTGGCCGTCTCTGGTGTGCAGCGGGAGGTGCTCGTAGCGCATCGCCTGGCCCCCACGCAGCTCCCGCAGGGCTTCACGCGCGTCGGCGCCATCCGTGAGCAGGCCGATCTCCCGCAGCTCGCTTCCGCGCAACTCCTCGCGTGCGAGGCCTAGCAGCTCGGCAGCCACCGGGTTAGCGTCGATGATCTGGAGTGTGGTAGCATCGACGATCAGGATCCCGTCGGTGGAGGTCTCGAAGAGCCGGCGGTAGCGCAGCTCGGAGCCTTGCAGCCGCTTCTGGGCCTCCCTGCGCTCCGCGATCTGCGCCTGGAGCGCGTGGGCCTGCTGCTGCAGCTCGACGATCGCGCGCAGCCGATCCTCCGGGCCGCTGAGCATCGGGTAGCTCTCGGCGGGGATGATGCGCGAGTGCTCCGCGCAGATATCGCCGAGCGGGGCGGCGTGCGAGTCGCCGTCGGTGCCGGTGATCGGGTAGGCGCAGAAGAGCGAGAAGGGGTGGCGCGCGCGCAGGGCGTTCCACAACCCCTCCAAGCGGATCGCGGCGTCGTACTGGCGCCGGGTCCACAGAATCGCCACCATCTCTCCGAACACGCGCACTGGCCGCCCGCCCGCCCCTGTGAACAGCGGCTCGATAATGCGGGCGAAGCGCTCCGGGTCGGGCATCCCGCCGGCCATGAAGCGCGCCAGGGTCGCGGCGGCGTCCAGGGCGACGTACTGGCCGGACGCGTAGGCGGCGGCCACATCCAGCCCGGCGCGCCGCAGGCGTTCATCGAGCGCCGCCTGGTGCGCCCCGGTCGCGACGACGATCGCGGCGTCGCCTGCCATGAGGCCCGTCGCGATGAACTCGTGCAGCGATGCCAGGAGAAACGCGTCCGTCTCGTAGAACAGCGCGACGTGCTCGGACCCACGCACCGCGCTCTCCAGGATATCCATCATGACCTCGGCAGGACATGACAGGGTGGCTGGCCATATGGCTGCAAGAAATGTGCCACGGTGGTGCAGCAGCGGCCGGAGGACACGGGAGGGCCAGGAAGGGCTTGCTCTCCCCGACCGTCTCCCTAGGCCATTTCGCGCGCGATCAGGTGCGCAACGACATCGGCCTGGTTCATCGCCACGTCCACGCCCATCTCCGGCGTGTACAGCCAGCTGTTGCGCGGGTCGTTCACGCGCGCGACGGTGCGTGGCACCCCGAACTCCAGCCGTGCCAGGCTCGTGACGACGAGGTTGGTCTCGTCCGCGCCGGTCACGGCGGCGACGATCTGTACGCGCCGCACCCCAGCCGCCTCCAGCACCGCCGGGTCGGCGCCATCGCCGGCCACAACCGTGACGCCCGGCAGCGCACGCCGCAGTTGGGTCTCATGGTCGGGCCGGGCCTCGATGAGCGTCACCTGGTGGCCAGCGGCCACCAGCAGCCCGGCGAGATAGCCGCCCACCTTCCCACCGCCGACGATCAGAATGCTCATGGCTCACCTCCTCACGCTCCGAGCAGGGCCCGCAGCCGATCGATCGCGCTCGCTAGGAGTGCGATGTGCACCAGATCCCCGGCCTGGAAGAGGGACATGGACGTCGGCAGGAAGGTCGTCCCGCCCCGGCTGATGGCCACCACCTGCACCTCGCCAGGGATGCTGAGGGCCGTCACAGGCTGGCCGGCGAGTCCCTGGGGCACGTGCACGTCCACGATGTCCACATTCGCGCCGAGGCTTGCCACCGCCTCGAGGTCCGAGTAGCTGAGGAGCTCGGCGATGCGATGGACCCCCCATGTCGTGGTCGAGATAGTCTGCACGCCGAGGCGGCGGTAGATCTCGGCCTTCTGCGGGTCATAGAGCCGGGCGACGACGCGCGGCACGTGGAAGATCAGGCGCGCCGCCCGCGCGATGATGACGTTCATGTCGTCGCTGGTCGTCACGGCCGCCAGCGCGTCGGTGTGTTCGATGTCCGCCTGCAGGAGCGCGTCACGGTCGAACGCATGCCCGGCGATCGTCCGGCCGGCGAAGGTCGGTCCAAGGCGCTGGAAGGACGCCCCGTCGTGATCCAGGACTACCACACTGTGACCGCGCAGCGCGAGCGACTGGGCCAGGCCACTCCCCATACGGCCACAGCCGATCACAATGACACGCATAGCTCACCTCCCACGGTTGAGGCGCAGCGCCTTGCGGAGTTCATCCGCCACGAGGAGCAGTGGCGTGAGCGCAAGGAGCAGCAGCCAGGTCTCCGGCGTGAACGGCGCGGTCTCGAAGACCGCCTGCAGCGGCGGCAGGTAGACGATCGCGACGAGCAGCAGCAGCTCGGTGGCGATGCCGAGGGCGATCAGCCGGTTGCCGCCGAGTCCCAGGCGGATGATCGACACGTGCTCGCTCCGCTGCGCGAACAGATTGCCGATCTGCGTGAACACCACCGCCGCCAGCGTCACCGTGGTGGCCGAGCGGTAGAGATCGCCGGTGGCGGGCAGGTCGAGCCAGCGGCCAGCGAAGCCGTTGGCCCAGTAGTAGTGGTAGAAGGCCAGCATGGCCGCGGCGCTCTGGAGCGGGCCAAGCCAGAGGTAGGCGCGGCATAGCAGGGCTGGGGTGATGACGTGCTCGCTCGGGCGGCGCGGCGGGCGGTCCATCAGCCCAGGCTCGGGCGGCTCCGCGCCGAGCGCCAGCGCCGGCACCATATCGGTGCCGAGGTCCACCGCCAGGATCTGCATCACCGTGAGCGCGAGCGGGATGTGGCCGCGGCTGAGCGCGAACAGGATGAAAGGCACGGCCTCGGGGGTGTTGCTGGTGAAGATGTAGGTGATGAACTTCCGGATGTTGGCGTAGACCGCGCGCCCCTCCTCCACAGCGTTGACGATCGTGGCGAAGTTGTCGTCGGTGAGGACCATGTCGGCCGCCTCACGCGCCACGTCGGTGCCGGAAAGCCCCATCGCCACGCCGATATCCGCCTTCTTCAGCGCCGGCGCATCGTTCACGCCGTCCCCGGTGACGGCCACGACATGCCCGAGGGCCTGCAGAGCGGTGACGACGCGCAGCTTGTGTTCGGGCGCAACACGCGCGAAGATCACCTCGCCGCCGAGCGCGTCCTGCAATGAGCCATCGTCCATCGCCTCCAGCTCGGCGCCGGTCACGATGCGCGGCTGGGCGGTGGTGAGGATGCCGATGCGCCGGGCGATACTCGCGGCCGTCAGCCCGTAGTCGCCAGTGATCATGATGATGCGGATGCCAGCGCGGTGACAGCGCGTGATCGCCTCGGCCACCTCCGGGCGTGGCGGGTCCAGCATCGCAAGCAGGCCGAGGAACGTCAGATCGCGCTCGACGACCTCGGCGGACAGGCTGCCAAGCGCTGCCTGCGCGTCGATCGTGCGGGTGGCCACGGCCAGCACGCGCAGCCCCTGGCTGGCATATCGATCGTTGGCTGCCGCGATCGTGCGTCGAAGGTCGTCGGTGAGCGGCACGGCCCGGCCGCCCAGCCAGACCGCGGTGCAGCGCGCCAGGAGCTCGTGCGGCGCCCCCTTGACGTAGACGACACGCGCCGCACCGCGACTGTGGATCGTGGCCATGCGCTTCCGGCGCGCGTCGAAGGGGAGCTCGCGCAGGCGCGGTGCGGCGCGGCGCTCACCCGCCACATCGATGCCCCCCTTGGCAGCGGCCACCAGCAGCGCGGCCTCAGTCGGGTCGCCGAGCACCGTCCAACTGGATCCGGTGGTGGACGGGACCAGGCGCGCATCGCTGCAAAGCGCGGCGGCCGTGAGCAACTGGCGCAGGTCCGCAACTGCGCCGTTGAGGGGTTGCCCGTGCTCCAGGAACTGCCCCTGCGGCGCATAGCCCGTACCGGTCACTTCCAGCTCACGGTCCGCCATCCAGACATAACGGACGGTCATCTCGTTCGCGGTCAGCGTCCCGGTCTTGTCCGTGCAGATGACGCTAGTGCAGCCGAGGGTCTCGACCGCCGAGAGGCGCTTGACGAGCGCGTGGCGCCGGGCCATGCGCTGCACGCCCAGCGCCAGGGCGAGCGTGACGGTCGGCAGCATCCCTTCTGGCACGAAGGCGACGATCATCCCCATCGCGAAGATGAAGCTCCCGGCCAGGTCGATGCCGACGACTGCGCTTGCCAGCACAAAGAAGAGCGTGCCCACCAGCACGGCGATAGCGCTGACCACGCGTGTGACCTGGGCCAACTCGCGCTGGAGCGGACTTGGCTCGTCGGCGATCGCCTGGGTGAGGCGGGCGATCGCGCCGAAGGCGGTGCGCATCCCGGTGGCGAACACGAGCGCCTTGCCCGTGCCGCTCACGACGCTGGTGCCGGCGAAGACCAGATTCGGGAGCTCGGTGTGCGCGAGGCCGGCGCCAGCCAGCGGCTCGGCGCTCTTCGGCACTGGCCGGGACTCCCCGCTGAGGGTCGACTGGTCCACCCGCAGCTCGGCGGCCTCTACCAGGCGTGCGTCGGCCGAGATGTGGTCGCCCTCGGCGAGCAGGAGGACGTCGCCCGGCACGAGCTCGTCGGCCGGCACGCGTTGCTCCTGGCCGGCGCGCAGCACCCGGGCGACCTGTGGCAGCAACCTGCGCAGCGCCGCCGTGGCGCGCTCGGCCTTGTACTCCTGCCAGAAGCTGAAGGTGCCGTTGATCAGGTTAACCGCCCAGATCGCGATGCCGAGTTGGGGCATGCCGGCGATGAATCCGATCAGCCCGCCGGCCCACAGTAGCAGCGCCATCAGATGGGTGAAATTGGCCAGCAGCCGCGTGACGAGCGGTGGGCCCTGCGCCTCGTGCAGGGTGTTTGGGCCCCAGCGGTGGAGCCGCGCTGTGGCTTCTTCTGGGGTAAGACCGGCCGGAGTGCTTGCGAGCGTGGCATAGACCTCCGGGATGGCCAGCGTGTGGATCGCGCGCTCGACCGGCTGGCGATCGGCGTCGAACATGGAGCTGTGCTCTTTCTAAGAGCGTGTTTGAAAATCCTCCCGGCTGGGGGCGCGGGGGCCATAGGCCCCCGCATCTCCCCGCCCGCCCGCCGCGCAGCGGCGGGCGGGCGGAGGTGTGTGAGGGGTGCCCCCCTCACGCTCCCCTTTTCAAGCAGGCTCTATGACATGGTTTCGCTGCGCGGCTACCAGCTTGACCGTCTGGGAGGGCTCGGAGGGGGGCAGCCCCTCCGAAACAGTGATCTCTTCTCGGGAGCGATTATACTCCGTCTGATAGCTATTGTGACAGACAACAACAGCTACCCGCCGTAGGGCTTTCTTCACCCACACCATTACCTCCCCGGCCGCGCCGTAGCGCAAACGTCCCCCGGCGTAGCAGAAATGCCTCGCTCCACACGGCCAGAGCGGTGTATCCTCAAGACTGGAGGCGCCACGTTCGTTGGGCTCGCACCCCTGGCTCGCGCGCACCTACCCGCCCACAGCAGGGCTGATGCGTTCTCGGCGCGGCGCGCTGCGACAGATCCGTTTCATTGGAACAGGTTCAACGGCCGCCGCACGTGGTAAGAACGCATGAGCCTTACCCGCGGCGCTGTGCGCGTGCCTGCCCTGGGACATGCACACTGCGAAAGGAGGACCACCATGCAGTGGGTACGCTGGTTCAGCGACATCGGCATCGACGATGTCCCGTCGGTGGGTGGCAAGAACGCCTCGCTCGGCGAGATGCTGCGCGAGCTCGCCTCGCTCGGCGTCCAGGTCCCCGACGGCTACGCGGTCACGGCCGACGCCTATCGCCTGTTCCTCGCCGCCAACGGCCTCGAGGCGCGCATCCGCGACGTGCTCGCCGGCTGGACGCGCGGCGATGTGCAGGACCTCACCAGGCGTGCCCGCCACATCCGCAACCTGATCCTCAAGGGGAGCTTCCCGGACCCCCTGGCGCAGGAGATCATCGCCGCCTACCGCGAGCTCTCCCGCCGCAGCGGCGTGGAGGACGTGGATGTGGCCGTGCGCTCCTCGGCCACCGCCGAGGACCTGCCGACCGCCAGCTTCGCCGGCCAGCAGGAGACCTACCTGCACGTCCACGGCGAGGCCGAGTTGCTCGAGTCGATCAAGAAGGCGCTCGCGAGCCTCTTCACCGCGCGCGCCATCAGCTACCGCGAGGATATGGGCTTCGACCACTTCAAGGTCGCGCTCTCGGTCGGCGTCCAGCGCATGGTCGAGGCCGACGATGCCAGCTCGGGCGTTATCTTCACCCTCGACACCGAGAGCGGCTTCCGCGACGTAGTGTTCATCACCGCGATCTGGGGTCTGGGCGAGAACATCGTCCAGGGGCGCGTCGCCCCGGACGAGTTCTACGTCCATAAGCCGACCCTGCGCCAGGGCTACCGGCCGATCATCTGGAAGCGCTGCGGCGCCAAGGAGTTCAAGCTGGTCTACGACCGCAATGACCACCGCCTGAAGAACCTGGCGGTGCTGCCCGCCGACCGCGCCCGCTTCGCGCTGAGCGATGACGACGTGCTGCAGCTGGCGCGCTGGAGCCTGGCGATCGAGGAGCATTACTCCCGCAAGCGCGGCGCCGACACCCCGATGGATATCGAGTGGGCCAAGGACAGCCGCACCGGCCAGCTCTTCATCGTCCAGGCGCGCCCGGAGACCGTCCACGGCCAGAAACGCGGTGCGACGCTGCGGCTCTACCAGCTCAGCGAGCGCGGGCCGGTGCTGGTGGAGGGGCTGGCGGTGGGCGATGCGATCGCCGTCGGGCCGGCGCGCGTCATCCGCGACCCGCGGCAGATGGGCGAGTTCCAGGCTGGCGAGGTGCTGATCACCGAGATCACCAACCCGGACTGGGAGCCGATCATGAAGCAGGCACGCGCGATCGTGACCGAGCGCGGCGGGCGCACCTCGCACGCGGCGATCGTCGCCCGCGAGTTGGGCATCCCGGCGATCGTCGGCGCCGCCGGCGCCATGCGTGCCGTGGCCGCTGGCCAGGAGATCACCGTCTCCTGCGCCGAGGGCGAGGTGGGCCACGTCTACGCTGGCGCGCTGGCGTACACCGTCGAGGAGGTGGACCCCGCCACCCTACCGCGGACGCGCACGCAGCTGATGATGAACGTCGGCAACCCGGAGCAGGCGTTCAAGCTGGCGCAGATCCCGAACGACGGGGTGGGCCTGGCGCGCATGGAGTTCATCTTCGCCAGTTGGGTGCGCGTCCACCCGCTGGCGCTGACGCGCTACGAGCAGTTGCCCGCCTCGGTGCAGCACGAGGTGGACCGGCTGACGGCCGGCTACGCCGACAAGACCGAGTACTTTGTGGACACCCTGGCGCGTGGGATCGGCACGATCGCGGCGGCCTTCTGGCCCAAGCCGGTCATCCTGCGCCTGTCGGACTTCAAGACCAACGAGTACGCGCACCTGCTGGGCGGCGCACAGTTCGAGCCGGACGAGGAGAACCCGATGCTCGGCTGGCGCGGGGCGAGCCGCTACTACCACCCCGGCTACCAGGACGGCTTCATGCTGGAGGTGGCGGCCATCCGGCGGGTGCGGGAGGTGTTCGGGCTGAAGAACCTGGTGGTGATGGTGCCCTTCTGCCGAACGCCGGAGGAGGGGAGGCGCGTGCTGGAGGTGATGCGCACGGGCGGGCTGGAGCGCGGCGTGGACGGCCTGGAGGTGTATGTGATGGCCGAGATCCCATCCAACATCCTGATGGCGGCGGAGTTCGCCGAGGTGTTCGACGGCTTCTCGATCGGCTCGAACGACCTGACGCAGCTGACGCTGGGGGTAGATCGCGACTCGGAGCGGGTGGCGCCGCTGTTCGACGAGCGCAGCAGCGCGGTGACGCGCTCGTGCGCCGAGTTGATCGCCGCGGCCCACCGGGCCGGGCGCAAGGTGGGCATCTGCGGCCAGGCGCCCTCGGATTACCCGGAGTTCGCGGCCTTCCTGGTGGCGCAGGGGATCGACTCGATCAGCCTCAGCCCGGACGCAGTGGTGCGCACCCGGCTGCGCGTCCACAGCGTCGAGCAGGCGTAGGAGGCGGGAGGGCCAGGGGAGGGCCGCAGGCCCTCTCCGCCCGGAATCGGAGCGCGATCTCCAGCATCAGAGCCGCTCAGCCGGGTAGGGTGGCGCCCAGCCCCGGCGCCCACGCTCCGATCAGCGCGGGGATGAAGCAGTGTGGTAGACCTCCGCCGGGCTGCCCGCCACCCTCCGTACCTCTGCGGTTCCCATCAGGCGGCTCCGTTCCGCTCCACCGGCAGCCCGGCGTCGATCCAGGCCTGCACGCCGCCCTCCAGGATCTGCACGTTCGTGAACCCCATGTCGTGCAGCAGCTTGCCGCCGATCGCGCCCATCGGCCCCAGGATGCAGGTGGTGACGATCGGCCGCGCATGGCCCGCCAGCCGTGCGTCGCGCCACTCCTCCGGCACCTCGTGATCCGCCAGGTAAGTCAGCGCGCCGAGCGAGAGGTTCACCGCGCCGGGGATCGTCCCGTCTGTGCGCCGCGGCCGTCACCCGTGCTGAGGTCCGAGTGCTGCGTGCTGAGTCTGCCTTGCATGCAGTGCTCGACTCAGCACGCAGCGCGCAGCACGCAGCACTCGATCTGCTTGCCTCGCTGGTGAACAAGTCGCTGGTGGTGGCCAAGTGCCCGGCCGCGGGCGAGGCGCGCTACCGGCTGCTCGAGCCGCTGCGGGAGTACGCACGGAGTGAGTTGGCGCGGGCCGGTGAGGAGCGCTGCCTGTGCGAACGCCACCTGCAGTACTTTCTCACCCTGGCCGAGACGATCGATGGCGCGCTGTATGCGGGACCGCGTGCGGAGTGGCTGGCGCGCCTGGAGCAGGAGCAGGAGAACCTGCGGGCGGCCCTCGGCTGGAGCTTGCAGCAGGGCGGCGCCGAGCACGGGCTGCGCTTGGCAGTGGTGCTCGGACGCTTCTGGCAGCATCGTGGCCACTACACCGAGGGGAGGCGCTGGTTGACGGCGATGCTGGCGCGCCAGGCGGAGCCGTCGCTGCTGCGCGCGCATGCACTGCTACGGCCGGCGATCCTGGCGCGGCTCCAGCGTGATTTCGCCGAGTCGCGCCGGCTGAGCGAGGCGATGCTGGCGCTTGCTGCCCTGCACGGCGATCAGGAGGTGGCGGCGCTGGCGCTGGAGAACACCGGCTGGACCTGCGCGGACGCGGGCGATGCGGCGGGGGCGCGCGCGGCGTTCGAGCGCAGCCTGGCGTGCTTTGAAACCCACCTCCTTATCGTCGGCTGGTTATACGCCTGGGCTAGGCGGTGGAAACGGGTGCCAGCTTGCAGAGTCCGGCGGGATATGCTATGATACCCGGCGTCGAAGGGGTGTAGGCTCAACGGTAAACCGCCGGTCTCCAAAACCGGTTTTCAGGGTTCGAATCCCTGCGCCCCTGCCAACGCTGAAATGAGCGAGGGTGGGACTGCGGGGGAGGGCAAAGCCCTCCCCTGATCCCCTCCCAGAGGTCCAGGGGCAGCTGAGCGCCTGACATCACGGGGGTGTGGCAGAGCGGTCACAATGCATTCGCCTTGAAAGCGAACGGCCCTTCACCGGGCTCGTGGGTTCGAATCCCACCGCCCCCTCCAATAGACAGTTCGGTATGGGGAGGTCGCATAGTTGGCCTAGTGCGGCGGTTTGCTAAACCGCTAGGGGAGCAATCCCCTCGAGGGTTCGAATCCCTCCCTCCCCGCCAGCCTCTTCCCCTTTCGCGGTGGCCCGCCTCCTCCAACGGATGGTCGGGCCCAGACCCCAGTCCAGCACGCTTGTCGTCCCCCTCCCCGTGCGCTCGGTCGCGCTGAGTGCTCTCATCGGCATGCCCTCTGAAGACCCCCAATGAGTGCGTAGAAGGGTAGACAACCCAGCACAGGGGGTCAAGCGAGCCATGATGCGCTCCTGCCGTGCCAGGATGGATAGTGGTGGCATCATTTTCAGAACTCGTAGTCGATCCACCAACTCAACTCGTGGCCGGCCGCCAGGGTGCGCTCGAGGAACGGCTCCCAGGAGAAGGTGTGCTGATTGCCCCAGATCGGGAAGAAGTTCGGAACGTAGCTGCAGGTGGCCGCCACCAGCCCCAGCGCCGGGTGCCGCTGCAGGATGACCAGGTTCGTCCGCGCGTCGTGGTCCAGCGGCTGGAAGAAGCCGGTCTGGTCGGGCCAGGCCCGGCGGGCGATGAAGCCGGAGGGCGCGATCACATAGCCAGGGTTCTCGGCGAGGCGCAGCGGGATGTTGAGCCGGCACAGTTCGTCACCCTCCGGCTGCGGGTAGAAGGGGTGCGGGAACCAGCGCACCGGGGCGAACAGCTCGCCGGTGTTGCGCAGGCGCGTGGCCGAGCGCACGGTGCGCCCGAGCAGGCTCACGGTGCGCTCCAGCTCCAGCGCGTAGCCCTGGAGGGCGTGCGTGGTGCGAAAGGCGATCGTGTCCCATGCCTGCTCCACCTCCCAGCGGCAGTGCTCCAGCACCACCCTGGCGCGTGTGTCGCACAGGCCGATGCCGGGGATGAGCGCGGCGGGACCGTCGGCGTCCGGCGGACGCAGCGGGCTGAGGTTGAAGGCGTCCGGGATCCCCTGGCCGTCGAACCAGTTGAAGCTGTCCGGGTACGTCGGCCCGGAGAGCAGCGGGCCGTGGCGGGCGTCCTCCACCTGGAAGATGTAGCCGCCGGTGCAGTAGCGCACGCCGAAGCGCTCCCGGTCGGCCAGCGGGTCGAGGATGGAGACGGCGAGCGATGCGTTGCTGAGCACGTACATGGCAGCGGGTCCTCGGTGGGTTCGTAGGATTGTGTGCGGTGGCAGGTGGGCATTGTAGCATAGGTCTTGGCAACGGAGGGGGAACGGAGGGGTGTTAACGGAGGGGGAGCGGAGGGAGCGGAGAGGCCGGGAACGGAGGGGGAGCGGAGGATGCCGCTCCGGCGCGTAATGAACCTTGGCTATGTCATTGGGTATGTGGCTTCGTATCGCATCCGGTGCGTGGGGTGCCCGCGGGGCCTCCGCTCTAGCCCGCGCAGGTGGGCTTGGCAGAGTCTAGCCCGCCGCTTCAGCGGCCGGGCGTGAGACGCTGCCATAGACCCGATGATGGAGGAAACGTTCATCAGCGGCCGGGCGTGGGACGCTGCCATAGAGCCGATGATGGGTGAGGCAAGGTCTTGCGGCGTGCTACGCCGCGAAGGGTTGAGGGCCGGGCCGCACCAGCCGGCCCACCGGCGCCGAGACGACCGCGCGGTTGCGGTAGACGGTGAGGCCGCGCACCAGGGTGCGCACGACGCGCCCGCGTAGCGCGCGGCCGACGTAGGGGCTGTGGCGGTGGCGGTAGAGCAGGTCGTCCGCCTGTAGCTCCTCCGCGGCCCGCAGGTCCACGAGCGCCAGGTCGGCGTCGCAGCCCTCGGCGAGCGCGCCCTTGTGCGGCACGTGGAAGCGCCGCGCGACGTACTGCGCGGTGGCGGCGGCGATCGCCGTGAGCGGCAGACCCCGCCGCACATGGCCCTCGGTGAGCAGCAGCGGCAGAGTGGATTGGCAGCCGGAGATGCCGCCCCACACCTTGAAGAAGTTCGCATCCGCCTTCATACTGGCCGGCGCCGGCGAGTGGTCTGAGGCGACCATCGGTAGGCTGCCGTCCAGCAGGTGCGCCCAAAGCGCCTCCAGCTCGGCGCGCGATCGCAGTGGCGGCGCGCACTTGGCCACCGCCCCCAGCGCCTCCACATCCTCCTCGGTCAGCACCAGGTAGTGCGGGCAGGTCTCGCAGCTCACGTCCACGCCGCGCGCCCGCGCCTCGGCCACCAGGCGCACCCCCTGCCCGCAGCTGACGTGGACGATGTGCAGCGCGCAGCCGGCCGCCTCCGCGTAGCCGATAGCGCGCGCTATCGCCTCTAGTTCGGCGCGCACCGGCCGCGAGCGCAGGTAGTCCCGCACGCTGGTGCGCCCCTCGGCCTGCGCCTCCTGCGCCAGCCGGCTGGTGATCGCCTCGTCCTCGGCGTGCACCGCGACGATCCGCCCCAGCCGTGCCGCGCGCTCCATACCCCTGACGAGCGTCGCGTCGTCCGCCGCCGGGAAGTCTTCGATACCGCTGCTTGACATAAATGCCTTGAAACCGACCACGCCGCGCGCGGCCAGTTCGTCCAGGTGGTCGAGGTTGAGGGGGGTGAGGCCGCCCCACAGCGCGAAGTCGATCAGCGCGGCGTTCTCGGCCGCGGCGCGCTTGGCGTCGAAGCTGGCCACGTCCAGCGTGGGCGGGTGGGCGTTGAGCGGCATGTCGAAGAAGGCTGTGGCGCCGCCGGCCGCCAGCGCGCGTGTGGCGGTGGCGAAGCCCTCCCACTCGGTGCGTCCCGGCTCGTTGCAGTGCACGTGCGCGTCGATCAGGCCGGGGAAGACGTGCAGCCCGGCGGCGGTGATCTCCTCGCGGCCGGCCCCCGCGATCTCCGGCGCCAGCGCGACGATCCGCCCGCCGTCGACGGCCAGGTCGGAGGCGGCGATCCCGCCGGGCGTCACCAGGGTCCCGCGGCGGATGATGAGGTCGTAGTGGGGCATGGGGTGGCTCCGGACAGCGGATAGGGATCGGATAGGCGGATAGGGGGGCGGACGACGATCATCTGTCACCGCTCGCCTATGGCCTATGCGAACCGCACCAAGTCGTACAGGCGCAGGCGCGCGATCTTGCTGATCTCGCCGAGCGCCGTCTCGATCTCGGCGGCGCGCTCGTTCTGCAGCCGGGCGGCGAACTGCGCCAGGATGCTCTCCTTGGTATGTTCGCGCACGCAGATCACGAACGGGAAGCCGAAGCGCTCGCGGTAGGCGCTATTCAGCCGGGTGAAGGCCGCGTACTCCTCGGGCGTCAGCCGGTCCAGCCCGGCGGAGGCCTGCTCGCGGGTGGACTCAGCCGTCAGCTCGCCGGCGATCGCCGCGCGCCCGGCCAGGTCCGGGTGGGCGCGGATGAGGGCGACCTGGCGCTCGGTGGGTGCGGCGGCGACGGCGGCGCACAGTGCCTGGTGCAGCGCATCCAGCGAGGCGAACGGCCGCGCGCGCCAGGTCTCGGAGGCGACCCAGGGTGAGCGCTCGAAGATTCCCCCGAGCGCCGCCGTGAATCCCTCCTGATCGAGCGCGTTGATCGCCTGCAGGGTGTATCTTGCGGTCATGTAACCTCAACAGGGGTGTGCGTCTTCAGATCGCGGCGCGGTTCAAGCATTGTAGCGCAAAACGAGTGCTGTGTGGCTGGTGGAGGGCGCGGATGTGCGCCGCCGGCAGGGCATGCCACGGCCATCGGGATCGCTATGCCCGCACGGGCGGCATGTCTGCCGCAACGCCGTTGGGCGTAGCAGGAGCCACATGCGACAACGTGCGCTGCCGATGGCAGGCCCCTGCTGCGTCCCTACGATGGGATGATCTGCTATACTGTGCCCCGTTTGACCACGGGGATAGGACCGGATGACGACACACGACGCCCAGGCCCGGCCGCTCATGAGCGCGGCGCCGCCCGCCGGGCATAGGGCCGCCGCCACGGCCGCGCCGTTCGCGCTCAGCCGGGCGCAGATCCTGCGGAGCCTGTTGCTGATCGCCGCCGCCGCGCTGCTCGCCGTCGCGGCCGATATCGTCCTGTTGCGCGCCCACCCCGGCGTCTATTATGTGGACGTCGGCAACTTTCGCGACAAGTACTTCCTGGACGACGCCCACCGCCAGGAGGCGGCCGAGGACGGCACCTACCGCTGGACCCAGGCCAGCAGCTTCCTTTCGCTCGCCGAGGTGGGTGTGGTGCGTCACGCGCTGCTGCACCTGGACCTCGGCGGGCGCCCCGAGCCGGCCGCGCTCACCCTGCTGCTCAACGGCCAGCCCTGGACCGGCTTTACGGCCGGGAGCGCGCCGCGCCGCTACACGCTGCTGCTCCCCCCGGACATGCCCGACTCGCTGCAGGTGGAGATCCGCAGCCCGACCTTCCAGGTCCCCGGCGACCCGCGCCGGCTGGGCGTCAAGGTTGATGGCTTCGGCGTGGCGTTCCTGCGCGACGTGCTGCCGCTGCCGCTGCGGGAGCACGCTCTGGCGCAGGTGGGTGCGCTGGCACTGCTGCAGGTCACGGCGCTCCGCATGGGCTGGGGATGGCGGCGGCAGGCGCTGCTACTGGCCGCCACGGCGCTCGGCCTGGCCGCGGCGCTGGCGGGCGAGCTGCTGCTGGCCCACGCCTATATGCCACGCCTGGCCGCCGCGGCGCTCGCGCTGGCGCTGCTCACCTGGCTCGGCCTGCCGCTCGTGGAGCGGGCCGCGGCGCGAGAGGAGGCGCGCGACCCGGCGTGCCCGGCCTGGGGTGGCGTGCGCGAGGTACGGCTGCTGTGGGCGCTCATGCTCGTGGCGGTGGCGTTGCGCCTGGTGGCGGTGCTCTACCCCACCTTCGGCGGGCAGGACCTGGGGCGCAACATCCACCGCTTCGTGCTCACCAACAGCGGCCAGTTGGTCATCATCGCACCATCCGGCGAGTTCGCCCGGGGGCTGACGATCTACCCGCCCGGGCCGTACCTGGCCCTGATGCCGCTCGGCCTCCTCACCGAGGATCTCGGCTCGATCCTGCAGGGCTCGCTGGCGCTCATGGACGGCGTCACGGCGCTGCTGGTGGGGCTGCTGGCGCGCCGTCTGGGAGGTGGGGACACCGCGGGGCGCCTGGCGCTGGCGCTGTACGCCGGCAACATCGCCGCGTTCGGCGCCATGAGCTACAGTTTCTCGGCGCAGATCTTCGGCCAGTGGTTCACCGCGCCGATGCTGTTGCTGCTGCTGGCCGCGCGCGGCATGCCTGAGGCGCGCACCTGGCTGCTGGTGTACGTGCTGATGGCCTTCCAGCTGCTCTCGCACATCGGCGTGGCGTTCCTGGCGGTGGCCTGGCTCGGGCTGACCCTTTTCCTGCTCACCGTGGCCTGGCGACGGGTGAGTTGGTGGGGCTGGGCCGGCTACACGCTCACCTGCGTGCTCTCCTTCGTGCTGCTGTACATCTTCATCCTGGACGAGACCCTCGCGCACGCCTCGCGCGAGGTGCTGCCCGGCGAGGCTGGCGTGCTGTTCCCCGGTTACCGCATCCTGCTGGTGAACGGGTTGCGCATCGGCTACAGCGACGTGGGGCTGGCGCTGCTGCCGCTGGGGCTAGCGCTGGTCTGGCGGCGGGCGCGGCGGGCGTACCGGGCGGGCGAGCGGCGGGAGATGGCGCTCCAGTACCTGGCGGCGCCGATCGCGGCGCTGCTCACGCTGCTCTTCTACCTGCTGGTGGATCTGCTGCTGAACGTGCAGGTGCGCTACTTCTACTTCGCACTGCCGCTGGTGCTCGCCGTGATCGGCGTGACGCTGGGGGAGATCGCAGCCCGTGGGCGGCTCGCGCGCCTGGCGGCCTGGGCGCTGGCGCTGGCGGTGCTGGCGCCGCAGGTGGCGCAGTGGTTCAGCGCGACGTTCGGGGAGGGAAAGATCCCGATGACCCCGCTCACCCACTAGTCCCAATACTTTTCAAATAAGCTGGCGCTGCCCGCAGCGTGGGGGTGCGGGGGCCGCAGGCCCCCGCATCCCCATCTCGCCGATCAGGCGAGATCCCCTGCTTCCAGCAGCCGCAGCACCTGCTCCAGCACATCGCGCTCGCGAGCAAAGCTCGCCAGGTCGATCGCCTCACCGATCGAGAACCAACGCGCGTCGTCCACCTCGGCCTGCTGCGGCGCGAGCGTGCCCTCCACGTAGCGCACCAGAAACAGGTCCACATACTTGTGGATGCGCGTCGGGCCGGCGCGGAACCAGTACTCGATCGTCGCCAGGTGGCGCTGCACATCGCCGCGCAGCCCGGTCTCCTCGGCGATCTCGCGCACCGCTGCGGCCTCGGCCGTCTCGCCGCGGCGCACGTGACCCTTGGGCAGCCCCCAGCGCCGGCTCTCGTTCGTGGCGATGAGGGCCACCTGCAGGGTGGGTCCATCTTTACGGTAGATGACGCCGCCGGCCGAGTACGCGGTGCGCTGGTCGCGGGGCGTGCGCTGGTCGTATGTCGCCATGCTCCTCCGCGCCGCGTCAGGCTCGCTTCGGCAGGCGGCCCGCGCGCATGTCCCAGTAGTGGTTGATCGCGTAGCTGATGCGCTCCTTCGCGGTCTGCGCGTCCTCCCAGCCGATCGGCTCGACGCGCGCCCCCTCCAGGTCCTTGTACACCGCGAAGAAGTGCTCGACCTCTTTGAGGTAATGGGCCGGCAGTTCGGTGAAACTGCTGTAGTCCGCGAAGAACGGGTCGTAGTGCAGCACCGCCAGGATCTTATCGTCCGGCTCGCCGCGGTCCAGCATGCGGAACATGCCGATCGGCCGGGCCTCGACGATGCAGCCGGTGAAGGTGGGCAGGTTGGTCATCACCAGCACGTCGAGCGGGTCGCCGTCGTCGTAATAGGTCTGCGGGATGAACCCGTAGTCGCCGGGGTAGTGCACGGCCGAGTAGAGCACGCGGTCCAGCTTGAAGGCGCCGGTCTGCTTGTGGTACTCGTATTTGTTGCGCGAGCCTTTGGGGATCTCCACCACCACGTGGATCACCTCCGGCGTGCTTGGGCCGGGGTCCAGCTCATGCCACAGGTTCATGGTCGCTCCATCTCATCAGCGGCGCGGTGCGCACTGGCCTGCCCGCAGCGCGCCACGCCGCCCGGCATCATTATAACCTATTCATCATGGTTCGCGCGACGCCACTGCAAGAGCGTGCGTCCCACCTATGGCCGTACGAAGGCTTGATCAACGTCCGTGGGTGGCGTGCCACGCTCGGCGGCTGATGAAGTTTCACCACATTCGGGTACGTGGCGCTCTCCCACGCCCGGCGGCTGAAGCCGCGGGCTACCCCTTGCCTAGCCCGCGCAGGCGGGCTAGGGTGCAGGCGCGCCGGCGGCCTGCGCGCCGGATAGCCCGCCCGTTCACGTGCCGGAGGTGGCGCCGCACCGGCAAGCCAGTACGTCGCACCCGCCGTACGAAGTACTATAGACGAAGCGCCCGCGGTGTGCTATCCTTCAGCCTGGCGGGCTTCAGGGGGCGCGCGGCGCGTCCTGACGGCCCGCGTGCAGCCGCCACTGTAAAGCGCACCAGGGAAGCGCCATGGCAATCACCGACCGCATGCTGATCGGGGCGATCGCGAGCAACCCGGCCGCCTTCGACGGCGCCGGGGAGTACCGCTGCTGCCGCGCCTGCGAGCTGATCTACTACACCTCGGCGAAGAAGCCGGACACCAGCCACGACGGCCACGACACCTTCCCACTGCCCTCGCTGAATCCGGACGGCTCCGGCAAGCTGGCACGCGCGTTCCAGCGCTTCATCGAGCGCTGGCCGCAGGAGCGCCGCGAGCAACTCGAGAAGTTCGCCTCCCGCAAGGGCTGGGATATGGCAATGGAGCTGAAATACGGCGGCGGCGCCCTGGAGGACCAGGAGGCCGCCGAGTGGCAGGAGATCGTGAACTTGCGCCTCGAGCAACTCGCCCGCCAGGCACGCGCCCAACTGGAACAGACCCCCGCCGGGTAGCCGTGGCGCCTCAATACAGGAGTGACGCGGGCGCCCGCGAATCGGGGGCGCGGGGCTTCGCCCCGCCGGGGGTGTGGGGGCCTACGGTCCCCACACCGAGTCGTCGCACATCTGTTGCGGAGGGGGGCGCAGCCCCGCCACACCTCCCCGTGGGGTGGGGGCAGCACCACCGCGGAAGTCCTGTCAATTCGTGGCTTGCTGCCTTCGTGGTTAGAAGAGCATGGCCCCTGCCTCGCGGCCCAACTGGCGCAGGCGGTCGGCGGTCGGCTTGTTGCCGCGCTGCTCCTCCTCGGCGGCGCGTTCGTTCAGGCGCCGCACGAACGCCGTGGTGACCATAGAGGTGTTCTGGCGCAGCAGGCTGGTGGCGGCCTGCGGCGTCTCGGCATGCAGCAGCTGGTTGATCAGCCGGTCCTCGGGCGTGAGCGCCTCCTCGCGCACCTCGTCCGCCAGCTTGCGCAGTGCTGTGAGGCGCTCGACGAGGTCCTGCCGGCCGGAGCGCTGCGCCATGGCCAGGTGGTTCTCCAGCAGGAAGGCGAAGGCCTCGCCGGCCTTGCCGTCCAGCGTGGCGCTGTGCCGGCGCAGCGACTCGCGCGGGTCGTCGGCGTCCATCGCCTCCTGTAGCGCCGCCGCGGCGGCCTCGTAGAGCGCCTGCCCCTCGCGCGTGAGGCGCTCCTCCAGTTCCTTGATCGCCGCACGGCGCTGCTCCAGGCGCGCCGCCCCGGCCGCATCCCCGGCGCGCTCAGCCTCCGCCACGCGCCGCTCCAGCGCCTCGAGAATATCCTCGATCGGGGCGTCTAGCTCCTCCAGCGCCGCCTCCAGTTCCTCGTCCGAGGCCGCCAGCAGCCGGTCGAGTGCCGCCTCACCATCGGTCGCGGGGGTGGGCGCCCCGGCACCGCCCCCCGCGGTGCCGTCCAGCCCGGTGAGCTGGAGCAGCTTCTCGCGCAGGTTCAGCAGCAGCTCGGCTGATTCCTGCTGGCCGTCCCGCGCGCCGGCCTCGGCCAACTCGGTGAGCGCCGCGAAGAAAGAGTAGTCCAGCTGGTCCTTCAGCTGCTCCACCGCCGCGCGCAGGGTCTCCTCGCCGTGCTGCTGCGCCTCGGCCAGGTAGCTCACCAGGCTCACCAGCTGCACGTGCCGCAGCTCGGCCTCTAGGTCCGCCCGCGTCATGCCGTCGGCCTCCAGCACCGCGTCCACCAGCGAGGTGAGCGTGAGGAAGCGGCGCGGCGCGAGCAGGTAGCCCCTGGGCGCCCCGGGCGGCAGCGTGCGCAGCAGGGCGCTGGTGGCCTCGCCCACGAAGCGCTCCTGCTCCTCCGGGCGGGCGTTGATCTGCTGCGGGAAGTGCACCAGGAACAGCTGCTTGGCCTGGTCGTGGTAGATCAGCGGCGCGGCGATCATCACCGGGTAGCCGCAGTTCGCACAGGCGCCCACATTGAGCTGGCCCATGAGCAGGCGCGCCTTCAGCTCGGGCTGGCGGCCAGCGTCCACCAACGTGAAGACCTGAGCCTGGATGGGGGCGCGGCAGTTCGGGCAGCTGAGCTGTACCATCTGCGGCATCGCTACGGCCGTACTCACAGGGCATCCTTTCTAAAAAAGAGCGCCGGGGTCTCCGGCGCGTCGCAGACAAGAAGGCGGTGGTATTATACCACGGCGGTTACGGCGCTTGTACCACGATCGGGACATGCCAGATCCTTCGCGCCTGCGTGTCTTTGTGCCTTCGTGGTAAAAGAAAGGCCCCGACATGATCGACTCAACCTGGCTTCACAGCGCGATCCCGGCCGAGGAGGGCGCGGCGCTCACGGCCGAGTTGGTGGGCATCCGCAGCTACCCTGGCGAGGAGGGGGCGGTGCAGCGGGCGGTGGCGGCCTGGCTGGAGCGCCACGGCATGCGCGCCGAGTTGCTGCCCACCGTAGGCGACCGCCCGAACGTGGTGGCGCGCATCGCCAACGGCCCCGGGCCGACGCTGCTGCTCAACGGCCACGTGGACACTGTGCTGGCCGCGCGCGGCTGGAGCTGCGACCCGTGGCAGGGCCGGCGCGAGGGCGATAGGCTCTACGGCCTGGGGGCCTACGACATGAAGAGCGGTGTGGCGGCCATGCTGCTGGCCGCCCGCGCCCTCAGCCAGCGGCGCGACCGGTGGCGCGGCACGCTGCTGGTGACCTCGGTGGTGGACGAGGAGGCATACTCGATCGGCGCTCGCGCGCTGGTGGATGGCCGCATCCAGGCCGATTACTGCGTGGTGACGGAGCCCTCCTGGGAGCGCCCGGTGCTAGGCGGGGTGGGCAAGGTGCTGGTGCGCGGTGAGGTGACCGGTAGGGCGGCGCATGGCTCGCTGCCGCACCTGGGCATCAACGCGGCGGTGGAGGCCGGCAGGCTGGTGGCGCGCCTGGACGAGATGCCGCTCGGCGCGCACCCGCGGCTCACCGCCACCCAGTGCCTGCTCTCGCTGCACAGCGGCAGCGAGCAGTATGTGATCACCGTGCCGGAGCGCGCCACCTTCACCATCAACCGCCACATCGTCCCCGGCGAGACCGCTGAGACGGTGCTGGCCGAGATGCGGGCCCTGGCGGAGTCGCTCGGCTCGCCGGCGCGCTTCGACTTCACGATCGACCCGCCGTACTACCCGCCGTGGGAGATCAGCCCCGAGCACCCTTTCGTGCGACGCTTCGCCGAGGCGTACCGCGCCGAGGCCGGGCGCGCGCCGGAGTTCGGCTATATGACGGGCGTGGCGGACAGCAACTACTTCGCAGCCGACCTGGGCATTCCGACGGTCCAGTTCGGCCCGTACGGCGCCGGGGCCCACGAGGCGGACGAGTGGGTGGATGTGCCGAGCATCGCATCCGCGGCGCGGGTGCTGGTGCGGTTGGCGGTGGATGTTCTGCACTAGAGCGTAACCGCAAAGCGGGAGGTTTGGAGGGGCGCAGCCCCTCCAAAAGAACCTTTGAGAAGATTGTTTGGGAGCTGCGGCCCCCACAGCAATTCTTTTTCGGCGGGGCGAAGCCTCTCCGAGCCTCACCAGACGGTACAGCTGGAGGCCGCGCAGCGAACCCATGGCTAACCACGAAGACACGCAGGCGCCAGGGCACGAAGAAGGGAAGGGAATCCGGGTCTGCGCGGGGCGGTGCCAGAGCGAAGCTCCCTGCGGTAGCACGGCGCTAAATGCTTCCAAAGAGAACATGCGCCATGGGAGGGGCAGGGAGGGCTTGCCCTCCCTGAAAATCCCTCGTCCGTATGACGAGGCTTGGCCTGCAAGCATTTAGCCAGTTGGGATATATCAGATCCTTCGAGCCTTCGTGGTTGCGGCGGACCCTTCTACGCCGCCAGGCGTGCCTGGCCCAGCAGCGGCGCCACCGCCTCCAGGAAGCTCTCCGCCACCCGGCCCCAGTCGTAGCGTTCCACGTGCTCCTGACCGTAGGCGGCGTAGGATGCGCGCAGCTCGGGGCGCTGGAGCAACTCGACGAGCGCGCCCGCCAGCGCCGCCACGTCACCGGGGGGCACGAGTGTGCCGGCCCGCCCGTGCGGCACCACCTCCGGGATGGCGGCGGCGGTCGTACCGACGATCGGCAGCCCGCTGGCCATGGCCTCCAGGAACACGATCCCGAAGCCCTCCTGCACGCTTGGCAGGCAGAAGACATCCGCGTGGCGGTACAGCCGCGCCAGCGCGTCGTCGTCCGGGATGGCCCCCAGCAGCCGGGCCGCCTCACCGAGGCCGAGCCGGGCGTGCAGCCGCAGCAGATTGTCGTGCTCCGGCCCGTCGCCCACGATCAGGGCCTGCGCCTGGGGCACCGCGCGGCGGACGAGCGGCATGGCCCGCAGCAGGTCCGCCACGTGCTTGCGCGGGTACTGGCGCGCCACGCACAGGATGGTCGCCCCGTCAGTCTCGTGCGGCTCCTGGTGGCCGATCCGCCGCCAGCGCTCCAGGTCGATCCCCTCTGGCACCAGGCGCACCCGCTGCGGCGGCACGCCGTAGTGCCGCACGATCGCGTCGCGGCAGTAGGCCGAGGTGGCCAGCACCGCGTCCGCGCCGCGCGCGTTGTGGCGCTCCAGGTGCGAGAGCGACCACAGCAGCCGGCGCGCCTCGCCGCGCTCCTGGCGCGCCTCCTCGGCCAGCACGCCCTTGATGCTCACCACGTAGGGCGTGCCGCCACGTGCGGCGGGCGGGCGCCCGGACCACAGGAAGCCGTCGATGTCGAAGCCGACCACCAGGTCGTAGCGCAGGGTGCGCAGCAGCGCCGGGAGGTAGGCGTTGAACAGCAGCCGGCGGGCGGTGAGGCGCTCCGGCCAG